>JBHHZJ010000015.1:0-46052 GCA_046758005.1 Kiloniellaceae bacterium
TACCGCTGATACTGATCACGGCCTTCGACCTCTTCATCCGCAAGACCGGCGTGTTTCAGATCTGGTTGGTGGAGAACGTGAGCGAGTACTTCGGCTCGACGCTGTTGCAGGAACTCGAGTGGCACTTCCACACCGCGCTCTTTACCCTGGTCCTCGGCTTCGGCTACATCTGGAACACGCACGTGCGCGTCGATCTCGTTCGCGAAAGGCTCGAGTTCCGG
Organism: Kiloniellaceae bacterium; assembly: GCA_046758005.1. Lineage (GTDB taxonomy): Bacteria > Pseudomonadota > Alphaproteobacteria > Kiloniellales > J153 > JBHHZJ01. The sequence continues at coordinate 222 of JBHHZJ010000015.1, forward strand.
AAGAAGGCCTGGCTCGAGTTTATAGGGCTGACCATCTTTCTCATTCCCTTTACCTCAACCATCGTCTACTTCGCGATCGTGTACGCCTACGATTCTTGGTCCATCGGCGAGATCTCGGCGTCGCTGGTCGGGCTGCATCATCGCTGGATCATCAAGACCGTCCTCGCGATCGGTCTTGTCGTTGCCGTGGTCGCGGGGATTTCCGTCTGGCTCCAGGTTGCGATCGTGCTGTTCGGGCCCAAGCACTGGCGCTATCCGCTCATGACCCTGGAGTGGCCGGAGGAGACCGGCAAGACGATCGAGGGCAAGGAGCGGCTGGATTTGGAGAAGGTGGAGGACCAACTCGAGGTGCGCGCCGAAAAGAGCCAGGTCATGTTGCGCGATCAGCAAGAAGCCAAGGGATAAGACCTGCCGCCGGGGCCTGGCGGTGCACCGGCAGCGAACCCGGAAACGCCGGGCTTCAACATTGCGGCGGCATGGGGACGAAGGACCAGTGAGCCAGCGAAGTACTTGGCTCTTTCCAGATTGGTGGGCGGATGTCCTGGGATAAATACATTCGGAAATACGTGTGGGACGAGGTCAAGACGCCCTATTTCGTGCGTGTGGCCAAAATGACTAAGGAGCAAGCCAGCAGCGAGATCCTTGCCTATGTGCTCTTCCTCGCCGTTTTGTTCGCCGTGATCTCACTCGTATCGCTGTCCGACGACGCCCCCAAAGGACGATCCTATGGCGTCTCGATCTATGCCCTTTCCGTGGTTTGCGGCGCGGTCGTCCTCGGCGCGACAAAGCATTATTATGCGGCCCTCTATTGCTCGACGGCGCCACCGGTCGCCCTTTTTCATTTCTTCTTCTATGGGTTCCCGCCGAACCTCCATACGATCGACGAACTCCTGCTGCTCGCGGTCACGCTGGTTCTCCTGCGCTACTCGCTCAGGGTCGTGGCCATCGCCAAGGTTTATCAGGACATGCCGGGGGATGCGCAAAGCGGGTAAGCCGATCGGAACATCGCGGCGCAACCGACCATTCGCCGCGCCGAGGGCCGGTCGGCGGCGCGCGGTCGCAACCGCGGCGCGTGAGCGGATCGGAGCCGGCCACGGTAACCGGCCGCCACTGCTGGACGAAGAGGCTCGTGAACGAGACGCGCGGTGACGACGGGAAATCCGGCGCAAGCCGAAAGGCGGTCCGATATCTGCGCCTTCACGCGCGCGCCTATGCGCTCGGCACCGTCGTTCTGTTTCTCGTGGATCTGATTACGCCCGGTCCATGGTGGTTTTTTTGGCCGGCATTCGCGTGGGGCGCTCTCGTTTTCCTTCACTATATGTACGTCAAGAGCATCAGCGCCGACGACGAGTGGGCCGCGCACCGGGCCGCAGAGGTGGCCGACAGGGCCTACGACCTCGGCCATATCGAGAACATTCGCGACCGGTACGAGCGCGCGAATTCGGGCGGCCGTGGCAACCCGAGGACCGGAGATCGGCCCGCCGCGTCTTCGCGTGACCCATCCGAGCGCAAGGCGCGGTGATGCACGCCTCGAGGGCCGGTGGCGCCGACCGGACGCCGCGGCGCGGCTCAAAACCTCCGGATCCGCGTATTACCGCGTGCATCCGAATAGCGGAAAGGGCCTAGCCGCTTCCAGCTAAGCCCTTGATAAACTTGGTGGAGCCGGACGGAATCGAACCGACGACCTCTACAATGCCATTGTAGCGCTCTCCCAACTGAGCTACGGCCCCGGGGAAGGCGAATCGCCGCGCGCGCCGCGGCGCCGGGTCGGAAGTTAGGAAGCCGGCTACGGGCGCGCAAGGGAAAAATCGCCGCCGGGCGCTCGTGCCCGCGGCCTCAATCCTCCTCCTCGTTGCTGCCGACCACGACCTCTGCCACGTCCTCGTCGACGCCCAGTTCCGAGGCGTCCTCTATCAACGCGTCGTCCTCCGCCTCGGCCTCGGGCAGCTCGTCCAGGTCCTCCTCGCCCTCTTCCAGGTCGATGTCCAGGTCCTCCTCGACCACGGCCTTCACGGCGGGGGCCACCCTCTGGATCGGCTTGGTCACCTTGCCGAGCGCGTTGGCCCGGCTGCGGCGCGACTTGAGCAGCACTTCGGGATCGAACTCGGCGCCGCATTTGGGACAGGTAATGGGCGCGCGGCCAAAGTCGTAGAATTTCGTGCCGCAGCCCTGGCAGAGCCGCTTCGTGCCCCAGTCCGGCTTGGTCACCGGCAATCCTCCCGCGTTCTTGCCCAGCGACAACGGGCGAGCCAATTGCCACGTTCGCCGGGCGCTGTCAAAAGGTAATTCGCACCGTGCCGCACTGTTGCCCGGCGGTGCGGATATGGTACAGACGACGGGCCCGAACGCCCTCATTCCGCGGAGGATTTTCCCCGCCGTGCGACCGCTGACCGCAAGACCGAGCGAAGCCCTGCGGGGCCAGGTGCGCGTGCCCGGCGACAAGTCGATCTCGCACCGCGCGCTCATGATCGGCGCGCTCGCGGTCGGCGGTACCGAGGTCCACGGCCTGCTCGAGGGCGAGGACGTGTTGCGCACCGCGGCGGCGGTGCGGGCGCTGGGCGCCGAGATCGAACGCGACGCGGACGGGACCTGGCGCGTCTGGGGACGCGGCCTCGGCGGCCTGTGCGAGCCCGAGGACGTGCTCGACCTCGGCAACTCCGGCACCGGCGCGCGGCTCCTCATGGGCGTGTTGGCCACCCACCCGCTGCGTGCCGTGCTGACCGGCGACGCCAGCCTGCGCCGCCGGCCCATGGCGCGAGTCGCGGCGCCGTTGCGCGAGATGGGCGCCGCGGTGATCGCGCGGGACGGCTGCCGCCTGCCGCTCATCGTGCTCGGCACCGATCAGGCCGTGCCGATCCGCTACCGCCTGCCGGTCGCCTCGGCGCAGGTGAAGTCGGCGGTCCTGCTCGCCGGCCTGAACGCGCCGGGCCAGACCACGGTCATCGAGCCGCAGCCCACGCGCGACCACACGGAGCTGATGCTGCGCCACTTCGGGGCGGCGCTCGCCGTCGAGCAGACCGAACAGGGCCGCGCCGTCACCGTGACCGGCCAGCCGGAGCTGACCGCCCGGGCCGTGCGCGTGCCGGCCGACCCCTCCTCGGCCGCCTTCGTAGCGGTCGGCGCGCTCGTCCTGCCGGGCTCGGAGGTGCGCCTGCCGGGCGTCGGCGTCAATCCGAGCCGCGCCGGCCTGTTCGCCACCCTGGAGGAGATGGGCGCCCGCCTGCGCTTCGAGAACCGGCGCGAGGAGGCGGGCGAGCCGGTCGCCGACCTCGTGGCCGCGGCGGGCCCGCTCCACGCCGTCGAGGTGCCGGCGGAGCGCGCGCCGAGCATGATCGACGAATACCCCATCCTCGCCGTCGCCGCGGCCTGCGCCAGGGGCAGCACCGTCATGCCCGGACTGGGCGAACTGCGCGTCAAGGAAAGCGACCGCCTGGCCGCCATCGCGCGCGGCCTGGCCGCGTGTGGGATCGGGGTCGAGGAGGACCCGGACGGCCTGGTCGTGCACGGCCTCGGCGGCCGGCCGCCCGGCGGGGCGAGGATCGAGGCCGCGCTCGACCACCGCATCGCCATGAGCTTCCTGGTCCTCGGCCTGGCCGCCGAGCGCCCGGTCACGATCGACGACGGGGCACCGATCGACACCAGCTTCCCCGGCTTTGTCGAGCTCATGGCCGGCCTCGGCGCCGAGATTTCCGCGGAGACCGCCGGGCGATGATCATCGCGATCGACGGCCCGGGTGCCGCCGGCAAGGGCACCCTGGCCCGGCGCCTAGCCCGCGAGCTCGATTTCGCCTACCTCGACACCGGGCTCATCTACCGCGCGGCGGCGGCCAAGGTCCTCGACGCCGGCGGCGACCCGGCGGACGCGGCGAGGTCGGCGCGCGCCGCGGCGGCGCTCACTCTGGCGGACCTGGAGCGCCCGGGCCTGCGCGATGAGCGGGTCGGCCAGGCGGCCTCGGTGGTGGCGGCGATCCCGGCGGTGCGCCGGGCCCTGCTCGACCTCCAGCGGCGCTTCGCCGAGGCCCCGCCGGGCGGCAAGCGCGGCGCGGTGCTCGACGGCCGCGACATCGGCACGGTGGTCTGCCCCGAGGCGGACGTGAAGCTGTTCGTCACCGCCAGCCCCGGAGCGCGCGCGGCGCGGCGCCATAAAGAGTTGCTCGAGCGGGGTGAGCCGAGTATATACGCGCGCGTCGTGGAGGAAATGAAGGCGCGCGATGCCCGCGACAGCGCGCGCGCCGCCGCGCCGCTGAAGCCGGCGCCCGATGCGATCGTTCTCGACACCAGTGACATGGACGCCGAAACGGTCTTCCGGGCCGCACTGGAGATCGTCGCGTCGCGGCGCGCCGCGAACCCGGCCCCAGGGCCGGCGGGAGCGGCGTGACATGCCCGGGGCCGCCCCCGGGAAGACCGCCGGAGCCAACCGGTTGGCCCGAATACCGTGAACGAAGAAAGGGACTTGATACATGGCTGAACCAGCCACCGACGAATCGGCACCGCAGACGGAAAGTTTCGCCGCCTTGCTGGAGGAATCGCTCGGCACCGCCGATCGCCTCGAAGGCACCGTGCTCAAGGGCACCATCATCGCCATGGAGGGCGACAGCGCGCTCGTCGACGTCGGCCTGAAATCGGAAGGCCGCGTCGCGCTCAAGGAGTTCTCCGAGGCCGGCCGGCCGCCGGAGGTCAAGGTCGGCGACGAGGTCGAGGTCTACCTCGAGCGCATGGAGAACAAGGACGGCTTGGCCGTCCTGTCGCGTGAGAAGGCCAAGCGCGAGGAAGCCTGGACGCAGCTCGAAAAATCCTTCAACGAGGGCGCGCGCGTGACCGGCATCATCTTCGGCCGGGTCAAGGGCGGCTTCACCGTCGACCTGTCCGGTGCCGTGGCCTTCCTGCCCGGCAGCCAGGTCGACATCCGCCCGGTGCGCGACATCGGGCCGCTGATGGGTACCCCGCAGCCGTTCCAGATTCTCAAGATGGACCGCTCGCGCGGCAACATCGTGGTTTCGCGCCGCGCGGTGCTGGAAGAAACCCGCGCCGAGCAGCGCGCGGAGCTGATCGCCGGGCTCAAGGAGGGCCAGGTGCTCGAGGGCGTGGTCAAGAACATCACCGATTACGGCGCCTTCGTCGACCTCGGCGGGGTCGATGGCCTGCTCCACGTCACCGACATCTCCTGGAAGCGGATCAACCACCCGAGCGACGCGCTGTCCATCGGCCAGCAGGTCAAGGTCCAGGTGATCCGCTTCAATCCTGAGACGCAGCGGATCAGCCTGGGCATGAAGCAGCTCGAGGCCGACCCGTGGGAGGGCGTCGCCGCCAAGTACCCGATCGGCACCAAATTCGTCGGCCGGGTGACCAACATCACGGACTACGGCGCCTTCGTCGAGCTGGAACCCGGGGTCGAGGGCCTGGTTCACGTCTCGGAGATGAGCTGGACGAAGAAGAACGTGCACCCGGGCAAGATCGTCTCGACCAGCCAGGAGGTCGAGGTGAAGGTGCTCGACGTCGACGAGCAGAAGCGCCGCATCAGCCTCGGCCTCAAGCAGTGTCTGGCCAATCCGTGGGAGGCGTTCCTGGAGAACTACGCGCCGGGGACGGAGATCGAGGGCGAGATCAAGAACATCACGGAGTTCGGCCTGTTCGTCGGCCTGCCCGGCGAGATCGACGGCATGGTCCACTTTTCCGACCTCGACTGGAACCTGCCCGGCGACGAGGCGGTGAAGAAGTACAAGAAGGGCGACACCGTCCGGGTAAAGGTGCTCGACGTCGACATCGACAAGGAGCGCATCAGCCTCGGCATCAAGCAGCTCACGGAGGATCCGTTCGAAAAGGCGCGCGGCGAGCTCAAGAAGGGCCACGTAGTGACCGGCACGGTGCATCAGGTCCTGGACAACGGCATCGAGGTCGAGCTGCGCGACGGCGTGATCGGCTTCATCCGCAAGTCGGACCTGTCGCGCGAGCGCAGCGAGCAGCGGCCCGACCGGTTCGCCGTGGGCGAGAAGGTCGACGCCAAGATCACCGCCATCGACTCGAAGGGCCGCAAGATCACCTTGTCCATAAAGCAGCGCGAGGTGGACGAGGAGAAGAAGGCCATGGCGGATTACGGCTCCGCCGAGTCGGGCGCCAGCCTCGGCGTGATCCTCGGCGCCGCGATTTCCAAGGCCGCCCAGGAAAAGGAGGCGGCCACCGAGGACGGGGAGGACAAGACCAAGAAAAAGGCCGCCAAGGACAAGACGACCGGAGCCAAGGCGGACAACGACGGCGAGGTGAAGGAAAAGGCCCCCAAGCCCAAGACCGCCAGGAAGAAAACCGCCAAGAAGGAGGACGCCGAGGACGGCGCCGAGGCGGCGGGCGAAACCGTCGAGGCGGAAACCGAATCCGGAGGCGACGACGCGGGCTGATAGTCCCGCGACACCGTCGGTTACGGCCACGGCCCGGCGAAGTTTCGTCGGGCCGTTGTGCGTCCAGCCCTCGCGCGGCTTGAAGCAGTGCTAAAAAATGCGTTTGTTCTGAACGGCTTATCCTTGACGCCTCCGAATGTCTCTGGCAGGCTAATAAATCGGCATCGGGCCCGGGTACAATGCCGCTTGTGCAAACAGGGGCGGGGGAGGCCGCCGGGCCGCGTTTCCTGCTCGACCGCCGCGGCGACGATCTTCCGTCTTTTCGACGGGCGGGGCCAGTCGTTCATTGGGGGGAAGGGCTGCCATGACGAAGTCCGAACTGATCCAGCGCATCGCGGAGCTCAACCCGCACCTCTATCATCGCGACGTGGAACGGATCGTGACGACGATCTTCGACGAGATCGCCGGGGCGTTGGCGCGCGGCGACCGGGTGGAGCTCCGGGGTTTCGGCGCATTCTCCGTCAAGCGCCGCGAGGAGCGGGTCGGCCGCAACCCGCGCACCGGCGACGCGGTGCGCGTCGCGGAAAAGCACATTCCCTTCTTCAAAACCGGTAAACTGCTGCGCGAACGCTTGAACGCCGGGTCGTAAACGTCCGGGGCCGGCTCGGGCGCGCCCGGATCGGCGGCCGACCTGTCAGCCACAGCGCAGTTCTGAACATGTGAAACGGATATCCTGGATTCTAACCCTTCCCGTGACGGTCGTGGCCGTGGTGTTCGCGATCACGAACCGGGCGCCCGTCACCCTCGATCTCTGGCCGCTCGGGATCTCGGTCGGGGTCCCGCTTTTTGCGGTCATCCTGGGCAGCGCCTTCGTCGGCCTGCTCGTCGGGGCCGCGGCGGCTTGGCTGTCCGGGGGCGCGGCGCGCCGGCGCGCGCGCAAGGCGCAGCGCCGGGCCGCAGAGCTGGAGCGCGAGCTCGCCCGGATGCGGCGTGAGCGCCAGAACGCGCGGCCCGGGCCGGCGACGACGCAGACCGGCCAGGCGGGCCAGCCGACGTCCGCCAAGGGCGCGGCCGAGCGCGCCAAGCTCCCGGCCACCGGGGCGTAAAGCCGCGGTCGCGGCGCCATGCGGGTCGTCTCGGCAGCGGAAGTGGAGGCGGCGCTCGACTACGAGAGCCTGGTCGAGCGCCTGCGCCAGGCCTTCCGGCGCGACATCGAGGTCCCGGTGCGCCACCACCACACGATCGCGACCGGGACCGGGTCCGACGCCACGCTGCTGCTGATGCCCGCCTGGCAGCCGCGCCGCCACATCGGCGTCAAGATGGTGACCATCTTTCCCGACAACGCCGCGCGCGACCTGCCGGCGGTGATGGGCATCTACCTGCTGCTCGACGGCAAGACCGGCTCGCCCGTGGCGCTCATCGACGGGCCGATGCTCACCGCCAAGCGCACCGCGGCGGCCTCCGCGCTCGCCTCACGCTATCTCTCGCGGCCGGACTGCGAGCGCCTGCTCATGGTCGGCACGGGCACGCTCGCCCCCCATCTCATCGTGGCGCACGCCACGGTGCGGCCGATCCGCAACGTGCTGGTCTGGGGCCGCACGCAGGAGAAGGCCGCGCGTCTGGCCCGGCGCCTCGACCGCAGCGACTTTCGCGTCGCGCACACCGCCGATCTGGAGGCGGCGGTGCGCGGCGCGCACATCATCTCATGCGCGACCTTGAGCCGCGAGCCGCTGATCAGGGGGGAATGGCTGCAGCCCGGCCAGCACCTTGACCTGGTCGGCGCCTACCGGCCGGACATGCGCGAGGCCGACGACGCCGCGGTCCGGCGCGCGCGCGTCTTCGTCGACACCCGCGCCGGCGCGTGCACGGAGGCCGGCGACATCGTCCAGCCGATCGAGTCCGGCGCGCTCGACGCGAACGACATCGCCGCCGACTTGTTCGAGCTGAGCCGGGGTGAGCGGGCCGGGCGCCGCTTCTACGACCAGATCACGCTGTTCAAGTCGGTCGGCACGGCCATCGAGGACTTCGCCGCCGCCCAGCTCACGGTCGAGCGGGCCTGAGCCGGGCCGCGTCACATCCTCCGCGCCCGCCGTCCCGCCCGGCGTGACCGCATCCGCGCCCTCTGCTATACCCGCGCCATGACCCAAGCCGCCCCTGGGCCGAACGCCAAGGACCGCATCTTCGTCGCGCTGGATACGCCCGATCTCGAGCGGGCGGCCAAGCTGGCCTCGGCATTGCGCGGCGCGGTGGGCGGGCTCAAGGTCGGCGCGGAGCTGTTCACTGCGCACGGCCCGGACGGCGTGCGCGCCGTGATCGGCGGCGAGCGGCTGTTTCTCGACCTCAAGTTCCACGACATCCCGAACACCGCGGCCGGCGCCCTGCGCGCCGCGGCCCGCGTCCGCCCGTTCATGGTCACGGTCCACGCAGCAGGCGGGCCGGCCATGATGCAGGCCGCGGCGCAGGCGGCGCGCGAGGCGGCCGAGGACGCAGACGCGCCGCGCCCGCTCGTTATTGCCGTCACTGTGCTGACCAGCCTCGACGACTCCGATCTGGAGGCCGTGGGCCAGCACGGGCCGGTCGGCGAACAGGTCCGGCGTCTGGCCGTCATGGCCCGGGACAGCGGCCTCGACGGCGCGGTGTGCGGCCCGCACGAGATCACCGCCTTGCGCGCGCTGTGCGGGCCGGATTTCGTCCTGGTCGTGCCGGGCATCCGGCCGCGCCTTGCGCCGGCGGGCGACCAGAAGCGCGTGATGACGCCCGCGCAGGCGGTGGCCGCGGGGGCCGACTACCTGGTCGTCGGCCGCCCGATCACCGCCCAGCCCGATCCCGTGGCCGCGGCGCGGCGCATCGCCGAGGAGCTGGCGGACCCGGGGGGCGTCCCGGCATGAGCCAGAGCAGCCCGCCGCCGTCCGCCATCCGGCGCGTGCCGGTCGGCGCGACGGTGATGGAGGCCTACGGCACCGTGCTCGGCCGGCTGGGCTTCGTGTTCAAGGCGGCGGCGCTTCCTTTCCTCCTGTCGATCGCGCTCGCCGCGCTTTCGGTCCTGGCGCAGCGCGACTGGTTTCTGTCGTTTCCGCTCATGGTCGTCGGCTTCGTGCCTTACACGCTTTTCGGCGTCGCCTGGCACCGGCTGACCCTGCTCGGCCCGGGGTTGGGCGCGCCGGCCGTGTTTCCGGGCTGGACGCGCCGGCACTGGCGCTTCCTTGGCTACGTTCTGGCCGTCATGCTGATCGTCTACGCCGTGTTGACGGCCTTCGGCCTGTTCGGCAGCGCGCTCGCGGGCGGGCGGGGCGGCCATCCCCTTCCCCCGGTCCAGGCCCTGGTCCTTTTCGCGGCGCTCGTTGCGGTGCTCGTCGGACTGCCCTATCTCATGATGCGCCTCAGCTTCGTCTTCCCTGCGGTGGCGGTGGACGAGGCCTACGGCTTGGCGCATTCCTGGGCGCATACGCGGGGCCAGGGGTTTCGGCTGCTCGCAGTGATCTTCGTGACCGCGCTGCCGATGGTCGCACTGATCTGGGCCGTGGGCTGGATCCTGGGCGTCTACGTCCTGCCCGATCCGGGAATCATAGCCGGGCAGGAGGGCGTGCCCACGGAGCGCGCGTTGCTGGACTTTTTCGCGCAGAACGCCGTGTCGATCCTGTTCGCTCAGTTCGTGCTCGCCGCCTTGAGTTACGTCCTGATGGCCCTGGTGGTCTCGGCGATTTCGCTCGCGTTCCGCATCGCCACCGGCTGGGTGCCGGCCCCGGCCGCGCCGGCCGGCGGCGCCGGGCCGGGCGGGGGCTGAGCCATGCCGGTCGAGGTCAAGATCTGCGGCATCAACACGCCGGCCGCATGCGCCGCGGCGGTGGGTGCGGGCGCCGACTACATCGGCCTGATCTTCTATCCCCCGAGCCCGCGCGCCGTGACCCCGGAACAGGCCGGCGAAATCGCCGCCGATGTGCCGGAGCGCGTGGTCAAGGTCGGCCTGCTGGTCGATGCCGACGACGCCACGATCCGGCAGATCGTCGCGCGCGCGCCGCTCGGCCTCCTGCAGCTCCACGGCGCCGAGAGCCCGCGGCGCGTCGCGGCGATCCGCGCCCGCTTCGGAATTCCGGTGATGAAGGCGATCAAGGTCGCGGGCCAGGACGACGTGGCCGCCGCCCAGGCCTACTGCCGCGTGGCCGACCGTCTGCTGTTCGACGCCAAGCCGCCCGAGGACATGAAGGGGGCGCTGCCCGGCGGCAACGCGCTCGCCTTCGACTGGCGCCTGCTCGGCGGCCGAAGCTGGCCCATACCCTGGATGCTGTCGGGCGGCCTCGATGCCGGCAACGTGGCCGAGGCGGTGCGCACCGCGCGCGCCCGGGCGGTCGATGTCTCCTCCGGCGTAGAGGACCGTCCCGGGCTCAAGAACCCGGACAAGATCCGCACCTTCCTCGCCGCCGCCAAGGCGCTCTAGCGGCGCCTCAGCCGCGCAGCATGCTTCGGCGCTCCTCGAACTCGTCCTTGTCGATCTCGCCGCGCGCGAAGCGCTCCTCGAGAATTTCGAGCGGGGTCTTGCCCGCCGCGCCACGCGGGCCGGCCGCCGGCCCGTGGCCCGCGCCGCCGAGCCAGCGCACCGCGAGCACCGCGAGCACGACGATCACTGCGATGAAAACGATCATCATCAACGGCCCGAAGAACATGCCGAACCAACCGCCGTGCCAAGCCGGGCCGTACCAGTCATGGCCCTGCGGGGCCTGGGCGAGCGCCGCGCGCAGCGGCGCCGTCGAGGCGCCGAGCGCGGCGCCGACCCACACGTATGATCTCCCCATGAATCGATCTCCCCTGTCCCCCACGATCATGGCAGGGCGGCACCTGTGATGGTGGGTGCCCGGAGCCCTCGGGACACCTCGTAGATGGGAAATTTGCGGGCCGAAGCAACCGGAAAAACCGCAGCGCGCTCGGGCCCGGGCGGCATTGCGGCGCGGCCCGATATGGGGCAGAGTGCGCCCGCTTGACCGCAACGTGAACCGCGGAGCCATGGAAGCGCTCAACACCTACAGAGGCGGGCCGGACGAGCGCGGCCATTTCGGCATGTACGGCGGCCGCTTCGTGGCCGAGACCTTGATGCCGCTCATCCTCGAGGTCGAGCGCGCCTACAGGGAAGCCCAGGACGACCCGGCCTTCCAGGCCGAGATCGACGACTTCGCGAAGCACTACGTCGGCCGGCCCAGCCCGCTCTATTTCGCCGAACGCCTGACCCGGCTATTCGGCGGGGCGAAGATCTACTTCAAGCGCGACGAGCTCAACCACACCGGCGCCCACAAGATCAACAACTGCCTGGGCCAGATCCTGCTTGCCCGGCGCATGGGCAAGACCCGGATCATCGCCGAGACCGGCGCCGGCCAGCACGGGGTCGCGACCGCGACCGTGTGCGCCCGCTTCGACCTGCCGTGCGTCGTCTACATGGGCGTTGAGGACATCCAGCGGCAGAAGCCCAACGTCTTCCGCATGAAGCTCCTGGGCGCCGAGGTCGTGCCGGTGAACAGCGGCAGCCGGACGCTCAAGGACGCCATGAACGAGGCGCTGCGCGACTGGGTCGCCAACGTCGAGACCACGTTCTACATCATCGGCACCGTGGCGGGTCCGCACCCCTACCCGGCCATAGTGCGCGACTTCCAGTCGGTCATCGGCCGCGAGGTGCGCGAGCAGATCATGGAGCACGAAGGGCGCCTGCCCGACACGCTCGTCGCGTGCATCGGCGGCGGGTCCAACGCCATGGGCCTGTTCGGCCCCTTCCTGGACGAGACGAACATGCGCATCATCGGCGTGGAGGCGGCCGGCCACGGCCTGCACACCGGCATGCACGCCGCATCGCTCACCGGCGGGCGGCCGGGCGTGCTGCACGGCAATCGGACCTATCTGCTGCAGGACGACGACGGGCAGATCCTCGAGGCGCACTCGATCTCGGCGGGGCTGGACTATCCCGGCATCGGGCCCGAGCACGCCTGGCTGAAGGACACGGGCCGGGTCGAGTACGTCTCGGCGACCGACGAGGAGGCGCTGGACGCCTTCCAACTCTGCTCGCGCCATGAGGGCATCATCCCGGCGCTCGAGCCGGCGCACGCGCTCGCCCACGTCAAGAAGCTCGCGCCCACGTTGCCCAAGGACCACCTGCTGGTGATGAACCTGTGCGGGCGCGGCGACAAGGACGTGTTCACGGTGGCCGACGCGCTGGGGGTCGAGATATGACGGGGCGTGGCGGCGTGAGCGCGCCGCGCACGGCAGCCGCGGCGGCCACGCACGACAGCCGCGTGGAGCGCCGCTTCGCCGCGCTGCGGGCCGAGGGGCGCGGCGGTCTGGTCACGTTCGGCACGGCCGGCGATCCGGACCCGGAGACCTCGTTCGAGATCCTGTGCGGCTTGCCCGGCGCGGGCGTCGACGTGATCGAGCTGGGCATGCCGTTCTCCGACCCCATGGCCGATGGGCCGGCCATTCAGGCCGCCGGCCAGCGGGCGCTCAAGGCGGGCATGACGCTGGCCGGCACGCTCGACATGGTGCGCCGCTTCCGTGCGCGGGACGGGCAGACGCCGGTCGTCCTGATGGGCTACTACAACCCGATCTACAGCTACGGTGTGGACCGCTTCCTCGCCGACGCCGTGACCGCCGGCGTGGACGGTCTGATCATCGTCGACCTGCCGCCCGAGGAGGACGAGGAGCTGTGCCGGCCTGCGATCGACGCCGGCCTGCACTGGATCCGGCTGGCCACGCCGACGACCGACGACCGCCGCCTGCCCGCCGTGCTCGCCAACACCAGCGGGTTCGTCTATTACGTCTCGATCATGGGCATCACCGGCACCCGTTCGGCCGCGGCCGAGTCGGTGCGCCGCGCGGTCGAGCGCCTCAAACGGCACACCGAGCTGCCGATCGCGGTCGGCTTCGGCATCAAGACGCCGGCGCAGGCCGCCGAGATCGCCGCGGTCGCCGACGCCGCCGTGGTCGGCTCCGCGCTGATCGACCGTTTGAAGGCCGGGCTGGATGAGGCCGGCCGGCCGAAGCCGGGCCTGGTCGCGGACGTCCTGGACTTCGTCCGCGCGCTCGCCGCCGGTGTGCGCGAGGCGCGCGCCGGATAGCCGCGGCCGGCCAAACGGATTCCATGAACTGGATCTCCAACTTCGTCCGCCCGAAGATCCGGGCGCTGGTCAACCGGGAGGTGCCCGAGAACCTCTGGCGCAAGTGCCCGTCCTGCGCCCAGATGATCTTCCATCGCGAGCTGGAGGCGAAGCTCCTGGTCTGCCCGCACTGCGGCTACCACATGCGCATCGGCGCGCGCCGGCGCCTGGAGCTTTTGTTCGACGACGGCGAGTACAGTTGCATCGAGCTGCCGGAGAGCCCGGTCGATCCCCTGCGGTTCCGCGACCGCAGGCGCTACAGCGAGCGCCTGAAGGAGGCCCAGGGCCAGACCGGGAACAAGGAGGCGAACCTCGTCGCCCACGGGAAGGTCGGCGGCATGCCGACGGTGATCGCCGCCTTCGACTTCGGGTTCATGGGCGGCTCCATGGGCGTGGCCGTGGGCGAGAGCCTGCTCGCCGCCGCGCGGCTGGCGGTTCTGCAGGAGGCGGCGCTCATCGTCGTGCCCGCCTCCGGCGGCGCGCGCATGCAGGAGGGAATCCTGTCGCTCATGCAGATGCCGCGCACGGTCATCGCGGTCGAGGAGGTGAAGAACGCGGGCCTCCCCTACATCGTGCTGCTGAGCGACCCGACCACCGGGGGGGTATCGGCCTCCTTCGCCATGCTCGGCGACATCGCCTTGGCCGAGCCGGGCGCGATCATCGGCTTCGCCGGCCAGCGCGTGATCGAGGAGACGATCCGCGAAACCCTGCCCGAGGGCTTCCAGCGCGCCGAATACGTGCTCGAGCACGGCATGATCGACATGGTCGTGCACCGCCACGAGCTGCGCGACACCCTCATCCGCCTGCTGCGGCTGCTGCGCGACAAGGCGCCGGCGGCCGAGGTCGTGCCCCTGCCGCAGGCCGAGACAAGCGCCACCCATGGCCATTCCGAACACAGCCGCGAGCCCGCCGAGGCCCCCCGCGCCGCCGAAGAGTGACGCGGTTCTCGACCGCCTCACGCGGCTGCATCCCAAGATCATCGACCTGTCGCTCGTCCGCGTGCACCGCCTGCTCGCGCGCCTGGAGCACCCCGAGGCGCGCCTGGCGCCCGTCGTCCACGTCGCCGGAACCAACGGCAAGGGCTCGGTCATCGCCTTCCTGCGTGCCATGCTCGAGGCCGTCGGGGCGCCGGTGCAGGCCTATACCTCGCCGCATCTCGTGCGCTTTCACGAACGGATCCGGCTCGCCGGCGGCCCGATCGACGAGGCCGCGCTGATCGAACTGCTCGAGACCTGCGAGGCGAACAGCGGGCCCGAGCCGATCACGTTCTTCGAGATCACGACGGCGGCCGCGTTCCTTGCCTTCGCCCGTGAGGCGGCCGATGCGCTCCTGCTCGAGACGGGGCTCGGCGGGCGGCTCGATGCGACCAACGTGGTCGCGCGGCCGCGCCTGACCGTGATCACGCCGGTGTCGATCGACCACGTCCAGTACCTCGGCGCCGACCTGCGGCGGATCGCCTTCGAGAAGGCGGGTATCCTGAAGCCCGGCGTGCCCGCGGTGATCGGGCCGCAGCCGCCCGTCGCGCTCGAGGTCATCGAGCGCCGGGCCGCCGAGGCGGGCGCGCCGCTCTACCGCATCGGCAAGGACTGGCGCGTCCGCGCCGAGGGCGGGGGGCTGCTGTTCGAGGGGCGGCAGGGCAAGCGGTCCTATCCGGCGCCGGTGCTGCGCGGGCCGTTCCAGATCGAGAACGCAGGGGTCGCGCTCGCCTGCGCCGAGCTTCTGGAGGATTTCGGCCTCGACGAGGCGGCACGCGCGGCGGGCCTCGTGCGGGCCGACTGGCCGGGACGGCTGCAACCACTGAGCGGCGGGCGCCTGTCCGGCCTGTTGCCCGACGGCTGGGAACTGTGGCTCGACGGCGGCCATAACGAAGCCGCGGGCCGGGCGCTGGCCGAGGTCGCACGCGGCTGGCGCGACCGGCCGCTGCATTTGGTCTACGGCATGTTGAACACCAAATCCGCGCGCGACTTCGTCCGGCCGCTGGCCCCGTTCACCCGTTCCCTGCACGCCGTCGCGATTCCGGGTGTCGAGGCCTCGCTCTCGGCCGAGGAGGCCGCGGCGCACGGCGCCGCCGTGGGCCTGCCCGCGCGCGCCAGCGCCGGCCTCGCCGAGGCGCTCCGCGACATCGCCCGGGAGGCGCCGCCCGGGCGCGTCCTGATCTGCGGCTCGCTTTATCTGGCCGGCCGGGCGCTCGCCGAAGAGCGCGCGCCGGCTTGACCGGAAGACAGGAACCCCGCCACAAGCGGCGGGGTCCGATGGTGTCTCGCGAAGGCGGCGCGGCGGGTCAGAGCACCGACTCGACCCACTCTTGAAGCTGGCCCTTCGAAATGGCACCCACCTTGGTCGCGGCGACCTGGCCGTCCTTGAACAGCATCAGGGTGGGAATGCCGCGCACACCGTACTTCTGCGGCGTCAGGGGGTTGTCGTCGATGTTGATCTTGGCGACCGTGACGCGGCCGTCCATCTCCTTGGCGATTTCCTCCAGCGCCGGTGCGATCGTCTTGCACGGACCGCACCACTCGGCCCAGAAATCGACGAGGACGGCGACATCGGCCTTGAGAACGTCGGTCTCGAAGGTGTCGTCGTTGACGGAGATGGTAGACATGCAAAACCTCTGCGCCCAATTCAAGTCGAGGGTGCGTCCCCCCGGCCTATCGATCATCCCAATGTAGGGAGGCCCCGGCGCGACCGTCAAGGCGCGTGAGCCGACAGCGCCGCATCACTGAGTTGCATCAGGCGCGGCCCGTCGGTCCACAGCAGGGCGCACTCGATCCTCCGCCCGGGGTAGATCCTGGTCAATACGGCCCGGTAGGCCGCCATTTGGCGTAGGTAGAGCGGCGGGACTTGAGCCTCGGCCGCCGGCGCGGGGCGGCTGGTCTTGTAGTCGACGATGAGAATCCGGTCCTCTGTCACGACCAGCCGGTCGACCTGGCCGGAGACGACCTCGGCGCCGCCGGCCGATTCGATTACGCCGACGAGCGGCGCCTCGGCGCGGCTGTCCGGGCCGAACAGGGGCGTGAAGTCCGGATGTTCCAGCACGGCCAGCGTCACCTGCGCGATCTCGGCCCGCTCGGCCTCGGACAGGCCGTGCACGGGGCTGGCGAGGAAGCGCGCCGCGGCCGCGCGCCGCCGCGCGGGCGGCAGGTCCGGCAGGCTCTGCAGCAGGCGGTGGATCAGGCGGCCGCGGTGGAAGCGCCGCCCCTCGTCCGCGCCGAGCGGGGAGAGCGCCGGCGTATCCTCGGCGGCCGGCCGCGAGGGGGCGAGCGGACGCGGCGGGGCCGGCTCCGGCGGAGGGGCGGCCTGCGCCCAGTCGGGCAGATCCCGACTGACCGGCGCGCCCGGCGCGGGCAGCGCGGGCCCGGTCTCCGCCGCCGCGCTCTGCGGACAGCTCAGGCGCCAGCCCGGACCGGCCCAGCCGGCCTCGGTCTCGGCGCCGAAGTCGAAGTGCGCCGCCTCGCCGGCCCCGGCCAGCGCGGCCTCGACCAGCTTGTACCAGCAGCCGTCCGGCGCGGCGTTCTTCATGGCCCACCCGCAGACGTAAAGCCGGTCTTCCGCCCGGGTCAGCGCGACGTAGAGCAGGCGCCGGTGCTCCTGGTCCTGGGCCGCCTGCGCGGCGGCGCGCGCGCGCGTGGCGGCCTCGCCGTCGTAGTCCTTGCGCATCAACCAAAGGGCGAGCCCGCCCCCGTCCTCTTCGAGCCAGAACAAACCGCTCTTGGCCTTCGGCGTCTGCATCGTGTCCGGCAGGATCACGACCGGGGCCTGCAGGCCCTTGGCGCCGTGGACGGTCAGGACCCGCACGGCGTCCTGGCCGTGCTCCATGTCGCGCTTGACCTCCTGCGCGCCGGCCTCGACCCAGTGCAGGAAGCCCTCGAGCGAGGGCGCGTGCTCGCGCCCGTAGGCGAGCGCGAGCGAGAGGAACTCCTCGATCGGATCGTCGGCGTCGGGTCCCAGGCGGGCGAGCAGCAGCTCGCGCCCCCGGCCGCGGCCCCAGTCGCGCGTCAGCACCTCGGCATAGAGCTCGTAGGGCGGCACGTAGTCGGCGCGCGCCAGCAGCGCGGCCAGGTGGTCGCGCGCGGAGCGGACCTCCGGGTCGCGCGCCGCGTGTGCGCCGAGCGCGCGCCAGAGCGACCCCTTGCGGCCATGGGCGACGCGGAACAATTGCTCCTCGCTCAGGCCCAGAAGCGGGCCCTTGAGCACGGTGGCCAGCGTCAGGTCGTCCTCGGGTAGGAGCAGGACGCGGCCCAGCGCGATCAGGTCCATGACCGCGATCTGGTCGCGCAGGACCATGCGGTCGACCCCCGCCACCGGAACGCCGAGGCGCTTGAGTTCGCGCACCAGCTCCTCGACGAACTCGTTGCGCCGGCGCACCAGGACCAGGATATCCCCCGGCCGCAGCCGCCGCCCCTTCGAGTCGAGCCAGGCCTCGTCGCCGCGCCCGACAGGCGCGCCGTCCCGGGGCGCCACGGTCCAGCACCGGATCTTGTGCGCGATCAGCCTGGCCAGGCGCGTGCGCGCCGGCGTGCCGCCGCGCCGTTCGAGCGGCGGCTCCCAGGGCGCCGTCTCGTCCGGCTCGGCGGCCGCCGCCGGCGGCCACAGCTCGACCACGCCGGCCTGGCCGAGGCGCACGGCCTGGTGGCTGAGCGCGGCCTCGCCGAACAGCACGCCGTCGCGCGCGGCCTCCCGGGCGAAGACGGCGTCCACCGCCTGGAGCACTGCGGCGCTGGAGCGGAAGGAATGCCCGAGGTCGACCTTGGCCCAGGCCTGACCCGCCGCGCGCGCGCGCTCGGCGAAATGGGCGCGCATGCGCCCGAAGGCGGCGGGGTCGGCGCGCAGGAAGCCGTAGATCGACTGCTTGGCGTCGCCGACCGCGAACACCGTGCGCGGGGCCTCGCGCGCGCCGGCGCCGGCGAAGAACTCGGCGCACAGCATGTCGATCACCTCCCACTGCTCCGGGTTGGTGTCCTGCGCCTCGTCGATGAGCACGTGGTCCAGCCCGCCGTCCAGCTTGAAGAGCACCCAGGACGCCGCGCCCTGCCGCTCCAGCAAATCACGCGCGCGCAGGATCAGGTCGTCATAGTCGAGCCGGGCGCGGGCGCGCTTGTGCCGCTCGTAGGCGGCCAGGATCGCGGCGCCCAGCCGCAGCAGCGCCGCGGTCGCGCGCGCGACCGCGATCGCGCGCAGCTTGGCGCGCACCGCCGTCAGGCGGCGGGCTTCGCCGTCCAGTATTTGGTCGATACCCGGCGCGGCGGCCAGCGCGTCCTTGTGAACCAGCGTCTTGAACGGCTCGCCCGCGCCGCGCTCGGTGAAGAACGCCCCGAGGTATTGCTGGAACGTCGCCGTCCTTTGGTCAGGCTCGTCGAGCCACGCCGCAATTCGCGCGCCATGCTCCCGGTCGGTCTTGCCGGCGCCAAGCATGGATCGAACGGCGAGGCGCAGGCCCATGAGGTCCAGGGCCGCGTCCGCGCAGGCGGCGCGGAGCACTTGCTCTGCGGTTTCCTCCGCATTGACGCCCAGCGCCCGGTAGACCGCGGCTTCCACGCCCGCGATTCCGCCGAGCCGGTCGAGCAGGCGGGCGACCCGGCCGCGCTCCTTGGCCAGCTCGCCCATCAGCGCGGCGAAGCCCTGCTCCGGCGTGTGCACCGAGACCTCGGCCACCGCTTCGGCGAGCGCCGCGGCCTCGGAACCGCCGCCGCCGTCCGCGTCCGCACGCGCCGCGGCGAGCACCTCCTCGCGCGCCTGCTGCAGCAGTTCCGCCGCCGAGCGCTCGTCGAGCACCTGAAAGTGCGGCGCCACCCCGGCCTCGAGCGGGAAGCGCCCGAGCAGGGACTGGCAGAAGGCGTGGATGGTCTGGATCTTCATGCCGCCCGGCGCATCGAGCACGCGGGCGAAGAGCTCGCGCGCACGTTCGATCTGCTCCGCGTTTGGCGCGTCGCCAAGCAGGTCCGTCAGTTCACCGGTCAGATGCGTTTCCGCGACGGTCGCCCAGCGCGCGAGGCGCTGCGCCAGGCGGTTGGCCATCTCGGCCGCCGCCGCCTTGGTGAAGGTCAGGCAGAGGATGCGCGCCGGCGCGGTGCCGTGCAGCATGAGGCTGAGCACCCGGTCCGTCAGCACCTTGGTTTTGCCGGTGCCGGCCGAGGCCGCGACCCACACCGAGGCGGCCGGATCGGCGGCCGGGCGCTGGGCCTGCGCGGCCTTGGCGCGGGCCAGCTCCGCCGCCTCGCTCATGCGCCGTCCTCGCCCAAGCCGCCGGCGGCCCATTCCTTCGCCCGGGCCAGGTGCCCGTAGTCGTCGAAGCGCCGCGCCCACTGTGGCCGCGGCGTGGCGTGGTAGGGCGTCTCGGCATCGTCGAACGCGGTGACCAGACGGGTCAGACCGGCCAAGGCCAGCGCCGACTGCTCGGCCGGATCGGCCTTGAGCGGCTTGGCTTCGCCGGCCGGCTCGCCGCCCGACACGCGCCAGTATTCGAGACGCGCGACCGCGGCCCTGGGCACCCCCGCGAACCCGCCGGCAAGCGCGATGGCCGCCTCCAGCGGCAGCTGCGGCGCGAACCCGAGGTCGACCTCCTTCTTGGAGGGCAAGGCGCCGGTCTTGTAGTCCAGAATCGCGAGCGAGCCGTCCCGAAGCAGGTCGATCCGGTCGGCCTTGGCGATCAGCTCGAACGGACCGCCGGGCGCCTCGAGCCTGAGCGCGCCGCGCAGCTCGGCGAAGGAACGGGCGAGTTCGGTGCGGCGCTCCCGCTCCATGCCGGCGAACCACCGGGCGATGCGCCGGAAGCGCGGCCACCAGAAGGCCCAGACCCCGGGCCGCGCCCCGGTCCGCTCGAAGACCTCGCGGCCGATCGCGATCAGGGCGGCTTCGGGATCGTCGGGCAGGGCCTCGGGGTAGGTTGCGAGGAACGTCTCCAGCCCCTTATGAATGATGATGCCGAAGTCGGCCGCGCCCGGATCGGAGTCGATCGGCTTCAGCGGCTCCAACCCGAGTATCTCCCTGGCATACAGGCCGTAGGGATCGCGCATCCAGGTCTCGACCTTGGTGACCGAGAGCGTCCGCGGGCGCGCCTCCAGCGGCGGTCGGGGCGCGGGCGGGCCGACCTGGATCGGGTGCGTCGGGCGGTCGAGGGCCTCGGCCCAATCGAGCCAACTCCGGGCCCCGTCCTCGATCAGCGGTCGCAGGCCGAACGCATCGAGCAGCGCGTCGAGCCTGAGCAGCCAGCGCGAGGGCACGCTCGGCGCGCCCTCGACGCGGGTCGCGCGGGTCAGGAAGACCCGCGGCGCGCAAAACGCCTGGGCGAAGTCGTGCGCCGCCAGGCCGATCCGCCGCTCCGGCGCGGGCAGGCCGAAGTCGGCGCGCATCGGGCGGCTGAGCCACGGCCCGGGGTCGACCTCGGCCGGCCAGGTGCCCTCGTTCAGGCCGCCGAGGACCAGCACGTCTACGTGTTGCAACCGGGCTTCCAGCGGCCCCCAGATCGACAGGCGCGGGTGGCTGCCGTAGCGCGGGCGCACGACCTGCCCGACGAGCAGGGCGGTCAGCACCGCCGGGTACTGTTCGCCCTTGAGGCGCGGCGCCCCGCCCGCCGCCGCGCGTAGATCGGCCACGAACCCGGCTGCGGCCGCACCCGCCTCCCCGGCCCACAGCCGCGCCGGGCCGCTCTCCTCAGCGCTGGCGGCCAGCGCCTCGGCGAAGCCGAGGTGGGCATCGACGATCTCGGCCAGCGGCCGCCCGGCGCGCAGAGCCTTGGCGAACGGCGCCGCCATCGCCTCGAGCTCGGCCAGCCACGCGCGCAGTTCGTCGCGCCGGCCCTTCTCACGCGCGGCGCGCAGCGCCCGCTTCAGCCCCGCGAAGCCGGCCGCCGGCCGCGGGCCGCGCAGCACCCGGCGCTCCAGCTCCCGGACCCGGGCGCGGAAGTCGCCCGGCGCGCGGCCGCCGGCGGCCAGCGGATGCTTGAGCGCGGCGAGCAGGGGCAGCGGCGCCTGGGCGCTTGCGATCATCTCCGCGCTCAGGCGCAGGAATGTTCCGGGCGGAGTGTCGGACAGCGGCACCCCGGCCGAATCGTCCACCGCGAGGCCCCAGCGCCCGAGCTCGGCGGCGACCCGCCGGGCCAGGCCCCGGTCGGGCGTCACCAGCGCGGCCCGGCAGCCCTCCTCGGCGAGGGCGCGGCGCAGCACGAGCGCGATGACCGCGGCCTCCTCGCCCGGCCCCGGGCAGTCGATGCGCTCGACGCCCTTCAACGCCCGGGCGAAGGCGTCCGCATCGGCCGCATCGGCGAAGGCGCGCCAGCCCGCCGTGGCCGCCGCCGGGGCGAGCGCCGTGTTGACGATCCGCGCGCGCGCCGCCGGCGCGGCGGGCAGGCCGAGGTCCGGCCACGGGCGCACCTGCTCGCGCGCGATCCCGAGGCGCGCAAGCAGGACGGCCAGGCCGTATTGCGGATGGGACGGGTCGTCCCTGATCGCCTCCCACGTGGCCTCGTCGCAGTCGGTATCGAGCCCGGGCAGGACCAGCATCCCCCGGGGCAGCTCCGCGACCACGCCGAGCAGCGCGGCGGTGGCCGGGATGCTGCCGGTCGAGCCGGCGGCGACGACCGGATCTTCGGGCGAAGCGCGGTGCCAGGCCGCTGCCTGCGCCTCGAGCAGGCGGCGGCGGCGCTCGGCCGGGCCGATGCAGCCGTGCTCCTTCTGCATCGCCGGCCACTGTTCGGTGAGGATCTCCAGGAAGCGCAGGGTGAGCTGCCAGTGCGCGGCGTAGTCCTCGGGCACCAGGTCCTCGAGGCCGTCGAAGTTCAGGCCCTCGGTTTCGACCTGATCGAGCAGGCGGGCGAGCTCGCCGGCCAAGCGCACGGCCTGGTCCTCGCTCGGGGGCTGGCCGCGCACGCGGCCCCAATGCCGGATCAGCCGGGCGAGCAGGAGTTGACGCTTGAGTGTCGGCATGGCGGGCGGCAGGTCCGCGTCTCCGTTCGCGCCGAAGGCCGTCTCGTCGGCGGCCAGCGCCAGCTCCTCGGCGTCCAGGTCGCCGAGCGGCACGAGCCGCGGCAGGAGCAGCGCCTGCGCGCCGCACGCGCGCAAGAACGCCTCCTGCAACGCCCGGCAGCCGCGCCGCGTCGGCAGCAGGACCGTGGTCGGGGACAGGGCGAGCGGGTCCTGCGCGGAACGCCGCAGCAGGCCGTGCGCCAACGCGTCCACGAACGAGACGGTGGGCGGGATCGTATAGACCGACGGCATGGCCCGGGCCCCCCTTGTCAGCGCCTGCGCGGGCGTCGGCTCATCTGTGGACCGAGTGGAAGCTGAGATGGTGGAGCGCGTCCTCGACCTCACGGAGCTGCTCGGGCGTGCCGATGTGGAACCACTCGCCGTCGTGGCGCAGGCCCCAAAGGCGCCCGGCCGCCTCGGCCCTGTCGTAGAGCACGTTGAGCGAAAAGGCGCCCTCGGGCGCGCCCTCGAACAGGCGCGGGTGCAGAATCTGAATCCCGGCGAAGACGAACGGCGCGACCTCGCGCTCGGCGCGCCGGCGCACCCGGCCGCGCGGCGTGAGCATGAAATCGCCGCGCCCGGCATAGCCCACGGCGAAGGCCGTCGGGTGCAACAGGACGAGCGCGTCCATGGTCGCTTCGTTCCAGGCGTCGGCCAGGCGGCGCAGCGCCGGCGTCCGCCCATCCAGCCAGCAGACGTCGCCGTTGATCACGTAGAAGGGCGCCGCGCCGAGCAGGGGCAGGGCGTTGCGCACGCCCCCGCCGGTTTCCAGCCGCGCCCGCTCGCGCGAGAACGCGATGCGCGGGCGCTTGCGGTGCGCCAGGTGGGCCTCGATCATCCGGCCCAGGTGGTGCAGGTTGATCACCACGTCGCACATGCCGACCGCCTCCAGCCGGTCGAGGATCCAGTCGAGCAGGGCGCGCCCGCGCAGCTCGATCAGCGGCTTGGGCCGCTCGTTGGTGAGCGGGCGCAGGCGCTCGCCGAGGCCGGCAGCCAGCACCATGGCCCGCCGCGGGACCGCCTTGGCGCCATGCGCGGGCCCGCTCACGAACCGCCTCGCGCCGGCGGGACGATACGGTCCTCGGCCGGCACCTCGCGCCCGAACCACGCCTCGACCGGGGCCAGCGCCGGCTGCTCCAGGCCGGCCTCCAGCAGGCGCCACACCCGCGGGATGTGGCGCAGGTACTGCGGCTTGCCGTCGCGCCGGCACAGGCGCGTGAAGATGCCGATGATCTTGGCCGCCCGCTGCGCGCCCAGGACCGCATAGGAATCCCGGAACGCCGCGCGGTCGAGCGCGGGAAAGGCGTCGAGATACCGGGTCAGCATCTCGGCCACCAACGCGGGCGCGACGTCGCGCCGGGCGTCCTCGAGCAGCGAAACGAGGTCGTAGGAGACCGGCCCGACGACCGCGTCCTGAAAGTCGAGCAGCCCGCAGGCCGCGACGCCCCGACGCCCGTCCAGGAGCATCAGGTTGTCGACATGGTAGTCGCGCAGCACCAGGGTGCCCGGCACGGCCCGCGCGCACGCCAGCACGGCGCGCCAGGCCTCGACGTAGGACCGCCGCAACGCCTCGGGCGTCGGCTTCCCGCGCAGGGCGGGCAGGGTCCAGTCGGGCAATAGCAGCGCCTCGTCGAGCAGGCGCCCGTCGTCGTAGGGCGGCAGCGGCGCGAAAGCGCCGTCCGGGCGCCAACGCCGGTGCAGGGCGATCAGAACGTCGGTGGCCAGCCGGTACAGCGCGCGCTCGTCCGCGCCCTCGGCGAGCGCCCGGGTGAAGGTGCGGTCGCCCAAATCCTCCAGGAGCATGAGCCCCGCCGCCTCGTCCACCCGCAGCGGGCGCGGCGCGCTCAGGCCGAGCTCGAGCAGCTCGCGGGCCACGCGGTGGAAGGCGCGCACGTTCTCGTGCGGCGGCGGGGCGTCCATGAGCACGACGCTCGTCCCGTCGCGCGAGAGCCGCTCGTAGCGACGAAAGGAGGCGTCGCCGGAGAGCTTGCGGCGCTCCGCATCGGCCCAGCCGGCGGCGGCCAGGAAATCCTCGATCGCGCGGGCGCGCTCAGCCATGACGAGCGAGTCCCTCGAGCCGCCCCCGCCACGAGCGGGTGGCGACGAGGCTCGCGCGGCGCGCGCCCGGGTCGTCGGCGAAATCCAGGCGCACCTCGATCCGGTCCGCGGGCAGGAGCGGTCCCAGGCGCTCCGCCCACTCGATCAAAACGATCGCGTGCCCCGACGCCTCCTCGAAGCCGAGCTCGTAGACCTCCTCCGGACGCTCGACGCGGTAGAGGTCGAAGTGCCAGACCGGCGCGGGCTCCCGCTCGTAGGTCTGCAGCAAGGTGAACGTGGGACTGGGCACCTCCTCCTCCGCCGCGGCGGGCGCGCCGGTTTCGCGCGCCGGGCGGGGCAAGGCGTTGATGAACGCGCGGGCGAAGGCGGTCTTGCCGCTCCCCAGGTCGCCGAACAGCGCGATCACGTCGCCCAGGGCCGCCCGGGCGGCGAGGCTCCGGGCCAGGGCCGCGGTCGCCGCCTCGTCGGGCAACTCGACGCTGAGCGTTGCGGGGCGCGGAAGCGGCGCGGCCATGCGCGTGGTTTTAACGACCGCCCGGACGGGCGGCAACCGGCGATGCGGCCGGTCCCGGCCGCCCCGCACGAGCGCCGCGCCGAGCCTTGCCAAGGGGGCCGCGCGTGGTCATGGTGTGCGCCGATTCGCTCCGCATCGCGTGCCGAGGATTTCGCGCCTCCATGACCGCGCACTCGACAGACGTCGCCATCGTCGGCGCCGGACCGGTCGGCCTCTTCGCCGTGTTCGAGTGCGGCATGTTGCGAATGCGCTGCCACGTCGTCGATGCGCTGGAGGCGCTCGGCGGCCAGTGCGCGGCGCTCTACCCCGAGAAGCCGATCTACGACATCCCGGCCTGCCCTAAGGTGATGGCCGCCGAGCTGGTCGATCGCCTGGCCGAACAGGCCGGACCGTTCGATCCGGTCTATCACCTCGGCCAGCAGGTGGTCTCGCTCCGGCCGCGGGAGGAACGCTGGCTGCTCGAGACCTCGGCCGGGACCCGGATCGACGCCCGGGCGGTGCTCGTCGCCGCCGGGTGCGGCGCCTTCGGCCCCAACCGGCCGCCGTTGCCGGGGATCGAAGGTTTCGAGGGCAAGAGCGTCTTCTACATGGTCCAACGGCCCGAACGGTTCCGCGGCAAGCGCATCGTGATCGCGGGCGGCGGCGATTCCGCGCTCGACTGGACGCTGTCGCTGGCCGAGGTGGCGCGCAAGATCCACGTCGTGCACCGGCGGGCGAAGTTCCGCGGCGCGCCGGAGAACGTGGCGCGCCTGCACGCGCTGGCCGAGCGCGGCGAGGTGGTCGAGCTCGTCGTGCCCTACCAGCTCGCGGGGCTGGAGGGCCGCGACGGCCGGCTCGAGGCGGTGATCGTCAAGACCCTGGAGGGCGCGGCCCGCCGCCTGGAGGCCGACGTGCTGCTGCCCTTCTTCGGCCTGTCCATGAACCTGGGGCCGATCGCGAAGTGGGGCCTCAATCTCGACCACAACCACGTCGTGGTCGACCCGGCGACCTGCCAGACCACCGCGCCCGGCGTCTTCGCCATCGGCGACATCGCGACCTATCCCGGCAAGCTCAAGCTGATCATGTGCGGCTTCTCCGAGGCGGCCATGGCCGCACACGCGATCTACCCGCTGGTCCACCCGGAACAGGAGCTGCACTGGGAGTATTCGACCACCAAGGGCGTGCCGGGCCTGCCGTGAAGGGCGGCGGCGGGCGCTCAGGCGCGCAGCGGCTCCTGTCCCGGCTCCGGCAGCGCCTGCCCGGCCTCGAGCGGGATGTGGCAGGTCACGCGCGTGCCCTGGCTGGGCGCGGAGTCGAGCTCGACCCAGCCGCCGTGCAGCTCGATCAGGCTCTTCACCAGGGACAGCCCGAGGCCGGCGCCGCTCTGCCCGCCCTGGCCGACGCTGCGCTCGAACTTGCCGAAAACCCGATCGAGATCCTCCTGGCGGATGCCGATGCCCGTATCGGCGACGGCCAACTGCAGATCGGTCTCGGTGCGGCGGGCCAGCACGGTGACAACGCCGCCCTCGGGCGTGAACTTGAACGCGTTGGACAGCAGGTTGAACAGCGCCTGCTTCAACCGACGCGCGTCCGCCGTGACCGTGCCGACGTGCTCCGGACACTCGACCCGCAGCTCGATTTTCTGCGTGCGCGCGCGCTCGTGACCGAGCGTCTGGATGCTCTCCAGGATCTCGCGCACGTCCACCGCGCCCAGATCGAGATCCATGTAGCCGGCCTCGATCGTGGCCAGGTCCAGGATGTCGTTGATCAGCGCGATCAGGCGCTGCGACGCCTCGACGATGCCGCGGCTGTACTCGAGCTGGCGCTCGTTCAGCGCGCCGAAGAACTGGTTCTCCAGGATCTCGGCGAACCCGACGATGGCGTTGAGCGGGGTGCGCAGCTCGTAGGAGATGTTGGCGATGAACTCGGACTTGAGGCGGTCGGCGGTTTCCAGCGCTTCGTTGCGCTCGCGCAGCGCGCGCTCGACGCGGATCGAATCGGTCACGTCCAAGAAGGTGAACAGCGCCGCCCCGTCCGGCAGCGGCACCTGGGCCCAGTCGATCACCGTCCCGTCGGCGCGCACGCGGCGGCCGCTGCGCAACTCCGGCTCGGTCGCGCGCACGACCCGGGCCTCGAGGAACTGCCGCCATTCGTCGCCGGGGACGTCGAAGAACGACCGCGTGTGCTCGATCAACTGGCGCACGTGCGGTTGCGACGCGAGCAGCTCGTCCGAAAGGTTCCAGATTCGGGCAAAGGCCGGGTTGGACAGCTTGAGCCGGCCGTCGGCGCCGTAGACCGCCACCCCCTCGTAAAGGTTATCCAGGGTCTCGCGCTGGACCTCGATCAGGGTGTTGTAGGACCGTTCGAGCGACAGGCGGTCGGTCACGTCCTCGTAGGTCGACAGCACGCCGCCGAAGGGGTGCGGGATGGTCACGCTGCGCAGCGTGCTGCCGTCGGGCAGGTGGAGCAGTTCCTCGACCGGGTCGATCAGGGTGTGCAGGCTGCGGATCCACTCCCGCTTGTATTCGGGGAAGTTGGCGTGCTCGGGCAAACGCCGCGCCTCGCGCAGGGCTTCGAGGATGGCGCCGAGCGCGGGCTCGGTGTGGAGGAAATCCTCGTCCAATCCCCACAGGTGGGCGTAGGCGCTGTTGAAGAAGCGCAGCCGCAGGTCCGGCCCGAAGATGGCGATGGCGCTGCCCAGATTCTCGAGCACGTCGGCGTGCGCGGCCACGTGGCGGTTCAGCTCGCTTTCGAGCTCCTCGGCGTCGGTGCGGTCGACCGCGTGACCGGCCAGCGTGCCGTCGCCGACCGGCCGCTCGTCGACCTCGATCAGGCGGCGCGCACCGTCGATCACGATGTGATGGGCCTCCGACACGGGACCGCCGGTTTCGAGCACGCGCCGGCCGATGTCGCGGCCCGCGTCCGACTTCGCCCTGCCGAGCAGCTCGATTGCCTTGGTGAGCGCGTCGCCCGGCTCCTCGTCCACCGCGCGGGCGTAGGCCGGGTTGCAATAGATCAGCTTCAGGTCCGCATCGCGCCGCCACACCGGCAAGGGCAAGGCGTCGAGCAGCCGGGCCAGCGAATCGCGCTCGGCGGCGGCCTCCTCCAAGGCGCGGCTGAGCGCGGTCACGTCGCGGAACCAGACGAAGTCGGCGCCCGCCCGGCCGGCGGCTGCGTGGGCGCGCGCGCCGTTGACCTCGAAGACGCGCGCGCCGGCCTTGCCGCGCAGGGTCATGGCGAACCCGCCGCCGTCGGCGCGCAGCCGCTCGACGGCGGCGGAGAGGCGCGCTGCGGCTGCGTCCTCGAAGGCGCCGAGCACGGCCTTGAGCGCCACCGTGTCCTGGGTGCCAAGGCCGAGCGCCTCGACCAGGCGCGGCGAGGCCTGGATCGTGCCGTCGGCGTGCGAGAAGGCAAGACAGCCGACCGGCGCGGCGGCGAGCGTGGCCTCCGCGGCTTCGGCGCGCTCCCGGGCCTCGGCCGCGGCGTGCGTGGCCGCCCGCCACCTGCGCCGGTAATGGACGACGAGCGCGGCCAGGATGGCCGTCGCGACCGCGAACAGGATGACGCCGGGCGGCCCGGCCAGCATGCTCGTCATGGATATGCCCGGCGACATTGGCGCTCCCGATAACCTCGGTGCGCCCGCGCCCGCGCGGGCCCGCGTCGTGCCACGGTTCGGCTGTCCCCCTTCGGACGAATCGAGGCGAATCGATTGGCCGCCGAGAGTCTAGGGGTTTCGTTCCGGGCGGACAAGCGATGCCGCAAGGCGGCTCAGTAGCGGTAGTGGTCCGGCTTGAACGGACCCTCGGGCGAGACTCCGATGTAGTCGGCCTGTTCCTTGGTCAGCTTGGTCAGCCTCGCGCCCACCTTGGCCAGGTGCAGGGCCGCGACCTTCTCGTCCAGGTGCTTGGGCAACACGTAGACCTTGTTGTCGTACTTGCCCACGTTCTTCCACAGCTCGATCTGGGCGAGCACCTGGTTGGTGAACGAGGCGCTCATCACGAAGCTCGGGTGGCCCGTGGCGCAGCCCAGGTTGACCAGCCGCCCCTCGGCCAGGAGGATGATGCGCTTGCCGTCCGGAAACTCGATCTCGTCCACCTGCGGCTTGACATTGATCCACTTCATGTTGCGCAGGGCGTCCACCTGGACCTCTTTGTCGAAGTGGCCGATGTTGCACACGATGGCCCGGTCCCTCATCGCGCGCATGTGGTCGATCGTGATCACGTCGACGTTGCCGGTGGCGGTGACGAAGATGTCGCCCTGGGGCGCGGCGTCCTTCATGGTCACGACCTCGTAGCCTTCCATCGCCGCCTGCAGGGCGCAGATCGGGTCGACCTCGGTGACCATTACGCGGCACCCGGCGTTGCGCAGGGAGGCGGCCGAGCCCTTGCCCACGTCACCGTAGCCGCACACCACGGCGACCTTGCCGGCCATCATCACGTCGGTGGCCCGCCGTATTCCGTCGACCAGGCTCTCGCGGCAGCCGTAGATATTGTCGAACTTGGACTTGGTGACGCTGTCGTTGACGTTGATGGCCGGGGCCTCGAGCGTGCCGGCGCGTTCCATCTCGTACAGCCGGTGCACGCCGGTGGTCGTCTCCTCGGAGATGCCGCTGACGTCGGCCATGAGCTCGGCGTATTTCTCGTGCATGACCGCGGTGGCGTCGCCGCCGTCGTCGAGGATCAGGTTCGGCCGCCAGCCGTCGGCCCCGACGATGGTCTGATCGATGCACCACCAGTATTCGTCGTCGCTCTCCCCCTTCCAGGCGTAGACGGGTATGCCCCGGGCGGCGATCGCCGCGGCGGCATGGTCCTGGGTCGAGAAAATGTTGCAGGACGACCAGCGCACTTCCGCTCCCAGCGCGGTCAGCGTTTCGATCAGGACCGCGGTCTGGATCGTCATGTGCAGGCAGCCGACGATCCGCGCGCCCTTGAGCGGCTTCTTCTTCCCGAATTCCGCGCGCAGCGCCATGAGGCCCGGCATCTCGGACTCGGCGATTTCGATCTCCTTGCGGCCCCACTCGGCCAGCGAGATGTCTTTGACCTTGTAGTCGGTAAATTCGGCCATTCTGGTCTTTTCCTTCCGCGGGCGGCCTGATGCATTGGTGCGCGAACGGGCCCTGCGCCTTCGCGCCGGTCATGTAACAGCCGGGGCGGCCAACGGCAAGACCGCAGGGCGCGGCGCCCTCAGCCCGCCTCGTTGAAGTCGTCGAGCAGGGCCGTGATGCGGCCGGCATCGAACTGGTCCATGATCATGTGGGCGCGCTGGGTCGCGGCCTGCATGTCCAGGTTCAGGATCCGGCTCTTGACGCGGGGCAGGGCGTTGACGACCATCGACAGGTCGCGCACGCCGAGACCCAGGATCAGCGCGGTGAAGCGCGGATCGCCCGCGATCTCGCCGCACACGGAGATCGGAATGCGCGCGCGCAGCGCGGCTTGGATCGAGAACTGGATGAGCCGCAGCACGCCCGGGTGCAGCGGGTTGTAGAGGTGAGCCACGCGCTCCTCGCCCCGGTCGATGGCCAGGGTGTACATGGTCAGGTCGTTGCTGCCGATCGAGAAGAAATCGGCGACGTTGGCCAGGGCGTCGGCGGCCAGCGCGGCGCCGGGCACCTCGATCATCACGCCGAGCGGCGGCAGGGGATCGGCGACCTTGACGCCGCGGCGCTTCAACCGCGCGGCCAGGTTGGTCAGGATCTTGCGCACCTCGTGCACCTCGGACACCGTCGAGATCATCGGCAGGAGGATGCGCACGTTGCCGTGCAGCCCGGCGCGCAGTATCGCGGCGAGCTGCGTTTCCAGCAGCTTGCGTTCCTTGAGCGACAGGCGGATCGCGCGCAGCCCGAGCGCCGGGTTGGGGCCTTCCGAGACGTTATCGCCGAGCGAGGAGGTCAGCTTCTCGCCGCCGATATCGAGCGTGCGTACGGTGACCGGCCGCCCGGACATGCCGCCCACGATCTCGGTCAGCGCGGCGTACTGCTCCTCCTCGCTCGGCAGGTCGGCGCGGTTCATGAACAGGAACTCGGTGCGCAACAGACCGATGCCCTCGGCCCCGGCGGCGATGGCCTGCCCCAGCTCGCGCGGCAGCTCCAGGTTCGCCTGCACGGTCACGCGCACGCCGTCGCGGCTGACCGCCGGCACGTTGCGCAGGCGCGTCAGCGCGCGCGCTTCCCTCTGGAGCGCTTTGCGCCGGCGCTCGTAATCGGCGAGGCACGCCCCGGTGGGGTTGACGACGACCAGGCCGTTCGAGCCGTCGACGATGACGGTATCGCCGCTCTTCATGCCGCCGATCAGGCCGGCCACGCCGAGAACCGCCGGCAGGCCGAGCGACCGGGCCATGATCGCCGTGTGCCCCTCGGCCCCGCCGAGCGCGCAGGCGAATCCGGCGACGATCTGCGGATCCATGAGCGCCGTGTCCGCCGGTGTGATCTCTTCGGCGATGATGACGCTGCCGGGGCCCAGATGCCCGAAGCCGCCATAGGGCGCCTGGGTCAAGTTGCGCACGATACGCAGGCCGACCTCGCGCACTTCCTGGCCGCGGGTCTTGAGATAGACGTCGTCCATGTCGGCGAAGTTCTGCGCGATGGCGCCGATCTCGGCCATCACCGCGGCCTCGGCGTTGCAGCGCGTGGTTTCGATGCGGCGCACGATTCCGCCGATCAGGCTCCGGCTCTGCAACATGTGCACGTGTGCATCGAGCAGGTAGCTGAGCTCCTCGGCCGCGGCGCCGTGAAATCTCTCCGCCTTGGACTTCAGCTTGCCGACCTGGCGTTGCGAACGGGCGACCGCTTCCTGAAAGCGCTCCAGCTCCGCCTTCACCTTTGTGGCCGGCACCTGGTACTCGATGACCTGCACCTCGCCGCTGTCACGCAGGTGCGCGGTGCCGATGCCCACGCCGGGAGAGACGCCGAGCCCTTCGAATACGCGCTCGCCGCGCCGGTCCCCGGGCTTCCGCCGGGCGGCCGCGCGATCCGTCTTGCCCAGTGGCTTCTCAGTCTTCATCGAATTTCTTCACCACCAGCGCCGCCAGCGCCGCCACCGCGGCCTTGGCCGCCGGACCCTTGGCCCGCAGCTCCAGCTCGCAGCCCGGCGCCGCGGCCAGCATCATCAGGCCCATGATGGACGAACCCGGAACTTCCGTGCCGTTGGCCACGACCGTCACCTCGGCGTCGAACGCGCTGGCCATCTTCACGAATTTGGCCGCGGCCCGCGCGTGAAGGCCGCGCTGGTTGAGGATGGTAACACGCGCACGAGCGACCTGCTCCGTCATTGCGCCTTGTCGGCCAGAAGCTGCGAGGCGACGTTGATGTACTTGCGTCCCGCCCGCTGCGCCTGGACGACGACCGAAGCGAGCGACTCGCTGTCGCGCAGGCTGGCCAGTTTGATCAGCATCGGCAGGTTGACGCCGGCGATCACCTCGACCCGGCCCTGATCCAGCACCGAGATAGCCAGGTTCGACGGCGTGCCGCCGAACATGTCGGTGAGCAACACCACGCCGTCTCCCTCGTCGGCCTTGACGACGCTGTCGATGATCTCCCGACGCCGCCGTTCCATGTCGTCTTCCGGGCCGATGCAGATCGCCGTCATGTTTTTCTGCGGGCCGACGACGTGCTCGAGCGCGGCGATGAATTCCTTGGCCAGGCGCCCATGGGTCACCAGTACCATTCCGATCATGTCACCGTCCTTCGTTCAGCGAACCGCCGGGTTCTAGCGTGATTTGCCGGCCGAATCACGCGCGTTGTACGGCCCCGCCGCCGCCGTCGTCGGATGCCGCGTCCCGGTGGATGACGTTCGCACGCCGGCCGCGCCCCGTGAGCCAGGCGGCAAGCCTTTCCGCCACGACTACGGAGCGATGCCGGCCGCCGGTGCAGCCGACCGCGATGGTCAGGTAGCTCTTTCCCTCCTGCTCGTAACGCGGCAGCAGGGGCTCGAGCATGGCGGTCAGGCGCTCGAAGAAGTCGGCAAACGCCGGGTCGCGCTCGACATAGGCGGAAACCTGCGGGTTGCGGCCGTCGAGCGGGCGCAACTCGGGCACGTAATGGGGGTTGGCGAGGAAGCGGACGTCGAAGACCAGGTCGGCCACGCGCGGCAGGCCGTAGCGGTAAGAGAACGAGGTGATGAAGATCGTCATCCCGGGCCGCTGTTCGAGCCCCAGGTGCCCGCCCAGCACACCGCGCAGCTCCGCCGGGCTCAGCGCCGAGGTGTCCACCATGAGGTCGGCGCGTTCGCGCAGCGGCGCGACCAGCCGGCGCTCGGCGGCGATGCCATCCGCCACCCGCCGGTCGCGCGCCAGGGGGTGGCGCCGGCGGGTCTCGGTGAAGCGGCGCTCGAGCACGTCGTCCTGGCATTCGAGGAACACGAGGGTCACGGCCAGCCCCTGCTTGGCGCCCAACCGGTCGAGGTGATTCAGGACCGTCTCGGCGGCGAACCTGCGCGTGCGGATGTCGACGCCGACGGCAATCGGCCGCCCGGAGTCCTTCTCGGCGAGCACGGCATCCAGGAGATTGAGCGGCAGGTTGTCGATCGCCTCGTAACCCATGTCCTCCAGAATCTTGAGCGCGGTGGAGTGCCCGGCCCCGGACAGCCCGGTCACGAGGACGACGCGGCGCCGGTCCTTGTGGCCGCGCCGCCGCGCCGGCGCGCCGGCCGGGGCCGATCGCGCTTCGTCCGCGGCCCGCGCCGCCCCACCGCGCGCGCGCAGGGCCGCGCGCACCTTTGCCGGGGCCGAGGTCTCGAAGGGATCGAGCGCGACGCGCGGCAGCGCCAGCCCCAGCACGTCTTCGGTCACATCGTCATCCGGCAGGCGCTCCACGGCCTCCGGCCCAACAAGGTCGACGACAAGGGCGAGACGCGCCTCCGACAGCGTCGGCACCTCGACAATGCCGACGCCGCGCACCTCCATGCGGCCGGCAATGCTGGCCGCCGCCCGGACGGTGACGCCCGCCCCGCCGGCGCGGTCCGTTCGCCGCAGCTCGCACTGGTCGTCGGCGACCAAGCGCGCGCCCTGGTCGATGAGCCGCAGGGCCAAATCCGACTTGCCGGCGCCGGACGGACCGCGCAGCAGCACCCCAAGCGGCCCGTCGGCACCCTCGATGGCGATGCAGGTGGCGTGGACGAGCCGTTTGGCCATGACGGTTGCCTTGGTGCGTGCCCGGGTGCGCTAATCCGCCGGCAGCCGGACGACGAAGCGCGCGCCCTCGACCCGTCCCTCCGGGTCGAGCCTATTCTCGGCCAGGATCGTGCCGCCGTGCGCCTCGACGATCTGCCTGGAGATGCTGAGGCCGAGCCCGGAGTGGGTGCCGAACTTCTCGCCACGCGGCCGCTCGCTGTAGAAACGATCGAAAATCGCGGTCAGTTTGCTCTCTGGGATCCCGGGCCCCTCGTCGCTGACCGTGATCACCACCGAGGACCCGTCGCGCCACCCGGCCAGCTCGATGGTTCCACCGGGCGGGCTGAAGGTGATCGCGTTGCTGATCAGGTTGCGCAACACCTGGCCGAGACGGTCCTCGATGCCCTGCACGACGAGGTTGCGTTCGTCGGCGAGGTCGAGGCGGAAGCCGAGGCGCTCTTCCTGCGCCGTCGCGCCGTACACTTCGGCGAGCGCGCGCAGGAGCCGGGCGACGTCGACCGGCTCGGTCTGGGCGCGCGAAAGCTCGGCGTCCAGGCGCGAGGCCCCGGAAATGTCGCTGATCAGCCGGTCGAGGCGCTGCACGTCGTCCAGGATGATGGACATGAGCTTCTTCTGTTGGTCCAGGTCCTCGACCCGGGCCACGGTCTCGACCGCGCTGCGCAACGAGGTGAGCGGGTTCTTGATCTCGTGCGCCACGTCGGCGGCGAAGCCCTCGATCGCGTCGAGGCGCGCCCACAGGGCCTCGGTCATGTCGCGCAGCGCGCCGGACAGGTCGCCCACCTCGTCGCCGCGGCGCGTGAAATCGGGGATCTGAAACCGGCGCCCCTTGCCGTAGCGGACCTGACCGGCAGCCTCGGCCAGGCGCCGGATCGGCCGGGCGATGGTGCCGGCCAGGTAAAGCGACAGGAGGACGGTCACTCCCAGCGCGACGCCGAAGACGAGCAGAATGTCGAGCCGCCGGTCGCGCACCGCCGCTTCGACGTCGGTGCCGTCCTTGGATACCATCAGCGCGCCCAGGACCTGGCGATAGCGTTGCACCGGCACGGCGACCGAGAGCACCAGCCGCCCCCGGCGGTCGAGGCGCACCATGCCGCGCGTCTCGCCGGTGAGCGCGCGCTCGACCTCCTCGTAGTCGGTGGCCCTTTGGGTGCGGGCCTCCCGGTACCGCGGCAGGTCGCCCGTGGACGGCAGCCAGCCGATGACCCGATCGTACAGCCGCTCGAGCGCGCTCAGGAACGCACCGTCCTCGGGCGGCGGCAGCTCCATCACTTGCACCAGCCCGCCCGGGCCGACCAGGGTGAAGCTGTCGGCGACGAGCTTGCCCGAACGGTCGAAGATGCGGGCCCGCACACCGGTGTCGGCGAGCAGCAGCCGCATGAGGTGCCGCGCCATCTCCGGCAGCAGGCGCTCCTCGCCGAGCCGCGTGCCGACCACGGCCGTGCTGCCAAGCGACAGGGCGAAGGTGCGCGCCTGAATGCGCAGGGCGTCGAGTTCGGAGGCGATCAGGGTCTGCCGGTACTGGTCGAGGTGCAAGAGGCCCAGCACCGGGATCACCAGGACCAGGACGTTGAGGACCAGGATTCGGCGGGTGAGCGGCGAGAGCCAGCGGCGCCGCCGCCGCCCGCGCGACGCCCGCGCCCGGTCCGCGATCGTCGCACCGACCGGCCGTGCGCGTCGCGGCGTCGGCGGGCGCGCGTCGGCATCGGCGGGCGCGCCGCCCCCCCTGCGGGCCGCCGGGGCCGAATCGATGCGCCCTTCGGGGCTCATCGCGTCCGGGGAACGGCGCCGGCGCGCGAACCCCGCACCGGCTTGGCCGGGCTCATTCGTGCTTCCCTTCCGCGCTGTCTCGTTACATGTCCTTGTAGCGGTAGCCGACACCGTACAAAGTTTCGATTTGGTTGAAGGCCTCGTCGGCGTCCTTGAACTTCTTGCGCAGCCGCTTGATGTGGCTGTCGATGGTCCGGTCGTCGACGTAGACGGATTCGCCGTAGGCCGCGTCCATCAGCTGGTCCCGATTCTTGACGTGGCCGGGCCGCTGCGCCAGCGCCTTGAGGATCAGGAACTCGGTCACGGTGAGGCTGACCGGCCGGTCCTTCCACGTGCACAGATGGCGCGCCGGATCGAGCATCAGCTCGCCGCGCAGCAGGGGCTTCTCCCCACCGTCCGGGCTCGCGCCCTCCTTGGCGCTGCGCTCGCGGCGCAGCAGCGCGCGAATGCGCTCGATCAGCAGGCGCTGGGAAAACGGCTTGGTGATGTAGTCGTCCGCGCCCATGCGCAAGCCGAGCAGTTCGTCCACCTCCTCGTCCTTGGACGTCAGGAAAATGACCGGGACGTTGGTCGTCTGGCGCAGGCGGCCGAGCAGCTCCATGCCGTCCATACGCGGCATCTTGATGTCCAGGATCGCCAGGTCGACCGGATTGACGCTCAGGCCGCGCAGGGCCTCCGCGCCGTCGGTGTAGGTGCGCACCTTGAAGCCCTCGGCCTCGAGCGCCATGGACACCGAGGTCAGGATATTTCGGTCGTCGTCGACCAGGGCGATGGTGTTCTGCATGACCGCCCTCCTGCGGCTTGGGTCGGGATGGAACGGCACGCGCGGACCGCGGATCGGAGCTTGCCGGCGGACTTTGGCGCATTCGGGGCGCAACCCACCGATAGCAAGGACCGGTCAAGAAATGATAAGTATGGCTCCTGCCCGCCCACGCTTAATAATTAAGAATACGGTTTTCCACGGCGAATCATATAGGTCTGGGCACCGCGATCGGCAAACGGCGCGGCCCGTCGGCCGACCGGCCGGCCGCCCCGGATGGGCCCGCGGCGACGGTCCGACCGAGCCGCGGCGGCCCGAGACAAGGTATTGTTCCTGGAGGTAATATTTGACGCCCGGAGCGAGGCCGGTGCGGCGGCCCGAGACAAGGACCCGGCAAGGACAGAAGTCGTGGCGATGAGCGCGGAGGACGCCCCGCAGACGTTCGGGTTCCTGCTGGTGCCCAAGTTCGCCATGCTGGCGTTCACCGCCGCGGTGGAGCCGCTGCGCGCGGCCAACCTGCTGAGCGGGCGCCGGCTCTACGACTGGCGGGTGATCACCCGGGACGGGCGCCCGGTGGCTTCGTCCAACCGGATCCAATTGGTCGCCGACCGCTCGATCGAAACCGCCGGCCGCCTCGGAAACGTCCTCGTGTGCAGCGGCCTCGACGCGCACCTGTTCGACGACAAGGCGGTCTTCGCCTGGCTGCGCCGCATGGCGCGCGAGGGCGCGCGCGTCGGCGCCCTGTCCGACGGCAGCTACATCCTGGCGCGCGCCGGCCTGCTCGACGGCTACGGCTGCACGATCCACTGGCAGTGCCTGCCCGGCTTTAGCGAAACCTTCCCCGAGATCGACGCGACCTGCGAGCTGTACCGTATCGACCGCAACCGCTTCACCGCCTCGGGCGGCACCGCCGCGCTGGACATGATGCTGCACATGATCGAGGTCGACCACGGCCGCGACCTGGCCGTCGCGGTCGCGGAGCAGTTCATGCACGAGCGCATCCGCGCCGACTACGACCGGCAGCGCATGCCGCTGAGAATGCGCCTGGGGCTGAGCCACCCGAAGATCCTCGAGGTCGTCGGGCTCATGGAGGAGAACCTGGAGGAGCCCCTGTCCTGCGTCGAGCTGGCCGACCGCGCCGGCATCTCGACGCGCCAGATGGAGCGCCTGTTCCGCAAGTACCTGGGGCGCACGCCCCGGCGCTACTACCTGGAGCTGCGCCTGGAGCAGGCCCAACGCCTCCTCACCCAAAGCTCCCTGCCGGTGATGGAGGTGGCCTTGGCCTGTGGATTCGTCTCGCCGTCGCACTTCGCCAAGTGCTACCGGGAGCATTACAACCAAGTCCCAAAGAGCACCCGCCTGCCCCAGGCCCGCCGGCCGGCCGGCCGGGCCGCGGTGTTTCCGGAACGGTATTCTTAGCATTTCGGCGCCGAAATATCGTGCCCGCCCCGGCGCTTGATCGCCGCCGGCATCGCCCGCAAAATCGCCCGCACCATGGATCCGCCGAGCGACCGTGAGCCCGCGCCCGCCGAAACGCCGGGGGCGTGCGTGCGCGCGCTGTTGCGCCGCGCCGACCGGGCGGCGCTGGCCACGGCGCTCGCGCGCGACGGCAGCGCCCGTCCATACGCCTCGCTCGTCCTGGTCGCGCCCGACCACGGCGCCAGCCCGGTGCTCCTGATCTCCGACCTCGCGGACCACGCGAAGAACCTCAGGGCGGACCCGCGCGCGGCGCTCCTGTTCGACGGAACCGGCGGCGGGGCCGATCCCCTCGCCGGCCCGCGCGCAACCGTATTGGGAGACGTACGGGAGCTGGAGGACGAAGACGTACGGGCGCACCTGAAGGCGCGCTTCCTCGCCCGCCATCCCAGCGCCCGGGCGTACGCGGACTTCGGCGACTTCCGGCTCTATCGCATGACCGTGGATAGCGCCCACCTGGTGGCCGGGTTCGGCCGGGTCCACTGGGTGGACGCGCGCGAGGTTCTGTTCGACGCCGGGCCCTGCGCGCGGCTCGCCGCGGCGGAGGCGGACATCGTCGAGCACATGAACCGGGACCATGCCGAGGCGCTGCGGCTCATCGCCGCGAACCTCCCGGGCCCGGCCGTGCCGGCGGCGGAGGCGGCCGACTGGGTCATGGTCGGCATCGACCCGGAGGGCTTCGACCTGCGCGCCGGGCCCCGCCTGGCACGAGCCGACTTCGACCGGCCGGTCCCGGACGCCGAGGCGGCGCGCGCCGCGCTCGTGCGCCTGACGAAGCGGGCCCGGCGCTTGGCCGCGGCCGGGTGACTCCCGGCTGGAATCGCCCGTGGCGATGTGCCACTGTGGCGCAACGGTACGGCCAAGGGCGGACCGGCCGCCGCCCGCTGGTCCCGGCGCGGCCGGGCCGCCGGGAGAGGGAGGGAAGTCGTGAGCAATTTCGGACCGGTCGTCAGCCGCCACGGCCTCGACCGGCACGGCATCGCCAACTTCGCGGCGGCGTATTGGAACCTCGGCGTTCCGGCGCTCTACGAGCACGCCCTGCAGCGCGGCGCGGCCAAGTTGGCCTCCGGCGGCGCCCTGGTCGTCAACACCGGGCAGCACACGGGCCGCTCGCCCAGGGACAAGTTCATCGTCGACGAGCCCAGCACCAACGACGACGTCTGGTGGGGCGAGGTCAACGTCGCCATGCCGGAAGAGGCGTTCGAGAGGCTGTACGCCAAGGCGCTGGCCTATTTCCAGGGCCGGGCGCTTTACGTCCAGGACCTCTTCGCCGGCGCCGACCCCGAATACCGCCTGGCCGTACGCGTGGTCAGCGAGAGCGCCTGGCACGCCCTGTTCGCCGCCAACATGTTCATTCAGCCCGGCCACGACCGGCTCGCCGACTTCGAACCCGACTTCACCGTCCTGCACGCGCCCGACCTCCACGCCGACCCGGCCCGCGACGGCACGAACTCCGAGACTTTCATCGTCGTCCATTTCGCGCGCCGGTTGGTGCTGGTGGGCGGGACCAGTTACGCCGGGGAGATCAAGAAGTCGATCTTCTCGGTGCTCAACTATCTGCTGCCGGCGCGCGACGTACTGCCCATGCACTGCTCGGCGAACATCGGCCCGGCCGGGGACGCGGCCATCTTCTTCGGCCTGTCCGGAACGGGCAAGACCACGCTGTCGGCGGACAGCACGCGCCGGCTCATCGGCGACGACGAGCACGGCTGGTCGCAGACCGGCGTGTTCAACTTCGAGGGCGGCTGTTACGCCAAGGTGATCCGCCTGTCCCGGGAGGCCGAGCCGGAAATCTATGCGACCACCGAGCGCTTCGGCACAATCCTGGAGAACGTGGTGCTGGACGAGGAGACCGGCCGCCTCGACCTCGACGACGACCGCTACACCGAGAACACGCGGGCGAGCTATCCGCTCGACTTCATTCCCAACGTGAGCGAGAGCGGGCGCGGCGGCCACCCGCGCAACATCGTCATGCTGACCGCGGACGCCTTCGGCGTCCTGCCGCCGATCAGCCGGCTGTCGCCGGCGCAGGCGATGTATCATTTCCTGTCCGGCTACACCGCGCGCGTGGCGGGCACCGAGAAGGGCCTGGGCAACGAGCCGAAGGCCACCTTCTCGACCTGCTTCGGCGCGCCCTTCATGCCGCGCCACCCCTCGGTCTACGCCGAGCTGCTGGGCGAGAAGATGGAACGCACGGGGGCCAACTGCTGGCTGGTGAACACCGGCTGGACCGGCGGAGCCTACGGCGTGGGCGCGCGCATGAAGATCGACCACACCCGCACGCTGGTGCGCGCCGCGCTCGACGGGCGCTTGGGCGGCGTACCGATGGCGACCCACCCGACCTTCGGCCTGGCGATCCCGGAGTCCTGCCCGGACGTGCCCGCCGAGGTGCTCAACCCGCGCAACACGTGGGCGGACAAGGGCGCCTACGACCAGACCGCGCGCGAGCTTTCCGCCCGCTTCGAGGCCAATTTCAAGCAGTTCGAGCCTTACGTCGGCGAGGACGTCAAGGCGGCCGGCATCTACGCCGCGGCGTGAACCGAGCGTGCGCGGCCTCGTTTGCGCGGGTCGCAGCCAAGATAAAGATAAACGGCGTCATGGCCGGCGGCGACGCGAACGCTGTCACCCGCGCTTCGCGCCGCCCTCCCCCGTCGAGGGGCAGCGCCGAATGGCGGCAAAGGCCGAGAAATCTTTCCCTCCCCCCTTGACGTGGGGAGGTCGGGAAGGGGTGATGGCGCCGCCGGACGTTCGTCCGGGGGACCTTGCCGTGCTTAACCGGACGGCCGTGGAGCGCGTCCGGCAATGACAATGCACGGACGACGACCGGCCGCTGATCGATACCTTCGCGCGGCCCGCATCCCTGTTTCGCTCGCAACGGCCTCGGCCCGACCACGATGGACGTTCTGCTCTACGCACTGACGGTCCTGTTCTGGGGCACGAGCTGGCTGGCGATCAAGTTCCAGCTCGGGGTGGTCGCGCCCGAGGTGTCGCTCGTTTACCGTTTCGCCCTGGCCGCGGCGCTGATGCTGGTCCTCAGCATCCTGGCCCGGCGCCGGATGCGCTTTTCGCCGGCCGACCACGCCTTCATGGCGCTGCAGGGATTGTGCCTGTTTTGCACCAACTACTTCCTGATCTATCTGGGCACGCAGTACCTGACCACGGGCCTCGTGGCGGTCGTCTTTTCGGCCGTGCTGATCATGAACATCCTGGGCGGCGCGGTGCTGTTCGCAAGCCCCGTGGACATGCGGGTGATCGGCGGCGCGGCTTGCGGCCTGAGCGGCATCACCCTCGTGTTCTGGCCGCAGATCGCGGCCTTCGACCTGTCCGAGCAGGGCACACGCGGCCTGGTCCTGTCGCTTGCGGGAACCGGCTTCGCCTCGCTCGGCATGCTGACCTCGGCCTGGAACCAGCGCAAGCGCGGCCTGCCGGTGTTCCAGACCAACGCCTACGGGATGCTCTATGGCACTCTCGCCCTCACGTCGCTCAGCCTGGCGCGCGGCAGTCCTTTCGACTTCGATCCCTCGCCCGCCTACGTTTGGTCGCTGCTCTATCTGTCGGTGTTCGCCACCGTCGCGGCGTTCTGGTCCTATCTCACGCTGATCGGCCGGATCGGGCCGGGGCGCGCGGCCTACGCGACCGTGGTCTTTCCGATCATCGCGCTGGCGCTGTCGACCTGGTTCGAGGATTTCCAGTGGACGGCCTTGGCCGCCGCAGGAGTCGTCCTGGTCCTGCTCGGCAACGTCGCGATTCTGGGCAAACCGCGCGCAGACGACAAATAATACCAACCGCCGCCGAAATTGACCCGGTTCACCTTGACGATTTTCGCCGCCCCTCAACAATCCAGGAGGCGGTTCAGCGGAGGATCATTGCGGCGCCGGGCTTGGCGCGCGCGAAGCCAATCCATCGTTCTGGCGCGGTCCCGCACCGCTTTGGAATCCGCTCTTGACTCCGTATCATAGTACGGAGGTCACACTGCGATCCGAGGACAACGCAATGAACCGCATGACGATCAGCAAGGCGGCCCGTGCGGCCGGCGTCGGTGTCGAGACCATCCGCTTTTACGAGCGCAAGGGCCTGATCGAACAACCGCCGAAGCCGGACGCTTCCGGCTTCCGGACCTATCCGATCGAGACGGTCCAACGGATCCGTTTCATCCGCCTGGCCCAGGAGATCGGCTTTTCGCTGCGCGAGATCGAAGAGCTGCTGTCGTTGCGGGCCGATCCCGCGGCCGACTGCAGCGACGTGCGCGAACGCGCGACCGCGAAACTGGCGGAGGTCGACCGCAAGATCGCTCAGCTCGAGCAAATTCGAGGCGCCCTCCAGGATCTGATCGCCGCCTGCCCGGGGCGCGGCGCGCTGCGGGCCTGCTCGATCCTGGAGGCCCTGACGGACGTGGAACAAGGTGGCGGCCATGCCAACGAAAAGGATTCACGACCGGGATGAGGAAATTCGTTCTACCTGTCGCCATCGGCCTTGCCGCGACGATTCCGGCCATCAAGCCGATTCAGGCGCACGGGCCGCTCTTCAGTCCGGCGCCGGAGACGATCTTCAAGGGCGGGACGGAGCTGACGCTCGGTTTGCACACGGAAGAAGCCACCGGCATCAGCGAGCACGAGACGGAATACGACGTCTCCCTGGAGGCCGAGTATGGGCTCACCGCCGACTGGGAGGTCGGGGCCGAGATCCCGTACACGAAGCGGGATTTGGATGGCGGCGGCGGGGCCGATGGCCTCGGCGACATCGTCCTCGAGACCAAGTATCAGTTCTGGGGCCGCGATCTGCCCGGGGCCCAATACAAGGCCGCAGCCTTTCTCCAGCTCGAGCTTCCGACCGGCGATGACGATAGCACGCCTCGGCTCGGAAGCGGCTCGACCGACGTCATCACGGGCCTCGCGACGGGGTACGAATCGCGCCGCTGGTACTGGTTCGCGAGCGGGGTTTACCGGGCGAACACCGAGGGCGCCGGCGGCCTCGAGAAGGGCGACAGGCAGTTTCTCAACGTAGTCGGCGGCATACGGCCGATCCTCACCGAATACGACGAGCCGGACACCGTGCTGATGCTGGAGGTGAACTGGGAGCGATCGGCACGCGACGAACTGGACGGCAGCGATCTCGCGAACACCGGGGGCTGGGAGCTGTTCGTCTCCCCCGTGGTCTGGTGGACCTACCGCCAGCTCGCGATCCGGGGCGGGGTGCAGATCCCGATCGCCGACGGCCTGAACGGAACCCAGCCCACGTCCGACT
Source organism: Kiloniellaceae bacterium (assembly GCA_046758005.1). Lineage (GTDB taxonomy): Bacteria > Pseudomonadota > Alphaproteobacteria > Kiloniellales > J153 > JBHHZJ01. The sequence goes on from JBHHZJ010000015.1 coordinate 43,567, forward strand.
ACCGCGCGCGGATCGAGTTCGTCTACCACTTCTGAGGCGGGTTCAATCATGGCGCGCAGCGGATCACGCTTTTGTGAATCGACTCCGTACCATGCTACGGGTGTTAGCCTTCATGGCATGACGACGAGCCTTTCTCAAACCGGACGCAGGACGGATTGCAACATGCGAGGGGCGCGTTGGCGGACTACATGCAAACGTTAGAGGCGACGTCATGATCAGGATCATTCGCACAACGGCATTCGCGCTTGTCCTTCTGCTGCCCGTGGCCGCCTTCGCGGCCCAGACGCAGTACCAGCTCCGGGTCGACGGACTGGCCTGCCCGTTCTGCGCCTACGGGATCGAGAAGGAGCTCACGCGCACGGACGGCGTCGAGGGCATCGACGTCGACATCAATGCCGGCACCGTGACGGTCACCATGGCCGACGGCGCCGCGATGACCGAGGCCCAGGCAAGCCGGATCGTCGAGGACGCGGGCTTCACCTTGAGCGGCTTCGAGGAAGTCATGGCGCGGGCCGAAGACCAGCAAGAGTAACGCCGTGCCCAATGGCGGAACAAAATCCCGGCGCGGTTTGCTTTGCCGGGCGGCCGCGGTCGCCCTGCCGGCCTTCCTGGGATGGGCGGGAACGGCCCGGGCCGCGCCCGAAACGTTCAACACCGCTCTTCCCGTCGCTAAGGGCGAGTTCGTCTTCCGCGAGCAGTTTCTCTACAAGCGGGCGAGCGACGATCCGAGCCCGGCCGACCGGGAGGTGGACGTCCTGGGCGGCATCTCCGTTCTGGGTTACGGCGTGACCGGGGACTTGGCGGTCTTCGGCGTTCTGCCCTACCTGGATAAGGATCTCGACGTGACCACGCCGACCGGCCAACGTGTCACGCGAAGCACCAGCGGGATCGGCGACGCTCGGCTGTTCGGGCGCTACACGGTCCACAAGGACAATTTTCCGGGCGGCAGCTTCCGCGTCGCGCCGTTCGCCGGTCTGGAATTTCCGACCGGCGATGACGACGACGACGACAGCCTTGGGGAGCTTCCGGCGACGCTGCAACTCGGCTCCGGGTCCTGGGACCCCTTTGCCGGCGTCGTGGCGACGTATCAGAGGCTGGACTACCAGCTCGACGCCCAGGCGAGTTACAAGGTCAACACCGAGGCCAACGGCTTTGAGTTCGGCGATGAGGCCCGGCTCGACGCCTCGCTCCAGTACCGGCTATGGCCGCGCGAACTGAGCGGCGGCGTTCCCGGCTTCCTCTATGGCGTCGTCGAGACGAACCTGATCCACCAGGGGAAGAACGAGATCGATGGGGCCGCGGACCCCGACTCGGGCGGCACCACGCTGTTCGTGGCCCCCGGCCTGCAGTACGTGACCCGGCGCTGGATTCTGGAGGCCATCGTGCAAATTCCGGCGTTCCAGGACCTCAATGGCTCGGCGCTCGGGGACGATTTCACCGTGCGCGCCGGGTTCCGGCTCAACTTCTGACGAGGGTCGTATGGTAAAGCGGCGCGCGATACTTCGGGTCGCGGGCGGCGCGGCCGCCGCCCTTGTCGTGCTCGTCGTGGCCGGATGGCTCGCCTTCGTGCCCTGGGCCAAGGAGCCGGGGTACGAGTTCGTCAAGGCGTGGGGCGAAAGGGGCACCGGGCCCGGCCAGTTCTACGACCCGACCGGGATCGCCGTCGCAGGCGAGGAGGTCTTCGTCGCCGACGCCCGCAACGGCCGCATCCAGGTCTTCGACCTCGAGGGCAACTTCAAGCGGCAGTTCGGCAAACCGGGCGCGGGACCGGGCGAGCTCGGCCGGCCCATGAACCTCGCGATCCACGACGGAGAGCTATACGTCCCCGAATACTTCAACGACCGAATTCAGGTCTTCGGGCTGGACGGGACCCAGAGGCGGATCATCGGCGAGCGCGGCAGCGGCCCGGGACAGTTCAACGCGCCCGGCGGGGTCGCGGTCGCCGCGAACGGAGACCTGTTCGTGACCGATTTCTACAATCAGCGCATCCAGCGGCTCAAGGCCGACGGGACGTTCGTGCGCCAATGGGGGACGACGGGCGAGATCGGCATCTCCGCGGGCGAGTTCAACTACCCGACGGATGTGGCGTTGGCCGCCGACGGCACCCTTTACGTGGCCGACGGCTACGGCGACCGGATCCAGGCCTTCGCGCCCGACGGCTCCTTCTCCCACAAGTGGGGCGGGCCGTTCGCGATGAACATCTTCGGCCCGTTCAACGGCTGGTTCGCGGTCGCGACCAGCGTCGCCGTGGGGCCAAAAGGCAACGTCTTCGTCGCCGACTTCTACAACGACCGCGTCCAGAAGTTCGCCCCCGACGGCACCTTCCTCACGGCCTTCGGCGGAAAGGGCGAGGGTCCCGGCCGGTTCCGTCATGCCATCGCCGTCGACGTCGCTCAGGACGGCTCGGTCTTCGCCGCCGACTTCGGCAACAACCGGATCCAGAAGTGGCGGCCGAAGCGATAGGTGAGAGAAGCGGAAGAAGATAG
>JBHHZJ010000016.1:0-45878 GCA_046758005.1 Kiloniellaceae bacterium
ACATCTCACAGCGTTCAAACCTCATTTCGACAGCCCCAGTCCGACAGGCTGCTAGGCCGGCCAGCCGCCGCGTTCGGCCTGGAGCGCCGCGAACTCGCGCCCGTTCCTCGGCCCGTAGGTCTCAAAGCTCGCACCGGCCGGCGGTGCGTGGCGGGCCTTCTTCCGACCGATCGGGTCGGCCGCCGCCTTGCGCAAATAGGCGGTCGGATCGACGCCGTACACGGCCGCGCCGTTCAGGCCGAAGATCTTGGCCTTGATTTCGGGCGTGAGCGTGCGGTAGCCGTGCCGTTCGATCAGCGCGTCGGCAATCTGGAAGCTGCGGAAGGCCTGGATCTGGTCCTGCGGCGCGCCGTACCAGATCGAATCCGTGCCCCACAGGACCCGGTCCTCGCCCACGTAGCGGAGCAGCTTGCCGAGGGTGTGGGCCGCGGCGGTCGGGTCGCGCATGACGAAGCGCCAGGTACTGCCGAGCTCGGCGTAGACGTTGCTGTTGGGCGCGATCTCGTTGTCGAGCAGCGACTTGACCAGGCTGTCCACGCCGCGCGCGGCGTCGCGCGGATCGAACGGACCCTCGCGGCGGTCGACCTCGAAGCCGGAGTGGTAGACGATGAAGTTGACATCGGGGAACGACTTCGCGGCCCGGCCCACGTCGGCGCAGCCGGCGTAGTGCCGCGGGAAGCCGCTGAATGACAGCCCCTTGTGGATGCAGATGTTGCGCACGCCCAGCGCGCGCGCCTGCTCGATGAACGGGATGCCCACCGCAGGGTCGTCGAGGCGCCAGCCGTCGCCGCGCGGACCCCACTGGGTGTAGACCTTCCAGGCGGCGATGTCCCATTGCGCGGCGGCGCGCGCCATGGCCTCGAGCGGCGCCGCCTCGGGCGCGTCGTTGGGCACGACCATGGCGTGGAGCAGAAGCCGGTGCGCGCCCTCCAGCGCCTCGACCAGCCGGCGCGTCCGCTCGGCCTCCTTCAGCGTCAGCGGATTGCTGGCCGGCAGCTCGGGCACGAAGCTGAGCACGGCCAGGTCCGTGTCGCTGTCGAGGAAGACCTCGCGGATGAAATGTTCGGCCGAGAAGCAGTCGACGGGGTCGGCCTCCCCGCACGTGCCCTGGGGAAAGCGCGCCAGGATCCGCTCCCAGTATTTGCCGCGCCCCTCGCGCCACGCCCCGGCCGGGTCGACCATGTGGGTCTGGACGTCGAAGATGAACTCGCGCCCGGCCAGGGTCTGCGCGGCCGCCGCAGGCTCGAAGGCGGCGTCCGGGAATACGCGGAAAAAGCCGCCGCCGTTGCCGCGCGCGGCGAACGCCTCGTTGAGCGTGAGCAGCGTCGTCGCTGCGCCGCACAGCCCGGCGAGAAACGTGCGGCGCGGCACCCCGACCCTGCGCGCGTTGGCCTCGATCCGGTCCGCGGCCAACGTCTTGGCCCGCGCCACGGTCGAGCCAACCGGAACCGGCGCGAACTCGCCGTTCGAGGTCGCGTCGATCTTGATCGGCAGGACGGGGTCGCGGGTTGACATGGTGGCCCTCGTGCTCCTGCAAACCCTGGACCGGGGAGTCGGCGCTCAGCAGGTCGAGTGGAACAGTCCGCCCACGCGGCGCGTTTGCCGCAACTCGTTATAGACCTGGACCGCCCGCTCGGTTTGCAGGACGTAGACGGGAATGCCCCGGCCCTCCAGCATCCGCAGGGTCTCGGAACACACCTGCAGGCGCTCGAGCAGCCCCTGGGAGAGGACCACCGTCTCCGCCCCGCGGTCGACCAGCTCCTCCACGTCCGTGGGCTGGATGCCAGGCACGTGGGCGGTTCCGGTTTCACGCCAGTCCCACTCCCGCGCCCCGCCGGGAAACAGCTTGGCGTCCTTGAACACCCCCTTGCCCTCGACCTCGAGGCGTCCCCACGACAGTCGCGCGATGCGCGGGGAGGGCTCCGGCTCGCCCGCCATGCTATTCATCTCGTCCATACGGGGGCCTCCGGGTTCGCCGGGCAGCCCGGCCGGGCGGTCCGCGCGCGGGGCGCCGGCGCCATGTTCGTCGCCATGACAGTATACACGATCGACCGTTCGACCCGAACCGTCGAGGCGCGCCCCGATGATCTCCACGCGGCCGGGGCTCGGCGCGCGCCCTACGCAGCCTCCCCGGATCGCGCCGCAGGGGGGTGCATTGCCCTGCGGGCCTGTTCGACCGCCAGCCGGACATCCTCCGGGGTGAGCCGGTCACGGCGCAGGACCATCTCGATCACCGGATCGGAGAGAAGGTCGTCGAGCGCGGGTTCGCCTTCCAGCCAGCTGTCCACTTCCGACACGGTTCCTCCGCTGTCAATTCGGCCTGCTTCGTTCCATCCTCATATAGATAGAGGCGCCGCGCGAAATGGCATGGGGCCGATCCGTGGTTATTTTGTGGCACATCGCGGCGCCGCCCGGCGGGCGCGCTTTCGGCACCCGCGCGCGGGCTTTTTCGAGTCGTCATGGCCGCCCGCAAGGAGTAGGCTATCCCCGAAATCAGTTGGGAGGCGTTCGACGCTCTCGCGATTGGGAGCGTGAGGGGAGAATGCGCGCGTCGGACGACATCGAATTCGCGACCGAACGACAGGCGATGGTGGAGATCATCGCCGCTTACGTGTTCTTCAGCTCCGATCAGACACAACGCCAGAAGCTCGACGACCGGGTGATGACCGCCCTGGCGCGCGTGCCGCGCCACAAGTACGTCCCGCTCGAGTTGCAGCAGGTCGCCTACGAGGATACGCCGCTGCCCATCGGCTGCGGCAAAACGATCTCGCAACCATTCATGGTGGCCTTGATGACCGACCTGCTGGAGATCGAGCGCGACGACACCGTGCTCGAGATCGGCACCGGCCTGGGCTACCAGGCGGCCATCCTCGCCGAGCTGGCCAGCCAAGTCTATACCGTCGAGATTATTGAGGAACTGGCCACAGAAGGAGAGAATCGGCTGCGCGCCGCCGGGTACGACAACGTCCATTTCCGGATCGGCGACGGCTCCCACGGCTGGCCCGAGCATGCGCCTTACACCAAGATCGTCGTCACCGCCGCGCCGGAGCTGATTCCGCCCATGCTGCTGCAGCAGCTCAAGGCCGGCGGCAAGATGGTCATTCCGGCGGGAATCGAGGACCGCCAGCAGCTCCTCCTGGTCGAAAAGGACGCCCGGGGCCGGCTCAGCACGCGGGAGGTGATCCCCGTGCGTTTCTCCCCGCTCATCATCAGCCATTAGCGAACGCTTCCGGGCCACGCGCCCCGCGTCCGGACGGCGGGCCCGCCTACGCGGGATCCGTTTCCCTCGCAAGTTCTGACCAAAGTTGATTTTTTGTCGGTAAAGTAATTTCATGTCCATTGGGGGGCTGAGAGCGTAAGTTCGCCGTTCCAAGCCTCTTAGAGGGGGCGATGCGGCTTGGACGCTGTGTTCTCCTTCACGCGTGTCTTTGGGTTCGGAAAGGGCTTTCGATTTGAGGCTCCTTGGCAAGGGTATTTGCATCACCGCGTGCATCGCCCTGGTGACGGCGGCCCCGGCCCTGGGCCAGTTGCGCCTCACGCCGTCGCTCGGCGTGAGTGAGACGTTCTCGGACAACGTGGACCAGGACCCCGCGGGCGAAGAGGACGCGGCGTTCCTGACCGATGTCGCGCCCAGGGTGCAGCTGCAATGGGTCGCGCCCCGCGCGAGCGCCACGGTGGACGCAGCCACGACCTTTCGCCAGCAAACCGCGGGCGAGGACGAGGGCGTGGAAGCGCTCCCCAACCTCGCCGGGCTTGCCAACGTCGAGGTCAGCCCGGATCTGTTTTTCGTCGACGCCTCCGCCGCGGTCAGCCAGGAGCTGATCAACACCAGGGAAAGCAACACCGAGGCGAACCGGGAAACCGTCCAGAACTACAGCGTGAGCCCGTACCTCGTGAGCCACCTGGGCGGCTTTGCCAATGCCGAACTCCGCTACACCCTGGACCAGATCTTCGCCAACGGCGGCGACGGCGAATCCGGGTCCGGGCAATCCGTCGCCGGCGGCGACGACATCTCCAATGCGACCACCCACGCCGTCGGCCTCACCTTGGAAAGCGGCCCCGACTTTACCCGCCTGTCGTGGACGTTCACGGGGAGCGCCTCGGAAAGCCACCGGTCCAACGACGACGTCGTCGAGCGCCGGGATGTCAACCTCGGCCTGGAATACGTGGTGACGAGAGAAATCTCGCTGCTGGCCAGCGCGGGCTACCAGAAGTTCGACTCGGGCGATTCGGAGGACGAAGTGAACAGCCCCACCTGGCAAGCGGGGTTCCGCTGGCGCCCTGGGCCACGCACGGACCTTCGGGCCACGTACGGGGAGCGCGACGACGTGAAAAGCGTGACCGCGAACCTGAGCTACCAGATCGGGCCGGGGACCGCGCTGCTCGCCGCGTACGAAGAACATCTCGAGACCGGTCAGGAGCGACTCAGCCGCGACCTTTCTTTCATCGGATCCGACCCGTCGAGCGGGGCCCTCATCGACACCCGAACGGGCTTGCCGTTCGACCCGAACACGGCCGCAACCACCCTCACCGACGCAACCGAGCGAACCAAGACCTTCCGGGTCGCGTTTCGCGCGGATCGTGGGCGCAATACCTATGAGTTGAGCGGGGCCGTCGAGAATTCGGAGGAGGAGGGCGGCCTGGGCAATGCCAATGACGAGCGGGCGTACCGGATCGACGCGGACTGGGGCCGGCAGATGAGCCCGGCGACGCGGCTCGACCTGTTCGGAAGCTACGAGCGCAACGAATTCGAGGGTCAAGATCGCACGGACAACGAATATGGGATCGGCGGTAACTTGAGCTACAGCGTGTATACGAACATCGACGCTTTCGCGTCGTACGTTTTTCGCAAGCAGTCCTCGGACGACGAAAGCGGCGAGTTCACCGAGAACAGCGTAACCGTTGGAATTCGAATGACTTTCTGAGTGCACCCGGAGCCGACGCCGGGCGGCGTGACGCGGGATCCGGACGACCGTTCATGGCCGGTTGCGCCCCCGCCGCGCCAGCGCGCAGCTCCGGGTCCGGGCGCCAATCGCGAGCGCGGCCCGAGCCTCTGTCTTGCCCTGCCCGCCGACCGCGCCCGGGCCGGCCGGCGCTCTCCCCGAGCCGACAAATACCCGCCCCGTGAAGCGGCCTTGAGGGTGATCCCACACTAGTCCTGTGTAGGTTAAGCTCTTAACTTTAACAAAATGGTAAAAGAAATTTATCGATACCATGCACATTTGACATAGGGTATTCTTCACACGCGCATCCTGAGTTGGAAACCGCGGCTCATCCATGGCCTTTCTGCCCCGTCTCCGGCGGCGTGGGCCGTTCGTCTGGGCAGACGGCGAGGGCGCGGTGCGGCCTCTTCCAGGTTGTCTCTTTACGAATTATCTATAGGAATAAGCGGTGACCCGCTGGATATGTCGGACATAAGCTGCGTTGCGATGTACACGGACTTTTACAAGCTCGAGGGTCGCCCGTTCCAGCTCAGTCCCGACCCGGAGTTCTTTTTCGAGGCGCGCCCACACAAGAAGGCCCTCGCCTACCTCAATTACGGCATCAGCCAGTGCGAGGGCTTCATCGTTATCACGGGCGAGATCGGTGCCGGGAAAACGATCCTCGTGGAACATATTCTGTCCACGTTTGTCGGGCGCAACCTGACCGCCGCAAAGGTCGTGACGACCCAGCTCAACGCCGACGACCTCCTGCGCATGGTGGCGGCGGCTTTCGAAATTCCCCAGGAAGGTGCCGACAAGGCGACGATCCTGAGGAGGATGGAGGCGTTCCTGGTGGACAGCCACCGGGGCAACAAATGCGTCCTGCTGTTCGTCGACGAGGCGCAGAACCTGCCGCACGGCGCGCTCGAGGAGCTGAGGATGCTGTCGAACATCCAGGTGGGCGGCCGCTCGCTTCTGCAAATCTATCTCCTGGGCCAGCCCGAGTTCCGGCGCACGATCGCGCGGAAGAGCCTGGAGCAACTGCGGCAGCGCGTGATCACCTCTTATCACCTGCAGCCGCTCGATATGGACGAGACGCGCCAATACATCGAGCATCGCCTGCGGCACGTGGGATGGCAGAACGACCCCAACATAACGCCGCACGCCTTCAACATGATCCATGAGGCGACCGGGGGCGTCCCACGAAAGATCAACCTCCTGTGCGACCGTCTCTTACTGCTAGCCTATCTAGAGGAGAAGCACGAAATCGACAGGGCCACGGTCAAGGAGGTCGTTCTCGACATGCATACCGAGGGTTCGGCCCCGGCGCTGTCGGCCTAGGTCACTCGGCCCACACCGGCGCGAGCGACGGGGCGACGATGCGGCTTGGATACACGACTTGATCGATCGACTCGCCCGGATCTGGGGCGATTTGGACCGATGTCCAACGTTGCGGAGGGTTGGAGTTGTCGCGACAGGCGGCCGTAAACGAGCGAGAGATGGCCGGTCCGGTGCCCCACCGCACCCGCGCCCAAAAAGAATGCGGGCCCGCCCACGCCGCGACCGGACGCATCGCCAACGCGATGACCGTCGACGTCGAGGACTACTTTCAGGTTTCCGCCTTCGCCGACAAGGTCGCGCACTCCGAGTGGGACCTGTATCCGAACCGGGTCGAACGCAACGTCGAGGCGGTCCTGCAAATTTTCGCCGATCACGGGGTGCGCGCCACGTTCTTCACCCTGGGCTGGATCGCGAAGCGCCATCCTGCGCTCGTCGGCCGAATCGTGGCGGGCGGCCATGAGCTGGCCAGCCACGGCTTCCAACACGTCCGGGTCCACGAGCAAACGCCTGAAGAATTCCGGGGCGACATTCGCCAAACCAAACGAGTCCTGGAGGACATCTCGGGATCGTCGGTCAAGGGCTATCGCGCCGCGAGCTTCTCGATCGGCGAAAGGACGCCGTGGGCCTTCGAGATCCTGGGCGAGGAGGGATACGCCTACAGCTCGAGCATCTATCCGATTCGGCACGACCTCTATGGGATGCCCGAGGCGCCGCGCTTTGCTTTCCAACCGGCCGGAGCGGCCGGACTGTTGGAGATTCCGATCTCGACCATCAGCGTATTCGGTCGGAACTTCCCCTGCGGGGGAGGCGGATATTTCCGGCTCCTGCCCTATAAGGTGTCCCGGTGGGCGATGCGGCGGGTCAACCGGCACGACCGGCAACCCTGCATCTTCTACTTCCACCCGTGGGAAATCGACCCCGAGCAGCCGCGCTTCCAGGGCATCTCCCCGAAGACGCGCTTTCGCCACTACACCAACCTGAGGCGGATGGAGGAGCGGCTGCACGCCGTCCTGTCGGACTTCGCGTGGGGTCGCATGGACCGGATTTTCCTGGGCGAGGACGCCGGAGTCCGATGAACGACCACAGTGGTCCGGTCCTGGAGGTGCGCGGCCTCGACGATGCCTGGCGCGAGCCATGGGATTCCTTCGTGCGCGCCCGCCCCGAGGCGACGTTCTTGCACCTGAGCGGCTGGAAGCAGGTGATCGAGGAGAGCTTTGGCCACCGCTGTTACTTTCTGTTGGCGGAGTCCCGAGGCGAGATACGGGGCGTGCTTCCGCTCGTGCACGTGGCCAGCCGGCTCTTCGGCAACGCCTTGATATCCAATGCTTTCTGTGTCTACGGCGGGCCCGTGACGGCGGACCCAAAGGCGCGGGCGGCGCTCGACAGGTCCGCGCTCGACCTCGCCGAGCGACTGAAGGTGGACCACCTCGAATACCGCCTGCGCGCGCCGAGCCACGGCGACTGGTTCCAGAATTCCGGCCTTTACGTGACCTTCAGGAAACGGATCGATCCCGACCCGGAGATAAACCTCGCCGCCGTCCCGCGCAAGCAGCGCGCCATGGTCCGAAAGGGGATCAAGGCGGGCCTTCAAAGCGAATGGGACACGGGCGTGGACCGGTTCTACCGGATCTACGCCGAAAGCGTGCGCAATCTGGGCACGCCGGTGTTTTCCAAGAAATACTTCCGCAAGCTGAAGGAGATATTTGGCGAGGCGTGCGAGATTCTGACGGTGACCCACGAGGGCCGACCGGTGAGCGGCGTGGTGAGCTTCCTGTTCCGCGACGAGGTTCTGCCGTACTACGGGGGCGGCACGGCCGAGGCCCGGTGCGTTGCGGCCAACGACTTCATGTATTGGGAGGTCATGCGCCGTGCGTGTCAGCGCGGCTATCGCGTCTTCGATTTCGGCCGCAGCAAGAAAGGTACCGGGTCCTACGCCTTCAAGAAGCACTGGGGCTTCGAACCCGAGCCCCTGTATTACGAGTACAAGCTGATTGGCCGGGACGCGCCGCCGGAGGTGAACCCGACGAACCCGAAGTACCGGCTCTGCATATCGCTGTGGAAGCGGCTTCCGCTCCGAATAGCAAACCTTGTCGGTCCTTACATTTCGCGCGATCTTGGATAATGGCACCTGAAATACACGCATGTGGTGCGAACTCGCGCGCGATCCGGCGCCATGTGAACAGGAACGCGCCGGTACCCACGATCATAAAAGGATGATACCAGTGATGGTGGCGACTGTAGGGAGGCACAACCGACCGTGACCCATGGACGAAGCCATGCGTCGGACGCTTTCGTCCCCTCTGTTTCCTGGTGCGGGGCCTGAGGATGGCGCACGCGGACCAGCGGTTGAAGGCGTCGGCCGGATCGGGCGCCGCGCGGGCGGCAAGCGCCGTGCATCGGCGCGCCGTTGGGAACGGGTCGGACGTGGGAGAGCGCGTTGCTGCGCACGCGACCGATGGGGCGAGCGACGAGGCGCCCGGCGCCGAGGACCTGACCGCGCGCGGCCGATGGATCTGGGCCGCGGCCGCGCTCGGGGTCGGACTTGTCATCTTGCTCGCCCTGTTCTGGACGACCGCCTCGTCGGTCGTGAAGATTTGGTCCAACTCTCAGGCGTTCGGCCACGGCTATCTCATCCTGCCGATCAGCGGATATCTGATGTGGCGCGAGCGTTTTCGGCTGGCCGGCACGGTCCCGTGGCCGAGTCTCTGGGGCGTCGGCCTGTGCGCCGCCGCCACCTTTGCATGGCTGCTCAGCGATCTTGCGGGAATCCTCGTCGCCCAACAGTTCGCCCTGGTGGCCATGGTACAGGGACTGTTCCTGACTGTGCTTGGTTTGCACGCTGTGAGAACGATCGCGTTTCCTTTGTTCTTTCTCTTTTTCGCGGTTCCTGTCGGGTCTTTCTTGATCGCGCCGCTGCAGGACCTCACCGCCCAGTTCCTGGTGCATTTGCTCCGGCTGAGCGGGTTTCCCGTCTACCTCGACGGCATCTTCCTGCAGATTCCGAGCGGAAGCTTCGAGGTGGCGGAGGCCTGTGCCGGCCTGCGATTCCTGATCAGTTCGGTCACCTTGGGCACGATTTTCGCGTTCGTGTTCTATAGAGATACTTGGCGGCGCCTGCTGTTCGTCGGGCTATCGATCGTCGTGCCGATCGTTGCCAACGGGTTCCGCGCCTTCGGGGTCATCTTGCTCGCACATTACAGCGACTACACGCTGGCGGCGCGGGCGGACCATATAACGTTTGGCCTGATCTTCCTGAGCATTGTCTTCGCGTGTCTCTTGGGGCTCGGCATGACGTTCCGCGAGCCGCCGAGACCGAACGAGCCGCCGGCGCCGGCTCCCGACCCGCGGCAGCGGACCGCCGGGCGCGGGTTTCCTGCGGTCCGTTACGTTGCCGCCGCCGTCGGCGCGCTGCTGCTCGCCGGGTCGGCTTCGGCGTATTCCGGCTACGTGGCATACCGTCCGGCCGGCGGCCAGGACATCGCCTTGTCCCCGCCCGACGCGGGCCCGGCGTGGCGCCGGTCCCCCGAGGCCGCGGCCGACTGGCGCCCGAATTTCGCTCACGTCGATGCGGATGCGCTTTGGACTTACCGCGCCGGTGATCGCCGGGTCGACATTTACCTCGCGTACTACACCCGTCAGCGGCAGGGCGCCGAAGTGGTCAACACCGAGAACCGCTTGACCGGCGGGGACCCTTGGGTGCGCGCCGGGACCGGCCGGGTCGAGGCCATCGTCGACGGCGCGCCGCTGACGGTCGGGTACAAGCGCATCCTGTCCCCTTCCGGCAGGCGGATGGTCTGGTACTGGTACTGGGTGGACGGGCGGTTCACGTCCAGCCCGTACGTCGCAAAACTGCTGGAGATCAAGGCGAAACTTTTGGGCGACGTTCAGGCCGCCGCGATGATCGCGGTGGCCACCGATTACGTGGGATCGCCGCCCGAGGCGAACCGCATCCTGCGGGAGTTCCTCGGGCGGGCGGGCCCGTTCCGATCGGTTCTCGCTCGGGCCGCTTCCTGACCGGCGGTTGTTCGAGCGGCACGCAACGATCGCCCCCGGGCTTGACGCCGGACAGCAAGATTGTGGAGACGCGAAGTGTGCGGGATCGTAGGCATTTTCGACAGCAGGGGCCGCAAGGACATCGATCGCGCCCTGCTCGCCCGCATGAACGATACGCAAAGTCACCGCGGGCCCGACGATTCGGACCTGCATGTCGGGCCCGGCATCGGCCTGGGGCACCGGCGCCTGTCGATCATCGACCTCTCGGGCGGCCACCAGCCGCTGTTCAACGAAGACGGCTCGGTCGTGGTCGTCTACAACGGCGAAATCTACAACTTCCAGGACTTGGCCAAGGAGCTCGTCGCCGCCGGGCACCGCTTTCGCACCAACTGCGACACCGAGGTGATCGTCCACGCTTGGGAAGAGTGGGGCGAGGCCTGCGTCGAGCGCTTCCGCGGCATGTTCGCCTTCGCGCTTTGGGACGGGAATAAGGAGACGCTGTTCCTGGCCCGTGATCGTCTCGGCATCAAGCCGTTGTATTATGCGCTGCTTGCCGACGGAACGTTCCTGTTCGCCTCCGAGCTTAAGGCGCTGCTCCTGCACCCCGACCTTCCGAGGCGGATCGACCCCAGCGCCGTCGAGAACTATTTCGCCTACGGCTACGTCCCCGACCCGAAGACGATCTACCTGGACGTGGCCAAGCTCGCCCCCGGGCACGCGTTCTCGTTCCGGCGGGGAACCGCCTGGCCGAATCCCAGGTCGTACTGGGACGTCGCGTTCGAGGCCCGCGATGGAATGGCCGAGGCGGACGTGTGCGATGAACTCATCCGCGGCCTGCGCGAGGCGGTCCGAATTCGGCTGATCTCGGACGTGCCGCTCGGCGCGTTCCTCTCCGGCGGGGTCGATTCCAGCGCGGTGGTTTCCTTGATGGCGACCCTGTCGCCGGACCCGGTCAACACGTGCTCCATCGGGTTCCACCAGGCCAGCCACGACGAGTCGCGGTATGCCGCCTGCGTGGCCGAACGCTGGGGCACGCGCCACCGTTTCGAGCGCGTCGACGCCGACGCCTTCGACCTCGTCGACAGGCTGGCCACCGTGTACGACGAGCCCTTCGCCGACAGCTCGGCGATCCCGACCTATCAGGTCTGCGCTCTTGCCCGCAAGCACGTGACCGTCGCCCTGTCCGGCGACGGCGGCGACGAGATGTTCGCGGGATACCGCCGATATCGCTGGCACCATTATGAAGAGTTGGTGCGGGCGCGCCTGCCGCAGGCATTGCGGGCGCCGTTGTTCGGCATGCTGGGCGGCCTGTATCCCAAGATGGATTGGGCACCGAAGCCCCTGCGTGCGAAGACGACGCTGCAGGCACTGGCGCGTGACTCGGCCGACGCCTATTTCAGCAGCGTCTCCATCATGTCGGACGACCTGCGCCGGCGCCTCTATTCGCCCGAAATGATCCGCTGCCTACAGGGCCATCATGCCCGGGAGGTGGTTCGCTCGTACATGGAGAACGCGCCGGCCGATCACCACCTGGAACGGGTTCAGTATGCGGATCTGAAAACCTACCTGCCCGGCGACATCCTGACCAAGGTGGATCGGGCGAGCATGGCGAACTCGCTGGAGGTCCGGGTGCCGATCCTGGATCACCTGTTCGTCCAGTGGGCGGCCGGCCTGCCGGCCGAGCTCAAGCTGCGCCGGCGGGAAGGAAAGTACGTCTTCAAGAAAGCCCTGGAGCCGTTCGTGCCGCGGGAGACCCTGTACCGCGAGAAGATGGGATTTGCGGTCCCGCTGGCCGCCTGGTTCCGCGGGCCCCTGCGCCAGCGCGTGCGCGACGCCTTGACCGGCCCAAGCTTGGCCGAAACGGGCATGTTCGACATGAAATTCATCGCGGCGCTGGTCGATCGCCACCAGTCGGGGACGTGGGATCACAGCGCTGAGATATGGGCGCTGGTCATGTTCGACTCCTTCCTGCGGCAGGTCCACGGCCGCGCGGGATCGGCCGCAGAGAGGCACGGTCGCGATCTGTCCGTGGCGTATTCCTGATCGCGCGAAACCGCCGCTTCGAAACCGCCCGAAGAACCCCCAGCTGACCCGGTCGACCATGACCCTGGACTCCGCCCCGCGATGCTAGCGAGCAGACTTTTGCTGGCCGTGGGCGTGTGCGGCCTGGTCGCGCCGGGAGCGGCCTGGTCGTCCGCGACGACCGCGCACGCGGGGGACCTGAGCGAGACGATCAAGCGGGTCAAGCCCGCCGTCGTCGCCGTCGGCACGTATCAGGCGCTGCGCCGCCCGCCCGCACGCCTGCTCGGCACCGGCTTTGCGGTCGCCGACGGGCGCCACGTCGTCACGAGCGCCCACGTGCTTCCCGACAAGCTCGACGAGCAGAGAAAAGAGAGCATCGCCGTCTTCGTCGGGGCACGCGGCGGGGCCGCCGTGCGCACCGCGCGCGTGGCGGGGATCGACGAGGATCACGACGTGGCGGTGTTGAGGATTTCCGGCCCGCCCGTCCCGACCCTGAGACTGGGCGACGACACCTGGGTCGAAGAGGGAAAAGGTATCGCCTTCACCGGGTTTCCGATCGGACCCGTCCTGGGGCTTCATCCCAGCACGCATCGAGGCATCGTCTCGGCGATCGCCCCGGTTTCGCTCCCGCAGGTGTCCCCGCGCCAGCTCGACAGCCGGATGATCAAGCAGTTGCGCGAAGGCTTCCCGGTCTTCCAGCTGGACGCCACGGCCTACCCCGGCAACAGCGGAAGTCCGCTGTACGACGTCGAGACCGGGGTCGTGTACGGGATCGTCAATAGCGTCTTCGTCAAGGAGACCAAGGAACGTGTCCTCCAGGACCCCAGCGGCATCGCGTATGCCGTTCCGGTGCGCTACGCCAAGGCGTTGCTGAAGAAGATCGGGCTTCCCGATTAACCATATCCGGCGGGGCCGCCGACGGCCCGACGGTGGTATTGAACCGGTCGCCGGACTGGACATTATATACGTTATATTACTAAGAGCGTCGCGGGATGGCATTGGCTAATCCGTTGATATTTTAATTTAACCAAGGTTGTTTAGCATGGCGGAAGCTTCGGCTAGCCAGATGCCCCGCCGCTCTCGTCGGCCGGATGCGGGAGGCGGGCCGGCAAGACGAGGGGGCCGGAAGAGTCGACAGGTAGCCTCGGGTCGCGCGCCATGACCAACCTATTCCGTATGCACTTCGCCAAACCGTTCCTGGTATTGGCCGGAATAGAGGCGATCGTCCTGATCGCGTCGTTGTACTTGGGCGTTCTCGCGAGCTGGGTCGATTTCGAGCTCACTTACAATGATTTTATAAGATACCTGCCCCAGGCGGCCGCCTATTCGTTTATATTCGTCACCATTATGTTCGCGCTGGGAACGTATAATGATTTAGCGGAAATGGATTTCTATCATATAATAATAAGAACGATCATCAGTTTCATCTTGGGATTCGCCGTACTGTCGGCCATCTTTTATTTATTCCCGGAATTCATGATTTGGCGCAGCGTCATGGCCAGCGCCATGACCTCGGCGTTCTTCGGCATCCTGCTGACCCGTTTCGTCTTCCTCCGCGCGATCGACCTGACCCCTTTGAAACGCCGGGTCGCCGTCATCGGCACGGGCCCGCAAGCGGCGCGCATCGAAGCCCTGGAGCGCAGCGGTCAAGCCCACGGCTTCGCCTGCGCCGGATATATCGACGCCTCGGGCGACGAGCGGCGGGTTCCCGCCTCGCGCATCCTTCCGACCAACGCCCCGCTGCTCGAGTTCGTCGAGCGCGAGAATATCGACGAGATCATCGTGGCGGTGCAGGACCGCCGCCGGGGCCTGCCGATGGAGGCGCTTGTCGACTGTGGGTTCCGCGGCATCACCGTCAGCGATTACCCGGCCTTCTGGGAACGCGAGGCCCGGCGCGTCGACCTCGACGCCTTGCCGCGAAACTGGATGCTCTTTTCCAGCAGCTTTCCGGGCGGGCGGACCCACCGCTTGCTGAAGCGCGCCTTCGACATTGCGATGAGCCTAACGGCGCTGGTCTTCCTCTTCCCGCTGATCGTGTCCACGGCCTTGGCCATCAAGATCGATAGTCCGGGCCCGGTCTTCTATCGGCAGCAGCGGGTGGGAGCGGGGGGCGGCCCGTTCCAGCTGCTCAAGTTTCGAAGCATGAGGGCCGACGCGGAGCGGGACGGCATGCCGCGCTGGTCGGCCGCAAAGGACGCCCGCGTGACCGCAGTGGGCGGCTTCATCCGCAAGGTCCGCATCGACGAGATCCCGCAGATCGTGAACGTATTGAAAGGGGAAATGAGCTTTGTCGGACCGCGTCCCGAGCGGCCGTACTTCGTCGAACAGCTCGCCAACCAGATCCCTTATTACATGGAGCGTTTCAGGGTCAAGCCGGGGATCACGGGATGGGCGCAGTTGAACTATCCCTACGGCGCCTCCGTGGAGGACGCCAAAGCGAAGCTGGAGTACGATCTGTATTACATAAAACACTATGGCCTTATGCTCGATGTCATCATCGTGTTACAGACCATAAAGGTCATTCTCTGGCCCCTCAAACCGGCGTGATCGAGGCGTGCGTGGACCGAGTAGCCACCCTGCCGCCCGCCCGTAACCTTCGAGGACTGTATCGGCTATTTCCGGGCACGGCGGTCGGCGGCCGACGTCGGCGACGCACCTTCGTGGCAGCGCAAGGCAGGAACCTCGTCGCGATCATGAAATGATGCCCCGTCCCCTGACCATATGCCATATCATCCTGAAGCTCGATTTCGGAGGACTCGAAAACGGCCTGACGACGCTGATCAATAACCTGCCAGCGGAGCGCTACAACCATATTGTCGTGTGCCTCAAGGAAGCGACCAGTTTCCGAAACCGGATCCGACGGACGGATGTTCCCATTTACGAGATCAACAAAAGGGAAGGCAAAGACCTGTTCGTCTACCGGAAGGTGTGGCGGTTGCTCCGCCGCCTGAGGCCCGACATCGTTCAAACGCGTAACCTGCCGACCGTGGACATGCTCGGGCCGGCCGCGTTGGCGCGCGTACCGGCGCTGGTCCATAGCGAGCACGGCCTCGACATGACCGAAATCGCGGGCCGACACCGAAGGTACAGGACGTTGCGCCGCCTGTCCCAGCTGGTGGTCGATCGCTACATTGCCGTTTCGAACGATCTGGCGCATTGGATGGATTCGGAAGTCGGCATCCCGCGGGACAGGATTTCCGTGGTCTATAACGGAGTTGATAACGAAACCTTCCGGCCGCGGAGTGGCCCCTCGGCTGACCGTGACGGCGTGTTGCCGGCAGGTTTTGCGCCGCCGAGCGCCTTTGTCGTCGGCACCGTGGGGCGCCTCGAGACGGTGAAGGACCAGACCAACCTGGTCCGCGCGTTCGTGCACGCGCTTGAACGGCGGCCGGCCTTGCGCAATACCTTGCGCCTCGTCGTAATTGGGGATGGAAGCTTGCGTGCCGAAATGGAGGCGCTTCTGGAAGACGCCGGGGCCGCAGCGTTGGCGTGGACGCCCGGCTTCCGCAACGACATCGCGGATCTTTACCGCACTTTTGACCTCTTCGCCCTCCCTTCGCGCCGAGAGGGAACCTCCAATACCATCCTGGAGGCGATGGCGTCCGGCCTACCCGTGGTGGCAACGAACGTAGGCGGCAACCCCGAGCTGGTGGTTCCGGAAGTGAGCGGCCGGCTGGTGCCGGCCGAACAACCTTGGGCGCTTGCCGAAGCCATTCTGGACTATGTCGATCAGCCGTCGGTAGCAGCCGAGCACGGCAGAGCCGGGCGGGCACGCATTCTTCGAGACTTCAGCATCGAAGCGATGGTGCGCGGCTATGGCGCGGTGTACGACGCGGTGGCTAGAGGCCACAACCGCCGTTCCGCGCCATGACCCCCTGCAAGACCGCCAAATGTTGCGCCGCCGTGTCATCCCAAGAAAAACGTTCAACGAAGCGGCGCGTGGCAGCCCGGTCCGGATAATCTGCGAACAGGGCACGTACGGCATCCACCAGCGCCCGCGCGGTGCGCTCCGGCATCATCACCCCTGCCTCCGGCACGGTGATGACCTCTGGCGCGCCCCACACCCGAGTGGCTATGACAGGCGTACCGCAAGCCATTGACTCCAAAAGAACATTTGCGATGCCCTCGCGGCTTGACGGGAGGACGAGCGCGTCCGCCGCGCCGTAGTACGCAGGCAGATCTCGCTCGTTGACATGACCGAGAAAGCGGATGCGGTCTCCAAGGCCGAGTGCGGCGACTTGATCGCGGAGCGTTCGTTCCATTTCGCCCTCGCCAGCAATCAACAAATCAAAGTCGGGCAAATCGGCCATGGCCTCGATCGCGATGTGATGACCCTTGCGTTCGATTAGGCTTCCCACCGAGAGCAGTGTGGGACGGGACATCCCGAGGCGGGCTTGCACGCGCGCGCGGTCCTGCGGTGGAACGAACAGCCGCAGGTCGACGCCGTGCAGGATCACGTGGATCTTCTGTGCGGGCACGCCGAGCTCGACAAGCCTGTGCTTCAGGGCTTCGCACACGGCGGTCACGCCCGCGGCGCGGCCCGCCGCCCACCGGATCATCCGGCGCGGCCAATAATGGTCTGGGATCAGGTTGATGTCCGAGCCGAAGGCTGTAATGACCACCGGCTTGTCGAACAGCCGCCCCAGAATGGCGGCGGCTACCCCGTCGGGGTAGAAATAGAACGCGTCCAAGATGTCGAAATCGAAAGCCCCTCGCGCGATCTTCCGCAAAGGCCCGGCAAGCGCCGACGCCATCAGGAACGGTGCCGGCGTCATGCCGATCTTTGGGACCGTGGGATACCGCGGATACAGAATGTCGATACCCTCGCGCCGGTCGGCAACCGGCACGTGGTAATAAGGGCCGTAGCGTCTGGAACCGCGCATCGCCGCGGGCACCCATGGCACTGGTGCGACCACGCGGGATTCGATGTCCCCGGTGGCTAGCAGGTTGCGAAGCCGGCGTTCCGTATAAACGCCGTGCCCCGGTTGCGCCGCGTTCGGATAGACAGACGTGAATGTCAGGACTCGCAGCTTGCGCATCGCGCAGTTCGACTAGGGGATGACCCAGTTCATCCGACATTTCCCGAGTGACACTCAATGGAGATTCTAATTGCAGACAGCTTGTCTGACGAGTCAATGATCGGGTTCCAGGGGTCAACGATCTGGATCGGCTCGAGAGTCGTTCTCATGGTCGTCTGGCGGTTCGCCGCGACCAGACCGGTTGTCCCGGCATGATTCACCGGTGCCTGGCAATACGCCGCCCGCTGAACGGCCTTGCTCATCCTGACGCGCTGCGCCAACTCCTCGCCGAGTCCGGGGCGCGGGCAACCAACGCCATGTCCGCGCGAATTACAGCCAGGATCGCATGTTCAGGGCTTATGAGGCCCTGTTCGAGCGGCTCTGAACGTTGGGAACCGCCCGAAGGCGCTCCGGCGCGAGGCGCCGGAGGCGCACCCGCCGTCAGCCCCCGGGCCGCGAGGCCAGTGCCAGCTCCAGGCCTTCCTTGACCGAGACGCGCGGCTGCCAGCCCAGGAGCTTCGTCGCCTTGGCGTTGCTGAAGCGCTGGCGTTTCCAGATGGTGTCGACCTGATACGGGCTGAATACGATCGGCAGGTTGCCGCGGCTCTTTTCGGAATACCACACGTTGATGCGGGCGATGACCTTCAACAGCGGAAAAGGGATCGGAACGTAACGAACCCTGCCGACACGGCGCCGGTACAGCCTGAATATTTCCCGCGCGGTGGGCAGGTCGTGGTCGCATACGTTGAGCACCTCTCCTACCACGTCCTCGGCCGCGCCGGCGGCGACGACGGCGTCGGCGCAGTTGTCCACGTAGGTCAACGGCACGGAATTGGCGCCGCCCAGAAAGAGGAACCAGCCGAACATGCTCACGCCGACACGAATCGTGAGAACATCCGCCCCCGGCCCGTAGATCACACCCGGTCGCACGACGACCACCGGAACGCCTTGCCGCAGGTAGTCCAGGGCCAACCGTTCCTGGCGTTGCTTGGCGTAGGCGTAGGGGTCACGCCATTCCGGGTGAGCCTCCAGCGGCGTGGATTCGTCGACGACCGCCCCCTTAGGCAGACCGGCCACGCCCATGACGGCGAACGAGCTGACCAGGACGAACCGAGACAGGTCGGCGTCCTTGGAGGCGCGCAGAAGATTTTCCGTGCCGACCACCGTGTTGGCGGTCTGCGCCGCGAACGATCCGCTCTTGGAGGCGGCGACGTGATAGACGATGCTCGCGCCGTCGACCGCGCGCTTCAGGGCATCCAGGTCGTTGAAGCTTGCCGGGAAATACTCGATCGCGCGGCCGTTCGGCAAATCTCGAAACAAGGCCGCGTGCTCGCGCGGGTCGCTCCCCGGGCGGACCAGACAGCGCAGCGTCTCGCCGTGCCGCTGCGACAGTTGGCGCACGACCCTCCGGCCGAGGAATCCGGTGGCGCCGGTGATCAGAATCATCGTGCTCGCCCGCCGCCGGCCGCAGCCGTCCTTTTGCCCGACCTTTGGTCGCGATCCTCGGACAGGGTCTCGTTGCACTGCCTGAAAATCTCGTCCATGACGGCGGTGATCCGCACCGCCTCCGACATCGGGATCGGCATTTCGGCGCGGCCTGCGACGGCGTCGTAGAATCGCCGGAACAGCTCGCTCATTCCCTCGAAGAAGTGCATCTTTCCGGCCAGGAAACGGCGCACGAGGCGGCGGTGTTCCCGCCGCGCCTGCTTCAGATCATCGTAGGCCCATTGAATTCGCCTGAAGGGGCCCGGCATGGTGCCGCCGTCCACGTAGCGCAACGTGCGCGCGTCGAAATGACAGATGGCCTGCCGCTTCGTGCCGTGGACCTGAACGTAGAGTTGGACGGGCCGGGCGTGGCAAGTGAAGACGAGGTTACCGGTCGCCGATTTGCCGATCAAAGTGGCGCGAACCTCGTCCAACACCCGGTCGCGAACGTCGCCATAGCGCTCCTTGCGGCAGCGTTGACCCGCGGCCACGACCCTGGGGGCTTCGTCGTGGAGGAACTCCAGGATCATCGACAGCGGATGCGAGATGTTGTTTTGGGCGATGCCTCCGGGCAGGCGGTGCACCCAGTGCGTCGGGTCGCCCATGGATACGGCGCCGAATGGCCCGGCCAGGTTGTACCCCATGAGTCCCTCGACATGGACGATGTCGCCCAATTCGCCGCTGCGGTAGGCTTCGCGCAGGCGCAGGAACGGGCTGTCGAAGGTCATGTTGTGGCCGACGCACACGAGCCGGCCGTGGCGCTCGGCGATGGCCACCAGCTCCCGCGCCTCCCTCGCGTCGACCGCGAAGGGTTTCTCGACGTAGACGTGGGCCCCGTGCTCGATCGCCAGCGTGCCCAGCGGCAGGTGGCTGGCCGGAGGCGTCGTGATATGCACGACGTCCGGCTTGACCTCTTGCAGCATGACGGTCGGATCGGTGTATGCCCGGGGCACGCCATAGCGAACCGCGGCCTGTTCGGCCATGTGAACGTTGAGGTCCATCACGGCCGCGACCTCCACCCCGGCGATCTTCTGGGCTTCCGAGATGTGCGCGTCCGCGATCTGACCGCAGCCTACGACGGCGATCCTCATTTGCGGATGGGAGGCCCGGAAACGCGGAACAGGGGCAAGCTCGACCGACTCCTTGGCTTTTCGGGAGGAACAGGGCGGTTGTCGTTACCGGTTCATTTCATTAGGTCATTAAGGCGTGATCTCGTCGCCTCCGGCGGCCTCGGGATTCGGCGCATTCCGGCCGCTGGCCGGCCGCTTTGCTCCAGATCGGCCAGGGTCGTGGGTATGTGAGGATTGAAGACAACTGATTTCGATAAATCAAACGTTAATTATGACATCGCAATGTCATAATATGATGCGGTTGCATAACGAATGCGTGCCGGGTGACCGCATCCGCCTGAATCGGCCGTCCCCGACCGCCATTGATTCCATTCAACGAAATTCGGGAAAGAAGGTATCGGAAGCCGTAGACTGCCGTTTCGAATGATCAATATCCTGACGTTCTCGACCATTTATCCGAACGCCGTTAGGCCCTTTGACGGCCTGCCGGTCGAGACCCGCCTGCGCCACCTGCTCGACGACGGCGCGGTGCGTGCGCGCGTGGTCGCGCCGGTGCCGTGGTTTCCCTCGCCCGCGGATACGTTCGGGAAATACGCGACCTTCGCCAGGGTGCCCCATGAAGAGACGCGCTTCGGCATTCCGATCACGCATCCGAAGTATCTGGTCATTCCGAAGGTCGGCATGAACGCCGCGCCGTTCCTTCTGTACCTGGCGGCGCGGCCGGCGATCGAGCGTATCCTCCGTTCGGGATATGATTTTGACCTTATCGACGCTCATCATTTCTATCCCGGCGGCGTCGCAGCCGTCATGCTCGGCCGGCATTTCGACAAGCCGGTCACCGTGACTGCCCGCGGCACCGACGTCAACCTGGCCCCTCGCTATGCCGTGCCACGGCGGATGATTCGCTGGACCGCGGCCAATGCCGCCGGCGCCATCACCGTGTGCCGGGCGCTCAAGGATGCGCTCGTCGAGATCGGCGTCGAAGCCGACAAGGTCCGCGTGTTCCGCAACGGCGTGGATCTGGAACGGTTCCGCCCGCTGGATCGGGCAACCGCGCGGCGGACGCTGGACCTGCAGCCTCCGGTCGTGGCCTCGGTCGGCGACCTGATTTCCCGCAAGGGTCACCACCTCGTCATCCAGGCGCTGGCGAAGCTGCCGGACGCTCATCTGGTCATCGCCGGGGACGGACCCGAGGCGCCGGCGCTAAAGCGATTGGCGAAGGGGCTCGAGATGGAGGGTCGAGTACGGTTTCTCGGCGCCGTTGCGAACGAACGACTGCGGGAGGTCTACAGCGCGGCGGACGTTTTGGTCCTAGCCTCGGACCGCGAGGGATGGCCGAACGTGCTGCTGGAGGCCATGGCTTGCGGCACGCCGGTGGCGGCGACTGATGTCTGGGGCAACGCCGAGGTCGTTGCAGCCCCGGCGGCGGGGCGTCTGATCCCGCGTCGCGATCCGGACGCGATTGCCGACACCGTGCGAGCCTTGCTGGCCGATCCGCCCGAGCGCGCCGATACGCGCGCCTACGCCGAACAATTCGATTGGGATGAGACCACCCAAGATCAGCTCAATTTGTTCCGCGAAATCCTAAGTCGGAGATCCGCGACACGGGGTCAGGTCGCGAAACCGGCCTGAGACGCGCGGCCGGGGGGCCGAGACTTGGCGGTGCGCGACCGCACCGCGTAGGCGCCGGCGGCGGTCGATCGAGTTGACCCCGCGCGCCGATCGTTGCTGAACAGGACCGGCCGAGGAGCATCCTGCGCTCCGGGCCCCGGGTGTTCAGTCTCAGGGTGCGATGGCGTAGCGCCTTCGAAACCGGAGCGGGATGCCCTATGGTGCAAGTTCTACGTGGCCGCGCCGCGGCGACGGCTCGCATTCGAGCTGAAATCCCGGCCTCATGAGAGACCGCTCGGGCGGTCGGCGGGCCGGTGCCAATGCGACGACCCGCTGTCGCGCCGGTCACGGGCATCAAGCGGGCATCAAGAGAGGCGTTGAGCAACGGTGAAGCATCCCGGGGACGACAACGCCGCAGGGCCGTCCGACCCCTTCGACCCGTTTCGCGAGCGGTTCGCGGCCCAGTTCGCGAAACCGGCCGAGTTGCGCCCCATAGATCCGCGCGACCTGACCCCGTTCCAGAGGGCCTTGCTCGTGTGCGACGGCACCGTGACCAAGTTCATCGAGGTCTACACGATGGAGCCGGTGGACGTCGCTTGCCTCGATTGCACGAAGTTCCGCCTGACCGACGACGACCCGTGGCTCGACGCCCGCCCGGGCAGTGAGATCGCGCGGCGGCGCGTCATCCTTCGCGGCGCGCGCAGCGGCGCCTTATACGCCTACGCCGTGGCTTCGATCGTCCTGGGACGGCTCCCGCCGGAGGTTAGGGAGCGACTGGAGGTCCAAGGCCAATCGTTGGGCCGCATCCTGAGCGACCGCCGGATGGAAACGCGCCGCGAGGTTCTGTGGTACGGGCGGGAGCAGGCCCGCGACCTGCCCGAGGCGGTGCGCCGCCTGAGCGACGGCCGCTTTCTCACGCGCACCTACCGGATCATGTTCGGCGGGGGTCCGATCGCGCTGATCACGGAGAAGTTCCCGGAGTAGGAAGATCCGCGCGCCGCCGCGGGCCGGGCGACGGCGCCTGCGGCCGGACCGCGCTCCGGGGCCGCCGCGTTCGGTGAGACAACAGGGCGTAGAATAATCGGGCGGCCTCGGTCCAGACCGTCGCGAAATGCGCAAAAGCGGTCGAGTCCTGCCCTATTTGTTCCTTTGGATTGGATTGCGTGAAGATCTCGCTAATGCTATAATTGCTTTTTAGACAAAGGGTTAACGACCCTGTGTCCCATATCGGGACGAAACGGCCGGGTTGGGGAGATCACGAATGAAGAAGATCGTTTTTGCGGCCGCCTTGGGTCTTGGGCTGCTTGCGTCGAACCCCGGCCATGCCGTCCTGATAACCGGCGTGAACGACGATTTCACCATCGACTGGTTTCTAGGGGCTGGCCAATCCGACAATGATGGTGGGCCGACATCGTCCATCGATCTCTCCGCGACCGGAACGTTCGATGTCGCCGAGTTCACCGGCGCGTATGTGAAGCTCAACGTGACCGTCGAGAATACGACAGTCCTGTCGGGCGCCGTTACGGAGGCGGGCATCACGTCGTTCGGGATGGGCACCAACCCGGACGCCACCTCGGTTACGTTTTCGGACGACCCCGACGGAGCGTTCGTCGACGCGGAGATCCAGACGGGCCAGCAGACCTTTCCCGCGGGATTCAAGCAGATCGACGTCTGCGTCTTCACGCAGGGCTGCAACGGCGGATCCCAGGGCGGCGCGCTGGCCGCCGGTGCGTCCGACAGCTTCATGCTCACGATTTTCGGGGACTTCTCCGGCGGCAGCGTGATCCTGGAGCCGTTCCCGATCAAGTTCCAGACGACGGAGGACAGCTTCGGGTTCGGCGGCTCGGTGAAGGTGTCGGAGCCGGGCAGCCTCGTCCTGCTGGCGGTCGGGTTGCTTGTCCTGGGATTGGTCGGGCGTCGCCGGCCGGCCATGCTGCGCGCGGCCTGACCTCGAACGCCCGAGGTTTGCTTCCCCGTCCCTCCGGCGTCCCGCCGGCTCTATATTATACGTATACGACTTTTTTTCCGGGAGCGGGCTCCGCGCGCCTGTTGGCCTAGGCGACCCTGGACACGCCCGGTGCGGGCTTGGCGCCGCCGGGCCGGCATTCGGTGGTCTTCAGCCGGCATTGGCAGCGGCTGATTATTAGCAATTCTTAAAAAACAAACATTCCCGTAACGCAAAATTAACGCCTGGCCCCTAGCGCGGCGACGGCGATTATGCTATATTCATTTTAACTTTTGCAGACAGTGTCATCGGGAGGTGAGCCCAGGAGACAAAGCGGCGGAGACTACAAACGACAGCGTGGGATCAGCAACCCACCGGCATATCGAGCGGGGAGATACATAATGACGCGTAACTTTGGCAATCCGGCGCGCATCGCCGAGGATCTGCGTCACGGGGAGTTGGCCGCTTCATCTGGCTTCTCGGACCATGGTCATCGAAGGGGCTGGCGCGGTCTTTTCGCCCTTGGGTTTCTGTTCGTGAGTGCGGCGGCGGGCTATGGCCTGATGTTCGTGCTGATCGACAAGTGGTACAAGGGCGGATCTTTGGGTATCCTATAAACGTCACGGTGCGCCGTGCGTCGCTCGCCTACGATGGGCGGCACACGGCGGCCGACCTCTTTGGATTGGGCAACGGGGGCACGGGACCGCTGAACGGACGCATGTTTGCGCCGGCACCGCGGCATTCCTAGCTGTCGTTGCCGCTCCAGGCGCGTAGCTCAGTGGCAGAGCGCTGCTCTTACATGGCAGAGGTCGGAGGTTCGATTCCTACCCGCGCCTACCAAACCTCTTGGGTCGGACGTTTGCCGCGCAGCGACGAGGCCGCCCGTCGGGGCGGCCCGTTGACGGCATTGTCGTCGGGTTCGAAGTCGAGGCGATGAGCACACGCCGCCGGCGCCCGCTCGGACCTAACCTTGCGGGCGGAACGGCTTAGCGGCGGCCGTCGGAGCCCGCAGCTACACGAAGATCGCGGCGGAGCCGACCAGGGCGGCCCAGACCGCCGCGCTTGCGGCAAGCCAAAAGAGTATCGCCGCCCGCACGGGCCAAGTCCGGCCCTCGGGCGCACGTGACACGCTCGCCTCGAACGAGCGGGCCGTGCCGAAACGGTTCGGAACATGCATGGTATTTGACACCGCTCTCTCCGCCTCCGGATCAGGCTGAGAGTCTCTCGCCCCCGGGTTAAAGGATGGTTAATTTCGACCCCATCGCCGCGCCGATCTCGATAATGGGCCGCACGCGTACAATATGCAGTGGACGCAAAGACAGGGCAACCAGATATGTCGTGGTAAATTTGTGATATTGTGGCGCACTATGCGGCCAGCGCGTTTCGCCGCATCGTGGCGGAATCCCGAAATCTCGACCGATGGGTCCGGATTTCCTCACAAGTTCGGGCTCGCCCGCGCCCGGCCGATCGGCCCTCACAAGTTAAGTTTGTGTTGCCGCAGCAGGTCGTAGAGCTTCGGCCGGCTGACCCTGAGGATCTTGGCCGCGTTCGTGATGTTTCCCCCGGATAGGGCCAGTGCGTTCTCGATCGACTCGCGCTCGGCGCGCGCCCGGGCCTCTTTCAGGGTCTCGCGCCGCGGCGCGGCCCGGGGTTCGGCAAGGTCGAGATCGGCCGCGGCGATCTTCCGGCCCTTCGCCGTGACCACTGCGCGCTTGAGCCGGTTCTGCAGCTCGCGGACATTGCCCGGCCAGGAATGCGCCGCAATCGCCGCGAGCGCATCCTCGCTGAACTCGCGCACCGGCCGGCCCTGTTCGGTCGCAAGATCGTGGACCAGCCGGTGGGCGATGATCACCGCATCGTCGGTCCGTTCGCGCAGCGGCGGAATGTGGACAGTGAACTCGCTCAGCCGGTAATAGAGATCGTCTCGAAAATCGCCGTTGGCGATCGCTTCGGAAAGGTCCTGGTTGGTGGCCGAGATGACCCGCACGTCGACGGCAATGGATCGTCGCCCACCCACCCGTTCGATCAACCGATCCTGAAGGAAACGCAAGAGCTTGGCCTGTAAATGCAGGCTGAGGTCGCCGATCTCATCGAGAAACAGGGTGCCGCCTTGCGCCAGCTCGAACTTGCCCACGGTGGTCTTGACCGCGCCGGTAAAGGCGCCCTTCTCGTACCCGAACAGCTCGCTCTCCAGGAGCTGCTCCGGGATGGCCGCGCAGTTGATGGCGATGAACTTGTCCTGGCTGCGGCTGCTGAGTTCGTGGATGCCCCTGGCGACCAGCTCCTTGCCGGTCCCGCTTTCACCCAGGACGAGAACGCTCATGTTGCTGTCCGCGATCTCGCAGACCCGCTCCAGTTCCTTCTCCAGCTTGGTCTCGGCGGTGATGAACCCGGGCAGCCGCGGCGCCGCCCCGGCCCTGGTGATCCTTCTGTGCTCCTCCTCGAGATTCCAAAGCTCGTAAGCGCGGTCGACGACCAGGCCCAGGATGTCGGCCTCTACCGGTTTCTGATAAAAATCGTACGCGCCTTTCGCCACCGCCTGAACGGCGAAGGCCCGGTCGGACTGCCCGGTCATCATGATGACCTTGCTTTCCGGGGTCACGGCGAGGATTTCCTCCAAGGTCGCCAGTCCCTCCGACGGGCCGTCGGGGTCGGGCGGCAATCCCAGATCGAGGACGACGACCGGCGGCCTTTCGCGCGTCGTGATCTCCAGGGCGCTCTCGCGGTCCCCGGCCGCGAACACCTCGTAGGACTCGAAGGCCCACCGGAGCTGCCGCTGCAGCCCGCTGTCGTCCTCGACGATCAATAGCCTTCGCTTGTCCATGAACCGGCGGGCGAGCCTGTCAGCCAACTTCTGCTAAGCGGTCTTTGCGATCGGCAGGGTGATCCGCATGATCGTACCTTCTCCGGGCGCGCTGATCGCCTCAAGATTGCCGCCCAGCTCCCGGGCGTATTCGCGGCACTGATAGGCGCCAATCCCCATGCCCTCTTTCTTGGTCGACTGAAACGGCTTGAAAAGCTCGCGCCGAATGAAATCCCGGTCCATGCCCGGCCCTTCGTCGGCGACATCGACGACCGCGAAGCGCCCGTTGCGCCTGAGCCCGATCCGGACGGTGCCGGTCCCGTCGACCGCCTCGATCGCGTTCCGCAGGAGGTGCCCGATCACTGCCTCGAGCCGGTCCCGGTCCCCCAATACGGCCAGGTCGCAACCTTCACCGTCAAGGACGACCCGCGCTTGGGAGCCTTTTTGCGCCGTGATGACGCGGCGAATCAGGGGCTCGAGCAACTGGGCCTCCTTGGCCGGCTGGTTCGGCTCCAGGGCGTGGATCCGTTCCATGAGCTGCTTCATCTTCTTGGCCGCATCGTTGATCGTCGCCACGACGTCGTCGCGAAACGCCTTGCGGTGGCCGTGCTTCTCGAAGTTCAGGCCGAGCACCGAGAGCTGGCTGACCAGGTTCTTGACATCGTGGATCACGAAGGCGAAGCGGCGGTTGAAAATCTCGAACTCGCGCGCCTGCTCGAGCGCCTCCACCGCCTTCTGTTCGGCCAGGTAGCTCGCCGTCTGCCGGCCGACCACGTCGAGCAGGTCGTAGTCCTCCCATTCCAGGGTACGTGGGGCTCGAGGCCGCGCCAGCACCACCAAGCCGACGAGGGAGCGATGCCAAAGGGGGACGATCAGCCAGGCCCGCTTGGCGCTCCTCAGCGCATCGGGAATCGCGACCGTCCCATGAAGCCCCGTGCCGGCGATGGCGTGCTC
The DNA here is from genome assembly GCA_046758005.1 of Kiloniellaceae bacterium. GTDB lineage: Bacteria > Pseudomonadota > Alphaproteobacteria > Kiloniellales > J153 > JBHHZJ01. Next base: position 27,165 of record JBHHZJ010000016.1, read on the forward strand.
CAGATCGATGACCGATTGGTCGGGCCCGAGGGATCGGGCGAACGCGTGCGCGCTCTGTTCCGAGAGGTCCGGGACGGTGAAATTCCACGAGCAGGCGTGCTCGCAGCGGTCGTCGTTGACCAGCCACATCACGCCGCCTGGGCTCTCGACGATATCGGCGATGGCCTTGACGCATCTCTCTTCCAAGGGCGCTGCCGACTGGCCGGCCGAAATGGTGTGCATGAAACGGAGCCACTCCTCCCGCCAGTCATACTTTTGCTTGTAGAAATGCTTGTTGACGAAATTCTTGGCGTGCGCCCAATAGGCCCCGGACGAGAGGACGATCGCCAGCACGGCCAACGCCCCGACGAAAAAGATGACCTGGACGACGGGTCCCCCCGCCTCGTCGATCTCCCGGAGCACGAAGCCGACCGCCGCGGCCAGCGAGAGGTACAGTCCGCTCGCGATCAACGTGCTCGAGCCCAGGACGACCTGACGGGAGATCGAAATGTTGGTCTGCCAAATTTCCTTTCGCGCCGCCGCGACGGCGAGCAGCGGCGCGGCCAGGGCCTGAACCGCGCCCCGGGCCTCCAGGAGAACCGGATCTACACGGCCGAAGAGGGTCGCGTCGGCATAGAGAAAAAGGTCGTAGGTGAAGATCGTGCCCGTCGCGAGGCAAAGAAACTTGATCTGCCAGCGTTCGTCGGGGGGCGTGTTGCGGAACAGGATTTCAGTCAGGAACATGCCGACGACGGCCAAGGCCAGGGCAAGCACCGAGTTCGGCGTCAGCGTGCCCGGCAGGATCGGTCCGGCCGGCAGGATGGCGATCGCGCCAAGCGTTGCGACGACGAGCACGACCGCCGGCGCCAGGTACCTGAGTTGCGCCGCCCTTTCCCGGTCCGATGAGCCCGAGTAGAACAGGCTTCCCAGAAACGCGATCCAGGCGAGAAAACGCGCGATTTCCAGCGCGGCGATCACGCGCGGCCAATCCCACATGGTCCAGTAGTAGGCCGCCGATGCCCCCGTCCAAGCCCCCGTCGTCACCACCGCGATCAGAATCAAGGCCCCTTGCAGGCCTCTCGTCCTGTTGATCAGCAGCAGCGCCAAGAGGACAAACGCCAGGGCCCCAATGGCGTATGTCACGGTCCCGATGGATGTGCCCGACATCACGATTTCAGCCTCACGGACGGGACTCGACCCTCGATCAGATCACGTCGAGGCGCGGCGCGAGCCTGCGTGCCGGCTCCGGCGCGGGCCGAGCTGCGGCCGCCCGCCGCAGCGCCGGCGCGTCGCCGACATGCGCCGCCTTGGCGCGGGGGCCCAGTAAGAGGCGTGCGCACCCCCGGCCGACATGGAGAATTCGGTGCCCAAATATACCCGTTCAGCATCGAAGGCCGGGTAAGTTTGTCAGCCCCCTGGATTATGGGATATAAATACCTATACATTAGATTGAGTCGCAAATATCAAATTTTGCCTCAAATTTTCCGGAGTGGAGCCTGGAGGCCTCCAGGACTGCGCGTATGCACGGTTTGACGCGCCATTCACTTCGACCACGCCGGGCCGCCCGCTGCCCTGGGGCGCGCCTCCACCGATGGCTTCTCGATCATAAAATGGTCACCGGATCCCCTTATTGATTGTCAGCGCATCCCGTCGAGGATCGAGGACGCGAGAATGAGAAAGACGCTCTGCCCACGCATGTCACGCCTGGCCAAGGCCTGCGCGATCGCCTTGCCGGCCTTGCTCGCCGGCTTGGCGGGTTGCGACGACGCCCCGGATCTGAGCGCGGCGGACTACCTGGAGCGCGCCAGGGCGCATTACGAAAAGGGCAACTTCCGGGCCAGCGTAATCGAACTCAAGAACGCCTTGCAGCAGGATCCGCAGAACGCGGAGGCGCACCTGATGCTCGGGCGGTCCTATGTCGCCGTCGGCGACGGCGCCGGCGCCGAGAAGGAGCTCCTGCGGGCGCGCAACCTGGGCGTGGACCGGGCCGAGCTTGCCCTGCCCCTGGCGCGCGCGCAGCTCCTGCTCGGCAAGAGCAAGGAGGTCCTTTCCGGGCTCGAGATCGAGGAAGGTGCCCCGCAGGCCGACCGGGCGCTCGCCCACGTGCTGCGCGGCAACGCGCACGCCACCCTCAGCCAACTCGACGAAGCCGGGGAAGAATTCCGCGCCGCGCTCGCGCTCGAACCCGACAACGCCTCGGCCCTCGTAGGGCTCGGGCGCGTGGCGACGCGCAAGGGTGATTACGAGAAGGCCGAGGCGCTGGTGGAAAGAGCCCTGGCGGCGGCTCCCGACGACCTCGAAGTGTCGGCGCTGAAAGCGGATCTCCGGCTCGTACAGGGGCGGTACGAGGAAGCCGAAGATCTTTACCGGAAGGTCGCCGACGCCCGCCCGAACAACCTCGAACTCCTCATCCCCTTGGCGTACGCGCAAATCGCCGGCGGCCGGCTCGATCAAGCGATCGCGAACTTGGACAAGGTGTTGGCGGCGTCGCCGCGCGACTCGAAGGCCAACTACTTGCGCGCCCTCGCGGCCTTTCAGGCGCAAGACTACCAGACGGCGAAGACACACAGCGACCAAGCCCTGGCGGCAAAACCCGACGACCTGCCGGCAAGGCTCCTGGCCGGTGCGGCCAGCTTCGCGCTCAATCAGAACGAACAGGCACATCGGCTGCTGACCGGCTACCTGGCCGCGGTTCCCGGCGACGATCGCGCCCGCCGCATGCTCGGTGCCACGCTCCTGCGGCTCGGCCAAGCCGAACAGGCCGTCGCCACCCTGAAGCCGCTGGTCGACAAGTCGGTCGACGATGCCCAACTGTTGAACATGATCGGCACGGCGGCGGTTCGCAGCGGCGACCCGCAGAGCGCCAGGACGTATTTCGAGCGCGTCGCCGCGCTAACGCCGGACAGTGGCGAGGCGCTCACACGGTTGGCCGCGATCAGCCTCCAGGCGGGTCAAACCGAGCAAGCCATCCAGGAGCTCGAACAGGCCCTGGAGCAAGATCCCAAGCTGGACCGCGCGCTGGCCAGCATCGTGTTCGCGCATCTTCAAGCCCAGGAGCTGGACCAAGCCCTGGAGGCGGCCAAGCGCTTCCGCATTACCTATCCGGACAGGGCGGCGGGGCCCACCTTGGTTGGCATCGTCCACGGCGTACGCGGGGAGCTCGACGAGGCGCGGGCCGCCCTTGCGCGGGCGTTGGAGATCCAGCCCGGCGCCCCGGATGCCGGCATCGTTCTGGCCGCCCTGGAGTCCCAAAGCGGCAATCCGGACAAGGCGCGGGCACGCCTGCACGAGGTGCTGACGCACAATCCCGGGCACCTCGGCACCTTGCAGGTGCTGCTCAACTTCGAGACGCAACAGGGCCAACCCCGCCAAGCATTGCCTTGGCTGGAAAAGGCGGTCGAGGCCGACCCGGACGCGATCGAGCCCAAGGTGCTCATCGGCCGGCTGCACCTGCAGAGCGGGAACGCCCTTGAGGCGCTGGCCGTGACGCAGGGCCTGTTGCCCCAGCATCCGAACGACCTCGCGCTGCGCGAAATCGTCGGGCGCGCGCAGCTCGCGCTCGGCCGTGGGGCCGACGCCGTCGCGACTCTGCGTCCACTGGGGGAAGTACAGCCTGAGTCCGCGGAGACACAGTTCCTGCTGGCCACCGCCTACCGGCGCGCCAACGATCGGCCGGCGTACCGGCGCCAGATCGAACGGGTCCTGGAGATCGACCCCAACCATCTGGGCGCCAAGGTCGGTCTGGCCAGTCTGCTCGCCCGAGAAGGGAAATTTGAGGCGGCTCAAGAGCTTGTGGAGGAGCTGAAGGAGGCCGCTCCGCAAGCGCCCGAGGTTTGGGAGCTGGATGGCGGCATCGCCTTGATGCAGAACCGCAACGCCGACGCGGTCGCCTCCTATCGGGCCGCCGCACAGAGGCGGCCCACGAGTGACCTCGCCATCAAGCTGGCCCTCGCCCAACAGCGGGCCGGCGACGTCGAGGGCGCCATGGCGACTCTGGAGGATTGGCTACGAGACTCTCCAGACGATCTAAGGGTACGTTCCTTTGTGGGTGTCCAATACGTTGCCCTGAACCGCCTGGAAGCGGCCCAGACCCATTTCCAGGCGATGCTCGAAAGGGATGCCGACAACGTCGTCGCGCTCAACAACCTGGCCCTGGTCGAGTCGCGGATGGGCGAGGCGGACCGGGCGCTGGCCCATGCCAGACGCGCGCGCGAGCTGGCGCCCGAGGATGCCGCGGTGATGGACACGCTCGGCGTCGTGCTGTTGGGGCGGGGCGAGGTCGTGGAGGCCTTGCGGCTCCTCGAGCGCGCGGCCGGCAAGCTGCCCGACAACGTCGAAGTGATGTTCCACTTCGCCCAGGCCCTCGCGCGCACCGGCGACGCCTCGCAGGCGCGCGAGATCCTTCGCGACGTACTCGCCTCGGACCGCGCGTTCGGCGAACGGCAGGAGGCCGAGGCCTTGTTGCGAGAGCTGGAGGAGTGACCGCCTCCGAGTGACCCGGCGGGACGCTCCCGTGGGCATCCTAGCGAGTGGTGCAACGACTGCGGTAGCGGCGGCGATGCGCGAAGCCCCTGCCGCCGCGTTCGCGGCTCTGCGGACAGGTCCATCCGCCTTTGGCGCCGCCCGGACGTAGTGGTTGGAGCGTCTTTCCATGATAGGGGGTGCCGGGGCGGCACGCGCGGTGCCGATACGAAGAGGGGCCCCGCCCGGGGCCCCTCGCAATCAGCATTTGAAACGGCGGTCTTGGAATTCGATGCCTCAGGCCCGCGCCTCCCTTCGCGACCTGCGGCGCCACAGCAACCCGAGACCGACAAGCCCGATCCCGAAAAGACCCAAAGTGCGCGGCTCGGGAACCCTCAAGTTGGCGTTGCCGGTCGTCATTTGCTGCCCGCTGCCATGTGCGATCGTCACCACGTCCGTCACCGAGTAGGGCGCGATCGGATCGATTTTGGCGAATGTGGACCCGGAAAACGCGCCGCCACTGAACGGCCCGAGGCTGGCAACCGTCGAGGTCGTCGCAAAAGCCGTGTTGCCACTGTCGTAGAAGCACGAATAGTTGACTGTGCCCGACGTGATGCCACCGATCCGACAATTCCCGGTAGTGGGCGCGTTGACCATGAAGTCGGTATCCGTCGTCCTGATGGTCAGGGTGCCCCCGGTGGTGAAGCTCGTAGCCGTAAAGGTCAGCTCGAGCACTGGATCGAGCGGGCCGCCGACGAACGGCTTGGACTGGGCAACGGTGAAGACGAGGCTGAAGTCACCGATTAAGGTGTTAGCCGCGAGAATGCCCTCCCTGGCATCGAGGTCGGGTGCCGTGTTGTCGGTGAAGGTCTGCGTCGGGTTTACGCCGTCGCCGACTTGGATCATCAGCGTCGCGCTCGCCGAGCCGGCGCCCATCATCAGCGCTCCGGCCGTTGCGAGGCCGGCGACGGCGGCAACCACTGAAGTCATTCTACAATGCCGTTTCACTGCTGCCTCCCCTTGACCTAATGAACCCTACCTGGTCGCGCACCCACGCGGAATACGCTTTTGGTGGCACCCGATATTAATGCAAGCGCCGTGCCAAAAAATATGTTCTTTTAAAATCAATGTGTTATTGAAACGCCGCCGTTAACCACGGGCGCGAGGTGTAAACGATTCCGACACTTTTTCCGAGCGTGTCGTTACCTCTATTGAGGAAAATCAAAGGGTTAGGTTTGATCTCCGGAAAATCGGCGCGAAATCAGGTGTAAAGAATCCCGACACTTCCGCCCGCCAGGCGGATATACGAATTGAGCCATATCAAAGGGTTAGCAAAAACGGCCGCCGCATGGCGGTTGAATCAGGTGTAAAGGAATCGTTACACCGGCCGGCGAGGGGGCGCCGGCGCCCAGCTACGGCGGCGGCGGCAAACCCCGCCCCGGGCCGCGCAGGGCGCCGCGCGTCGGTCATGGTCACGATCCGGCCGGGGCCGATGGCTGGGCCGAATCGGCCCGTTCGGCCGCACTCTTGGCGGCCCGGCCGCTGGTTTCCCGCACCTCGGCCAGTAGCCGGTACAGCTCCGTGATCGTGGTCGGGCGGCCGCCCAGGTCGTTCACGAAGGCGTCGAGGTAGCGGTCCATCGTCTCCAGGAAGCCGCGCAGGTCGTTCCGGTCGCGCACGTAGGGCGTCCTGCCGGGCTCCAGCGACGGGCTGTGATAGGTGAGCGAGAAGATCCGGCACCCTTGCCCGAGCAGGCTTCGCGTGAGCCGCCGCAGCGCGGCGTAGTCGCCCCCTTCGGGGGTCAGGCGAATGCGCTCGAGCAGGCCGAGACGGGCCGCGACGCCCGGGGCGTGGAGCTTCATGCCGAGGGCGCCGATCAGGGCCGGAAACGCCCAGGGGCCCCAGCCGGCGAGGGCACCGGCGAACCCGGCGGTGACCGGCAGCTCGAGCAATTTGCCGCGCCGCCCGAACCAGTACGGCTTTGCGGCGAACCCGTTGAAGTTCGGGCCGCCGTCGGCGGCGAAGCTCGTGCGCGGGACGATGCTGGCGTCCACCCGGTAGCCGAGGTCCTCGAGGATTCCCGCGGTCGCCGGACCGACCCCGAAACGGCCCGCCCTGTATATCGTGGGCCGAAGGCCAAAGCTGGCCTCGATGGTCTCGGTCAAGCATTCGAGCTTGGCGCGCTCCAGCTCGGCGGGCAGATTTCCCGCGTAGGAGTTGTAAGGCGTCACCGCCTCCTCGTGCGGCGGGTTGACCCAGGGGTGCAGATGAGCGCCGATCTCGCCGACCGCGTCGGCAAGAAACTCGCTCAGGACGCGCACGGCCTTCTCCTCGACGGCGACCGGATAATCGACGACGTAGGTCGGCACGACCCCGTATCTGGCGAAGATCTCTTGCGCCCGGCGCTGGGCGTCGAGCGAGGTGACCGAGGTGTTCTCCCGCGACAGGGGCCGGGACCAGTCGAATTCCTCCTCCGTGTCGACAACGACGACCAGCAGCGGCCGAGTCTCGGTCGGCACGTCGGCGAATTCGATCCGGCTCTGATCCAGCATCTTCGGGCAGCCTACGAGTCCGCCGAAACCCCTGTACCGCTCCAAGGACGCACGATCCTACGCGCGGGCCTCCACGGGCGCCAGAGCGCGGCTCCCGGGGGCGCCGCCCGCCTCCCCGGCGCGAGTTCCCCGTCAGGTCAAGGACCGGCCCGCGCGACCCGCGCGGCGGCCGGGTCCGCGTGCGCCTGCCACCACAGTTCGAGCATCATGATGTCCCACACGATCTCGTCATAGACCGCCTGCGACGCCGCGCGGTGCCCCGCGATCACGCGGTCGATGAACGCCGCCTTCATGCAGTGTCGCCGCTTGAACGCGAGCAGGCTGTCGTGCGCCAGATCGCGCAACCCCGGGTCCTCCTTGAGCCACTCCGAGAACGGCATTCCGAATCCGTGCTTCCTTTTCGACAGCGTCTCGGCCGGCAGGAAGTGGCGCAGCTCCCGCTTATAGAAATCCCGTATCTTCAGGCGCTTGATGAGTAGCGACGCGGGCACCCGGGCGGAGAACTCGGCCACGTCTTCGCTCAGGAACGGGTAGCGCACCTGGACCCCGGCCAAGCCGCACATCCGGTTGACCTTTCTGAGGTCGTTGTCGGCCAGCGCGGCGGTCAGGTCCAGGTGCATCATGCATTGCAGCAGCGAGGCGGATCCGGCCCTCCGATAAACCTCGCGGCGCAGCTCGAGCGGCTCGTCCGGGTCGATCTCGCGCAGCGGCGGATCCTCGAAAACCTCGTCGAGCGGAACCGACAACCACAGGTTGTGGTCCTCCAGGCGATCCGGCATGGGCATGCGCGCCCGCGTGATGTAATTGCGCGCCCTGCGAACCAGTCGCATGCGGTCCGCAAACGGCACTCCGAACACGCCCGGCTCGATGACATACGAGCGGACCGCCGCGGGGACGCGGCGGTACAGGTCGAATATCATCTGCTCGACATAGCGCGCGTTGCCGGCGAATAGCTCGTCCCCGCCATCGCCCGCGAGCATGAGCCCGACGCCGTGCTCGCTGGCCATCCGGGCGCAGTAATAGGCGGGAACGGCGGACGAATTGCCGAACGGCTCGTCGTAGGTCTCCGCGATCTTCGGAACGAGATCGAGCACGTCCTTCGGGGTCAGAGTGTACTCGTGATGGTCGGTCCCGAAGTGGCGCGCGGCCGCCCGGGCGTAACCGGACTCGTCGTAGGCGTCGTGCTCGAATCGGACGGTGAAGGTCTTGGGGCGCCCGCCACTCGACCGCGCCAGCAGCCCGACCAGGGTCGAGCTGTCCAGGCCGCCGCTCAGGAAGGCGCCGATTTGGTCAGGGTTTTCATCCTCGATCGCCTGCCGCACCGACCGCTCGATCAGGGATTCGAGCTCGCCGGGCGCCCCGGCTGGCTCGGCGGCGCGCTCGGTGCCATAGGGCATGCGCCAATAAAACGCCGTGCGCACCTGCCCGTTGTCGAGCTGGAGATATTGAGCGGGCAGCAGCTTGCGCTGCTCCCGATAAACCGTCTTCGGCGCCGGACACACGTAGAAGAAGAGGTAGTCGTAGATCTCCTGCGCCGAGATGGTGGCCCCGACCGCCGGATGGGCGCGCACGGCATCCGCGGTCGAGCCGAAGGCCAGCGCGCCGCCTGGCAAGCGCGCGTAATACATTGCATGGGCGCCGAAGCGGTCGACGGCGAGCAGCGCGCGCCCCGAGTCGGGCTCGATCACGGCGAGCGAGAACGGCCCGGCCAGGTGCCGGAACAGATCCGCGCCATGGCGCCGGTAGGCCTCGCGCAGCGCGGCGCCGTGGCCCCGCTCGGCGGCAAGTCCGGCGAGTTCGGGGGAGGTCCACCTCGGGAACCCTTCGATCGCCGCCCACAGGCCGCCCTCGACATCGAGATCCGAGCGGCCGGTCCAGCCCTGGACGTGCAGGGCGACGCCCGCCTCCGCCCGAGCCCGGCTCTCGGCGCCCGGCGGCGACGGCAGGCCGAGCGCCATGCCCCGCAGCATCCCTTCGGGCGTCGCGGCGCCTTTGAACGCTCCACTCCATCCGCACAGGCCCGTCATGGCGTCGGCCCCCGAACCGCCCTCACACCAGGACCTCGGCGGGCCTGGGGTGGCTCAGAAAATCGGTGGGACTGGCGGTCAGACCGTAGGCGCCCGACTGGAACAAGACCACGAGGTCGCCCACCTCGGCCCGCGGCAACTCGACCTTGTCCGCAAGCAGGTCGAGCGGGGTGCAAAGGCGCCCGACCACGCTGACCGTCTCGCTCGGCGCCTCGCGCATGCGGTTGCCGATCGCCACCGGATAGTTCCTGCGGATGACCTGTCCGAAGTTGCCCGAAGCGGCAAGCTGGTGGTGCAGCCCGCCGTCGGTGACGAGGAAGACGTGCCCGCGCGATTCCTTGCGGTCCACGATGCGCGCCACGTAGACCCCGGCCTCGCCGATGATGTAGCGCCCGAGCTCGACGATCACCCGGGCCTCGGGGAACTCCGATTCGACCCGCGGCATCAGATCGGCAAGGTTCGCCCCGAGTTTCGGCAGGTCGAGCGGGCGGTCCTTCGGGAAATACGGAATGCCGAAGCCGCCGCCGATGTTCAGGTGGCGCACGGGCCCCGGCGCATGCCGTGCGAGCGACAGGGCGAGCTCGACCGTCTTTTTCTGGATCGAGCACAAGATGTCGGCGTTCAGGTTCTGCGACCCGGCGAAGATGTGGAATCCGACGAAATCCAGATCCAGCCTGGCCAGCTCGCCGAGCATTTGCGGCACGCGCTCGGCATCCACGCCGAACTGCTGGGCGCCGCCGCCCATGCGCATCCCCGAGGCCTTGACCTCGAAGTCCGGATTCACGCGGATCGCCACCCGCGCCCGCACCCCCTGCTCTTCCGCGACGCGGGCGATCGCGCGCATTTCCGCTTCCGACTCCATGGCGATGGTGATGTCCGCGGCCACGGCCCGGGCCAGCTCGTCCGGCGTCTTGCCCGGCCCGGCGAAGCTGACGCGCGCGGCCGCCATCGGCGTGTCGAGCGCCGCCTGCATTTCCTTGGCCGAGGCCACGTCGAAGCCGTCGACCAGCGCCGCCAGTTGCTGCACGACCGCCGGCATCGGGTTGGCCTTGACGGCGTAGTTGAGGTTGACGCCGTCGGGAAGGTGCCGGCGCAGATACGCGATCCGCTCGCTCAGCCGGCGCCGGTCGTAGGCGAAGAACGGCGTGCCGCCCACTCGCTCGGCCAGGCGGATCAGCGGCGTCCCGCCGATCACGAGGCAGTTGTCGTTGACCCCGAACCCGGCGACCGCCGGGTGGATCAAGGTTCTGTCATTGCTCATGCGGCGCCTTGGTGAAGGTCTGGCTGAACTCCCGCCCGAGGAGGCTGCGGTCGATCTTGCCGTTGGGGCCGCGCGGCAGGGCGTCGCGCTCGGCGACGACCTCCGGCACCATGTAACGGGGCAGCTGCCGGCGGCAGGCCTCCATCAGCGCCTCGGCGTCAAGGGCCCTGCCGTCGACCGGCGCGGCGACCACGACGATCCCCTGGCCCAGGACGGGATGCGGCGCGCCGAGGGCGACGGCCTCCTTAACGAGACCGGTTTCGTAGACGACGTCCTCGATCTCCGTGGGGCTGATCCGGTATCCGGACGACTTGATCATCTCGTCGCGCCGGCCGACAAAGTAGATGAACCCCTCTTCGTCGGTGTAGACGACATCGCCCGACCAAACGGCGATTTCGGGCAGCGGCAGGCCCCCGTGGCGCAGCGGCGCCGGGCGGAAACGCTCCGCCGTGCGCTCGGGATCGTTCCAGTACCCCATGGCGACCAGCGCGCCGCGGTGGACGAGCTCGCCGGGCTCGCCCGGGGCACACGAGGCCCCGTCTTCGCGCACCACCAGGATCTCGGCGTTGGGGATGGCCTTGCCGATGGAATTCGGGCGCCGGTCGACCTCCTCGGGGTCCAGGTAGGTCGACCGGAACGCCTCGGTCAGGCCGTACATGAGGTAGGGCTTGGCGTTGGGGAAAATGGCCCGGAGCCGGTCCAGGACCGGTTTGGGCATGTGCCCGCCGGTGTTGGCGAAATAGCGCAGGCACGCCGCCGCCTCCGCCGGCCAGTCCTGCTCGGCGAGCTGGATCCACAACGGCGGCACGCACGTCAGCCCCGTGATCCGCGCCTCGGCGCACAGCCGCACCACGTCCTTCGGCAGAAGGTAGTTCATCAGCACGACCTCGGCGCCCACGTTGAAGCCCGTGGTGAGTTGGCTCAGGCCGGCGTCGAAGCTGAGCGGCAGGACGGAAAGGATACGGTCTTCCCGGTCGTTCTCCAAATACTGGGACACGCTTTTGGCCCCGGCCACGAGGTTGCGGTGGGACAGGACGACCCCCTTGGGACTTCCGGTGCTGCCCGAGGTGTAGAGGATCGCCGCCATGTCGGTGTCGATCACACGGGGCGGGTTCGATCCCGCGGACTCGCCCTTCGCGACCAGCTCGTCCCAGGAGACGACGCCCGGTGCGCCGGGGCCGAGGTCCACGGCCGTCCCGGAGGCCAGGACGAGGTGAGTCAACTCGGGGCACGCCCTCAACTCGTCGGCCAGGTCGCGCGCGCGCTCCGGGGAGGTGACCAGGACCCGGACCCCGCAGTCGCGCAGGATGTAGCCGACCTGCCGGGCCCGCAGCAGGGGATTGACCGGCACGAAGGCGCCGCCCGCCATGGCCGCCGCGAACAGCGCCACCACCGTCTCCAACCGCTTTTCGAGGTAGACCGCCACGCGCGCCGCGCGCCCGAGGCCCAGGCCGGCGAGCCCGCCGGCGGCAGCGGTCACCCGGCGCTGCAAGGCCGCATACGTCAGGCTCTCCCTCCTGAAAGTGAGGGCCGGGCGCTCGGGCCAGTTGCGCGCCGCGTCGGCGGTGAGGTGATGGAAGAGTTCGCTCATGTTCCTGCGCGGCCCAACTCGTCGTCCGGTAATATTTAACGATGTTTATTAATGTTTATTGACGATTCGCGCCTCTCGGGCGGACGACGGCCGACCAGACCGGCCCGCGAACCATATACGAGATGGAGGGCCGCCCGCCAAGGCCCCGTTATACCTCCGGAACTCGCAAAGATATGCGGGGAACCGCCTGAGGCCCGGTCGAGACATGAAAACGCGGCGGGAGGCTGGACGTCATGACCTGCCACCGCCCGACGCGCAGATACGTCGCGGTGCCGACCCGCTGCGCCCCCAGACGGGCGTGTGAGGCCAGCGACAGCGGATTGAAGGCCGAGATCCTGCTGAACGACCAGGCGACGCCGCGTTCCCGCAGGTGCCGATTGGCGGCGTCCCAAAGGCGGGCGAAAGCCAAGCCGGTTCGCAGCTCGGGCAGCACGTAAACGTCGAAATCCCAGGACGCCCGGCCGGCCGGCAGGGGGGTGAAGCGGCACCGCACCTCGTCCTCCTCGTATGGGCCGAGGCACAGCCACAGGCACCCAATCATCGCCCCGTCCTGAAACGCCCCGAAGCAGACCGCGCCCTGGCCGAAACGAAAGCGAAGAACCTCGGGGCTCAGCGGCATCGCGCCCAGGGCGGGATCATCCGGGTCAACCTGCCGTACCTCGATCGATCGTCCCCGGCGAGGCCCGAGGAGCGGGGTCTGCCGCACGGGCTGGGCGACAAGGACGTAGCGGTAGAGGCAGGCCGATCCGCCGAGCTTCCGCACCGCGCGGTCCAGGACGTAGAACGCCCCGCTCACGGGCCCCAACTCCGCTACGACGCTCCGAAGCCTGCGCAACACCTGGCAAGATCCCTTTCCGGCCCGAACGGCGTCGACACGACGATCCGAGCGGCCGCCGCGCCCGATGGGCCATCGATCAGCACATTCAAGGTGCCCATGTGTTTAACTTGTCGGAATTTCTGGTATATAGACCAGCGGTTTTTGAAGGATACCGGGACCAAATAACGCTCCCCTAACACTCTGTGCGGTAATTGTGTTCGATGCATCCTGGCGGACGAGCTCAGCGGGCTGTCGAGACATGGCAACGATCGAAGAGGTGAGGATTGTTTTGCGGGACACCCTGCAACTCGGCGAACGGGCACGCAGCTTCGACGCCTCGACGCCCCTGTTCGGGAGCCTGCCCGAGCTGGATTCCATGGCCGTCGTCGCCTTGATCACCGCCCTGGAGGAGCACTTCGATCTGACCGTGGAGGACGACGAGGTCACCGCCGAGGTGTTCGAAACCGTGGGCACGCTGACCGACTTCGTCGAGCAAAAGTTGGCCTAACGGTAAACCAAACGCAAACATAAGGCAGATGGCTTATCGGCCGTTCTTTCTCGACGGCCCGGCCGGGCCGTTGTTCGCCATCTACCACCCGCCCAAGGACAATACGCCGAACAAAGGCGGCGTCGTCTACGTCCCGCCCTTCGCCGAGGAGATGAACCAGTCGCGGCGGATGGTCGCCCTCCAGGCGCGACGGCTAGCCGCAGCCGGCGTGGGGGTCCTGCTGCTCGACCTCTACGGCACCGGCGACAGCGGCGGCGACTTCAGCGAGGCGCGCTGGGACGGCTGGTTGGGCGACGTCGCCGCGGCGCTGGACTGGCTGCGGGCCGAACGAGGCCACCCGGTGGCGTTGTGGGGCCTGCGCCTGGGTGGGCTGCTGGCCCTGGAGGCGGCCGCGGCGCACCCCGGGCGCGTCGCGCGCATCATCCTCTGGCAGCCGGTCACCAAGGGCAGGACGATGCTGAACCAGTTTCTGCGCCTGCGGGTTGCGGCCGGTATGGGACGCGGGGGCGAGCCGGAGACGACGGAGTCGATGCGGCGCGCGCTGGCCGGCGGGCGGGCGGTCGAGGTTGCCGGCTATGTGCTGGCCCCCGAGCTGGCCGCGGCGATCGACGCCGCGGCGATCGACGGGCTGACGCCGCCCGCCGGGTGCCGGGTCGACTGGCTGGAAGTCTCGCCCGGCGCGGATACCGCGTCGGCGCCGGCGACGCGGCGCGCCGCGGACGCCTGGCGCCGAAAGGGCGCCGACCTGCGCCTTTTGCGCGTGGTCGGCGAGCCGTTCTGGTCGCTGCAATCCCTTTACGAGCCCATCCTCGTGCCCCGGCTTTTGGACGCCACGGCACGCTTGTGGACGGACGCGGAGCGGTGAGGTTCGAGGAAGTCCCGTTGACGTTCGCCTGCGGCGGGGCGCAACTGGTCGGGATCCTGCACAGGCCGGCGCGCCCGCTCGGCTGCGGCGTCGTGGTCGTGGTCGGCGCGCCGCAGTACCGGACCGGCAGCCACCGCCACTTCGCCCTGCTGGCCCGCGACCTGGCGGGCGCGGGTTTTCCCGTGCTGCGCTTCGACTACCGGGGCATGGGCGACAGCGACGGCGAGTTCGTCGGCTTCGAGGGCGTCGGCGAGGACATCAAGGCGGCCGTGGATTCGATCATGGACGCGGTCTCAGGCCTGCGCGATGTCGTCCTGTGGGGCTTGTGCGACGGGGCGTCGGCGATCTCGTTCTACGCCGCCCGCGATCCGCGCGTGAGCGGGATCGTCCTCGTCAATCCGTGGGTGCGCAGCGAGGCTTCCCTGGCTCAGGCGCGCATCAGCCACTATTACCGCGGCCGTCTCCTGTCGGCCGATTTCTGGCGCAAGGCGGCCAGGGGAAAGCTCGACCTGAAGCGCTCGGCGGGCGAGCTGATTTCGAGCGTCCGCAGCGTGCTGGGCGGGCGGGCGCCGCGAGACCGGGCAACCGATAAGACGGAGCCCCTGCCCGTGCGCGTGGCCCGGTCGGTCAAGGGTTTCCGCGGGCGCGTGCTGATCGTGCTGAGCGAGGCGGACCTGACGGCCCAGGAATTCCGCGCGGCCGTTCTCCAGTCGGCGATGATGGCCGGCTGGCTCGACCGACCGTCCGTAACCGTCAAGCGGCTGGAAGCGGCAAATCACACCTACTCCACCCGTGAGTGGCGCGGCCAGGTCCACCGGTGGACGATCGAGTGGCTCAAACAGGCGGGATAGGCGGCCGCCCGCGGCCGGCGCTCCCGGAGCGTTTCCACTGACGTGGACTCGCGCCGGCCCAAACGGAAACCGTGCCGCCGTTCAATCGAGCGCGAAGGCGCGCTCCACGTACTCGAGGATCTGCTGCACGCACTCCTCGACCGAGTGGTTGGCGGTGTCGACCGTCAGCCTGGGGGCGAGCGGCGGCTCGTAGGGCGCGGACACGCCGGTGAACTCGGAGATCTCTCCGGCCCTGGCCCGCTTGTACAGGCCCTTCGGGTCGCGCCGTTCGCAGGTCTCCAGGTCCGCCTGTATGTAGATTTCGTGGAAGGCCTCGCCCGCCGCCTCGCGGGCCCGGTCGCGGTCCGCCTGATACGGCGAGATGAACGAGGTGATGCAGATGAAGCCGGCATCGGCGAACAGGCCCGCGACCTCGCCGACGCGGCGGATGTTCTCGGCCCGGTCCTCCGGCGAGAAGCCGAGGTTGACGTTGAGGCCGCGGCGCACGTTGTCGCCGTCCAGCACGTAGACGTGATATCCCTTGTTGAACAGGAGTTGCTCCACCTCCATGGCCAGAGTCGACTTGCCGGCGCCGGACAGCCCGGTGAACCACAGCACGCCGCCGCAATGGCCGTTGCGATGCGCCCGGCTGTCCGCGGCGACGCGGTGCTCGACGGCGGTCAGGTTCGTGGCCTTGACGCTCAGCGCGCGCCGCTGATCGGGGTAGCCCTCCATGGAAATGATGCCGCCGCCCGCGATCTCGTAGCCGTCGGCCAGCACGCAGCGCCCGCAACGCGGGATCGTCCGCGATTCGTCCAGGGCCAGGACCTTTCGGCTGCGCAGGAGCACCTCGGCAACGCCATTGCGCTCGACCCGGGACGCGGACCGGGCGGCCAGCGTGTCGGTGTCGATGATCTTCTCGACCGACTGGACCGTGACCGGGCCCTCCTGCGTGGCCAGCTTGAGCGTGTAGGTCTTGCCCGGCTCGAGCGGCTCCCGGCCGAGCCAGAACAGCGTCGCGCGGAAGACCGTGGTGAGCTGCGGCGGGTGCTCGACGTGGCTGGCGATCTCGCCGCGTTCGACGAAGATCTGTTCGTCCAGAGTGATGCCGATCGATTCGCCCGCGTGCGCCTCGACCGGCGGATCGGCCACGTTCCAGGCCTCGATCGAGCGCACCTTCGCCGTCTTGTTGGACGGCGAGAACAACAGGGTGTCGCCGACCCGCAGGACGCCGGACTCGACCCGCCCGGCCACGATGCGGCGGTGGTCGAACTTGTAGACGTCCTGGACCGGAAAGCGCAGGGGCTGATCGGCCGCAACGGTCAGGCTGCGGAGCCGGTCCAGCGCCTGGACCACGATCGGGCCCTCGTACCACGGCGTGCGGAGAGATCCCTGCGCCACGTTGTCGCCCTCGCGCGCCGAAACGGGGACGATCGCGGTCGGCGTGATCCCGACGCCCTCGAGATAGCGTGCGGCCTCCTGCGCGACCTCGGCGAAGCGACCCTCGTCGAAATCGACCAGGTCCATCTTGTTGATCGCGACGGCGACCTGGCGAATGCCGAGCAGGTGCAGCAAGTAGCCGTGCCGGCGCGTGGTCTCGCGCACGCCCTCGGCGGCGTCGACGACGAGAAGGGCGGCATCTGCGCTGGCGGCGCCGCTGACCATGTTCTTGAGGAATTCCCGGTGTCCCGGCGCGTCGATGATCACATAGTCGCGCAGGGCGGACTTGAACCAAATCTGGGTGGTGTCGATCGTCACCGCCTGGTCGCGTTCGGCCTGAAAGGCGTCGAGGACGAAGGACCATTCCAGCGCCATCCCGCGCCGCGCCGAGACCGCCTTGAGTTCCTCGACCTTGCCCGGCGGCAGGGAGCCGGTGTCGTGCAGAAGACGGCCGATCAGGGTCGACTTGCCGTGGTCGACGTGGCCGACGATCACGATCTTCAAGGCCGGCCGGAGCGCTCGGGCCGCATCGCGCCGAATGGTGCTCATCGCGCCGCTACATGTAGCCGTCGGCGCGCAACCGCTCGAACGCGTCCTCGCGCTCGTGGTCCATGGCGCGCCCGGCGCGTTCGGTGGTCTTGGTGCCCTCGAGCTCGGCGATGATCTGCTCGAGCGTGGCCGCCGTCGAGTCAATGGGGTGGGTGATGTCCTCATCGCCCAAGGACCGGTAGCGCTTGCCGTCGCGGGCGAAATAGAGCGGTACGACGGGGATGCCCTCGCGCCGGATGTAGTGCCAGATGTCCAGCTCCGTCCAATGCAGCAGCGGGTGGATGCGAATATGCGTGCCGGGCGGAAATTCGGTCTTGTACTGGTCCCAGAACTCGGGCGGTTGGTCGCGAAAGTCCCAGTGACCGGAGACGTCGCGCGGACTGAACACCCGCTCCTTCGCCCGAGTGGCCTGCTCGTCGCGCCGGATGCCCGCGATGATCCCCTTGAACCCGTGCTGCTCGATCGCGCGCCTCAAGCCCGCGGTCTTGCGCGCCGCGGAACGGGCGGCCGGGGGCAGCGAAGGATCGATTTCGTCGATCGGCGGGCAATCCACGAGGAGCAGGTCGAGCCCCCATTCCGTGGCGTAGCGGGCGCGGAACTCATACATCTCTTTGAACTTCCTGCCGGTATCGACGTGCAGGACCGGGCACGGAACATGGCCCAAGAAGGCCTTGCGGGCCAGCCAGACCATGACGTTCGAGTCCTTGCCGAGCGACCACAACAGCGCCAGCGGCGTCATCTTGTTATATGCTTCGCGCAGGATATAGATCGACTGCGCTTCCAGTTCCTTGAGGCGCTCCATGAACTCCGGACCCTGGCGCTTCGTTCCGCGGCTCGCTGCGCCACGACGGGCACGCGGCGGGCCGCGCGGGCTGGATAGCCTTTTTGGGCAGCCCAAGGCAACCGGTTTGCGCCGCGTGTGCCCGTCGGCGGCGCGGGACTGGATGATCGGTGGCGCGGCCTGCTAAATTGTTAACCTTCGTCGTTGCGTACAAGGCCCGCGACCGCCCGTCCGAGGGTCCGGGGCGCGGCGGCCGGGGCGCGTTAGGGGGGCCTCTTGCACGAGCGCGAACAGGACATGTCATTGACATGTCGTCTGCACAATTTTGTCACAACATCTAGCAAAAGCAGTGGCTTACATTACCACATGTGGGCGCTGCGGTTGACGCGACGGACCATTGACCCGCTTGGCTTAAGCTCCCGAAATCGTTCGATAGATCGGCCTGACCGGCGAGTTCCAAGACCCCTTGAAGCAACACAGTGGTCCCGATCACAGCCATCCCGGAACACGACGGGTCTTCGCCGTCGTTGCCAGGCTCCGGCCTCGTCGAGCCGGCGCTCCCAACGGCGGTGCGATCCCCGCCGCCCGAATGATTGGGCTCGATGGCAAGTGTTGGTGCGGTTTCCGTATCGGCCGGAAAGATACGCCGCTGGCCAGCCCCAACACTAAATTGACACATCGTTGTGAGTGGCCGGTTCAGAGTTTTTTAATTGGTCGAAATCTACTCTTGTAATTAACGAACGATTAGTGATTTGCCTCAATTTTACTACAAAATATTGTCGCCGAATTAAAATGTTTAAATAAATAATACTTAAAATGCGCTGTCAAAGCGCTGTGCGATGGAACGTGAGTCGGTGCAACGAATGGGTGGTCAAGATGCGTGCGTGTGTGCGGGTGCGGCGCTTGAGCCGCGTCATTAGCCTGTCGATCGGGACCGCGGCCTTACTCCTGATCGGGGCCTGGGAATCGAGACCTGCGTCGGCGTTCGAGCAGGCGCCGGCGTTTCTGACGCCGGCCAGCACGTTGCCGTTGCATGTCGGCGGGCTGTTCGGC
>JBHHZJ010000017.1:0-42404 GCA_046758005.1 Kiloniellaceae bacterium
GTGTTGATCGCCACCTTGTCCGCCCCGGCCAGCAGCAGGGCGCGTACGTCCTCGGTCGAGCGCACGCCGCCGCCGACGGTGAGCGGCATGAAGCACTGCTCCGCGGTGCGCGCGACCACGTCCAGGATAATGCCGCGCTTTTCGTGGCTCGCCGTGATGTCGAGGAAGCACAGCTCGTCGGCCCCGGCCGCGTCGTAGACGCGCGCCTGCTCGACCGGATCGCCGGCATCGCGCAGGTCGACGAAGTTGATGCCCTTGACGACCCGGCCGTCCTTGACGTCGAGGCAGGGGATGATGCGCGCCTTGAGCACGAAACCTATGCCTCCGCCGCCTCGGCGCGGACCAGCGCGAGCGCGCTGGCCGGATCGATGCGCCCGTCGTAGAGCGCGCGCCCGCAGATGACGCCCTCGATCCCCTCCGCCTCGAGCGCAAGCAGAGCCGCGATGTCGTCGAGCGAGGCGACCCCGCCGGAGGCGATCACGGGCACGCGTACCCCACGGGCCAGCGCCAGGGTGGCCTCGACGTTGACGCCCTCGAGCGCGCCGTCGCGTTCGATGTCGGTGTAGACGATCGCGGCCACCCCGGCGTCCTCGAAACGCCGGGCGAGCCCGGCGGCCTCGAGCGCGCTGTCCTCGGCCCAGCCCTCGACCGCGACCCGCCCGGCGCGGGCGTCGATGCCGACCGCGACGCGCCCGGGAAACCGGCGGCAGGCCGCATGCACAAGCGCCGGATCCTTGACCGCCGCGGTGCCCAGGATCACGCGCGCAACGCCGGCGGCCAGCCAGCCCTCGATGGTCGCCATGTCGCGGATGCCGCCGCCCAATTGCACCGGCGCCTCGACCGCGGCGAGCACCGCCTCGACCGCGGCACGGTTGACCGGCCGGCCGGCGAAGGCGCCGTCGAGGTCCACGACATGCAGCCACGCGAAGCCGGCATCGACAAAGGCGCGCGCCTGCGCCGCCGGGTCCTCGTTGAACACGGTGGCCGTGTCCATGGCGCCGCGCACGAGGCGCACCGCCCGGCCGTCCTTCAGGTCGATCGCGGGGAACAGGATCATGCCTCAGCCGGCGCCGGCCTCCGTGGCCGTCTGCTCGCCGTCCAGGTCCTTGTAGTAGTAGAAGCCGGTCATCCAGGTGCCGCCGATCCGGGCGTAGTGGGGATGCGTCCCGTAGCGCCGGTAACCGAGCGACTCGTAGAGCCGGATCGCCGCCTCCTGCGTCGCGCGCACGTCGAGGTTGAGCACGCACAGGCCGGCCTTGCGCGCCGCGTCCTCGATGGCGAGGACCAGCATCCGCGCCAGCCCGTGGCCGCGCGCCCAGGGCGCGATGAACGAGGTCGTGAGCTGGCCGAGATAGGCCTGGGCCTCGTTGTTGCGCGGCGCGCGCACGAGCTGCGCCGAGCCGGCGATGGTCTGGTCGAGTCGCGCCACGAACAGCTCGCGCTCGGGCACGAGCAGAACCCCTTTCCAATACGCCTCCATGACGTGACGCGGCGGCGGGCTCAACCAGCCGAATCCGCCGCCGTCCAGAATCGCCGCCTCCGCGGCGTCGCACAGGTCGTGCAGGTCGGGGCCGGAAAACTCGCTCAGTCGCTCCACGCCGGTGCTCGGCGCGCCTCCCTCCGCCCTGTGCCAGTCGAAGGTCACCGTCATGGACGCCACCTCAGGAAATTTTCGAGCATTCGCAAGCCCGCGGCCTGGCTCTTCTCGGGGTGAAACTGGGTTCCGATCAAATTATCGCGTCCGACCACCGCCGCCACAGGACCGCCATAGTCCACGGCAGCCAGGGTGTGCGCCGGGTCCGCCGGCCGGAAACGATAGCCGTGCAGGAAGTAGACATGGGGATTGGGGCCGAGCCGCGCCAGCACCGGATGCTCCGCGGCCGCGATCTTCAACTCGTTCCAGCCCATGTGCGGGACCTTGAGCGCCGGGTCGGCCGGCGTGAGCGCCACGACCTCCCCCGGGATCCAGCCGAGGCCGGAATGATCGCCGTCCTCGCGCCCCACCGTCGCCATGAGCTGCATGCCCACGCAGATGCCGAGGAACGGCCGGGCGCGCCGGAGCACCGCGTGCTCGAGCGCCGCGACCATGCCGGGCAGGGCGTCGAGCCCGCGCCGGCAGTCGGCGAAGGCGCCGACTCCCGGCAGGACGATCCGGTCGGCCCCGGCCACCGCGTCGGCGGCCGCGGTGACCGTCACGTCGACGCTCAGCCCGGCCTCGGCCGCGGCGCGCTCGAAGGCCTTGGCGGCCGAGCGCAGGTTGCCCGAGCCGTAATCGACGATCGCAACCCTCATCCATGCCTCGCAAGGCTCTCCTTCGGCGGACCGGCTCACGACGTGGTCCTAAAGCTTCCCCTTCGTGGAAGGCACGGCATCGGCCCGACGCGGGTCGATCTCGATCGCCTGGCGCAGCGCCCGGGCGAGGCCCTTGTAACAGGACTCCACGATGTGGTGCGAGTTCTCGCCGTACAGCGTCTCCACGTGCAGGGTCAGCCCGGCGTGCTGGGCGAAGGCGTGGAACCACTCCTTGAACAGCTCGATGTCGATCTGGCCCAGCTTGTCGCGCTTGAAGGCGACCTTCCAGACCAGATAGGGGCGGTTCGAGGCATCGAGCGCGACCCGCGTCAGCGTCTCGTCCATGGGCACGAGCGCCTCGCCGTAGCGCCGGATGCCCTTGCGCTCGCCCAGGGCCTTGGCGACCGCCTGGCCGAGCACGATGCCGGTGTCCTCGGTCGTGTGATGGAAGTCGATGTGCAGGTCGCCTTTGGCCTTGAGCGTGATGTCGATCAGGCTGTGCCGCGCCAGCTGCTCCAGCATGTGGTCGAGGAAACCGATGCCGGTGGTGATGTCGTAGGCGCCGGTCCCGTCCAGGCTGATGCTGGCGGAGATTCGCGTCTCGGTGGTGTTGCGCTCGATCTTGGCCCGGCGCATGGGGGCCTCCTCGCTCGGCTGC
The DNA here is from genome assembly GCA_046758005.1 of Kiloniellaceae bacterium. Lineage (GTDB taxonomy): Bacteria > Pseudomonadota > Alphaproteobacteria > Kiloniellales > J153 > JBHHZJ01. The sequence continues at coordinate 2,951 of JBHHZJ010000017.1, forward strand.
GCTCGCGCGGAAAAGCGGCGCCGTTTTAGCAGGAAGCCGGTCGGGCCGCCAGGGCGCAACGGCGCGGCCGCGGGCCCCCCGGGGCGGCGGCCTGCGGGCCGGCGCTTGACCCGGCCACGAATTCGGCCCATCTGACATGCCATGGCCCAACCCCAGTCGAGCCCTTGGCACGGCACCACGGTGCTCTCCGTGCGCAAGGCCAGGCAGGTCGTCATCGCCGGCGACGGTCAGGTCAGCTTCGGCAACACCGTGGTCAAGTCCAACGCGCGCAAGGTGCGCCGGCTCGGCAAGGGCGAGGTGATCGGCGGCTTCGCCGGCGCCACGGCCGACGCGCTCACCCTGTTCGAGCGCTTGGAGGCCAAGCTCGAGACCTATCCGGGCCAGCTCACCCGCGCCTGCGTGGAGCTCGCCAAGGACTGGCGCACCGACCGCTACCTGCGCCGGCTCGAGGCCATGATGGCCGTGGCCGACGCCTCGGTATCGCTGGTGTTGACCGGCACCGGCGACGTGCTCGAGCCGGAGGACGGCCTGATCGGCATCGGCTCGGGCGGGCCCTACGCGCTCGCCGCCGCGCGCGCGCTCATCGACCGGGACGACATGGAGGCCGAGGCGATCGCGCGCACGGCCATGGAAATCGCCGCAGGGATTTGCATCTATACCAATGAGCGTATCGTTCTCGAAAGCATCACAGCCGGCTGACCGGCGCCTGGCCGCGCCGCACGCCACCGCCTTCAGCCCGCGCGAGATCGTCTCGGAGCTGGACCGCTACATCGTCGGCCAGAACGACGCCAAGCGCGCCGTCGCGATCGCGCTCAGGAACCGCTGGCGGCGCCAGCAGCTGCCCGAGGAGCTGCGCGAGGAGGTGCTGCCCAAGAACATCCTGATGATCGGGCCGACCGGGGTGGGCAAGACCGAAATCGCGCGCCGGCTCGCCCGGCTCGCCCAGGCGCCGTTCATCAAGGTCGAGGCGACCAAGTTCACCGAGGTCGGCTACGTCGGCCGGGACGTGGAGCAGATCGTGCGCGACCTGGTCGAGATCTCGATCGCCATGACCCGCGAGCGCATGTCCAAGGAGGTCAAGGCCAAGGCCGAGTTGAGCGCCGAGGAGCGGCTGCTCGACGCGCTCGTCGGCGAGAACGCGGGCGCCGAAACGCGCGCCAAGTTCCGCCGCATGCTGCGCCACGGCGACCTCGACGGGCGCGAGATCGAGGTCGACGTGGCGGATGTCGCGACCCTGCAGCTGCCGACCATGGACATCCCGGGCATGCCGGGAGCCAGCATGGGCATGATCAACCTCAACGACATCTTCGGCAAAGCCTTCGGCACCCGGACCAAGAAGCGGCGCCTGCCGATCGGCGAGGCCATGGAGGTGCTCACCCAGGAGGAGAGCGACAAGCTGCTCGACCAGGAGGCGGTGACCGGCGAGGCGATCGCCACGGTCGAGCAGAACGGCATCGTCTTCCTCGACGAGATCGACAAGATCACCGTGCGTTCCGAGCGCATCGGCGCGGACGTCTCGCGCGAGGGCGTGCAGCGCGACCTGCTGCCGCTCATCGAGGGCACGAGCGTGGCGACCAAGCACGGCGCGGTCAAGACCGACCACGTCCTGTTCATCGCCTCGGGCGCGTTCCACCTGGCCAAGCCGTCGGACCTGCTGCCCGAGCTCCAGGGCCGCCTGCCGATCCGGGTCGAGCTTTCCGCGCTCGACCGCCACGACTTCAAGCGCATCCTGACCGAGCCGGAGAACAGCCTGGTGCGCCAGTACAAGGCCCTGCTCGAGACCGAGGGGGTGAGCCTCGACTTCACCGAGGACGCGATCGACGCGCTCGCCGACCTGGCCGCCGAGATCAACTCGAGCGTCGAGAACATCGGCGCCCGGCGCCTGCACACGGTGATGGAGAAATTGCTCGAGGAGATCTCGTTCACCGCCACCGACCGCGGCGGCGAGGCCATCACCATCGACGCGGCCTACGTCCACGACCAGGTCGCCGAACTCGCCAAGAACGCGGATCTCAGCAAGTTTATGCTTTAGCGGGTGTAGCAAACGCCCTTGGTACGTCGCGCCCCTCGCGCTGTCCCTCTCCCGCGCGGAGAGAGGGAACGCAGCTGCGTCGACCAGTCAATTTTGTCGAGGCGTGGTCTTCACCCTCCGGCCGTGTCCTTCATTTCGCCGAGTAGCTGCTCTATCGTTTCCTCGGGCAGGTCGGCGATGCGCTCGGCGAGCAGATTGGCGAGCTCGGTCGCCCGCGGCGACAGCCCCGAGGTGTCGACCACCACGCGCGGGTGCGAGAGGTCGGCGAGGCGCTGCAACTCCTCCGCGTCGTCCCAGATGACGCCGAGGTACTGGCACACCCGGTGCACGAAGCGCCGGTTGGGCCGGCCGCGCTGGCCGTGCTCGAGCGCCGAGAGGTAGGCGGGCGAGACGCCCAGACCCGCCGCCATGTCCTTGAGCGCCAGGCCGCGCGCGGCGCGCAGTTCCCGCATCTTCTCGCCGAAGGGCGTCATGGACGATGTCGTTTCGCTATCGAAATCATTCCTTGTCCGACACTACTCGACGTACAGCCCGCGGGCCTTGTGCCAGCCCTCGATGGACTGGTCCGGGTAGGCCGCGAAGCAGGCGTCGCGCCTGCCCGCGCGGACGCGCACCCACGGCGCCTTGTCGTCGAGCAGGATGTGCACGCGCTCGCGCGGCGCCGGCAGCGGGGTATCGATGGCCGAGGCGAAGGGATAGACCCACTCCGGCCAACGCGGGTCGGCGACGAAGAGCGCGCTGCCGCAGCGGCGGCAGAAATGCCGGCGCGCGGGGCTGATCCCCTGCGGGTCCTCCAGGCTCCCCCGCGCCCGGTAGACGCCCAGGTGCCGCCTTCCCGCCACCTCGAGCGAGCGCGCCTCGCCCATGATGTTGATCGCGTACCCGCCGCCGCCCGCGGTCTTGCGACAGATCGAACAGTAGCAGCGCATGTAGGGCTGCGGCGTGTGCGAGAGCACGGAAAAGCGCACCGCGCCGCAGTGGCACGAGCCTTCGAGCAGGAGCATGGCCGATCCCCCCGGGTCAGGCTTAACCGGGAATCAGTTTAGCGTCGATTCGCCCGTCCGTCTCCGGTTATTCGCCGCGCCTGCGCCGCAGCAGGACGTAGAGCGCGCCGTGGCCGCCGTGGCGCGGCTGGGCGTAGGCGAAGGCGAGCACGCGCGCCCGGTTGGGCGGCAGGTTGAGCCAGCGCGGAACCTGGGCGCGCAGCACGCCGCCGGCCTCCTTGGTCACGCCCTTGCCGGTGATGACCAGCACGCAGCGCTTGCCCGCCGCATGCGCCTCCGCGAGGAACGCCGCCAGCTCGCGCTGCGCCTCGACCTGGGTCAAGCCGTGCAGGTCGAGGCTCGCCTCGACCGGCAGCTGGCCGCGCTTCAGGCGCTCGGCGGTGCGCCGGTCGACCCCGGCCACGGTCCCGGGCGCGAGCTCGGGCAGCTGCGGGGGCCGCTCGGTCCGGGCGGGTGGCGATGGCGGGGCCGATGTCGCCGTGCCCTTGGGAACGTTCCGGGGCGCGGAGTCGGCCTCGGCCGGCGCCTCCTTTACGGCCTCGCGCCGCGCACGCTCGGGCTTGCTCAGGGGCCGGGCCCCGCGCGTCACGCGCAGCCACAGGTCGCGCTCCTCGGGCGAGAGCGCGGGCGGGCCGCCCGGCCGCCTACGGGTCATCGGCCGCGCCGTCCTCGACGAGGACGATGTGCAGGCGGCGCGGCCCGTGCGCGCCGAGCTGGATCGTCTGCTCGATGTCGGCGGTGCGCGAGGGCCCGGTGATGAAATTGACCGTGCGCGGCAGCACCCCGCGGCCGTAGGCCGCGCGCACCCGTTCCCAGGCGTCCTCGTAGGCGCCGACCACCTGCGAGGCGCCGAGCACCACGATGTGCGTATCGGGCAGGAAGTTGAGCGTGGTCGGCCCCTCGGGCCCGGAGTGGAGCATGAGCGTCCCGGTCTCGGCGATGCCGGCGAAGGCGCCGGTGACCGAGACCTCGTCGTCCGCCTCGCCGCGGCCCGTGGCGATCTCGAGCAGCTTGTGCCGTTTCCACGGCAGGGCCTCGAGGCCGGGATCGGGCGCAAGTTTCAATTTTGGCGGCAGATTATGCACCTTGAGGTACTCGGCCACCGCCCCCGGCACGGCCCGCGGGCCCGGCACGCGGGCGACGGTGGCCGACTGCTCGACCGCCATGACCTCGAACAGGTCGACCTGCTCGCCGTGCGGCAGGTGCGCGCGCGCCGGCACCGGGCCGCGGCGCGGCGCGACCAGACGGGTCTCGACCGCGGCGCGCGCGGCCGCGTCGTCCGGGTCGCGCTTGAGCGCGCGCCGCACCGCGCCGAGGACCCGCTCGCGCGCGCCGCTCACCGCGCCCGTCCCCTTTGCCGCGCGGCCCACAGCGCCTGGAAGGTGCGCCCCTGCGGCGCCGGAAAGTCCCGGTGCCGGGTCCAGCCGCCGGCCAGCGGCAGCGCCGCGAAGCGCCCGCGCCGCCGGCCGAGCGCGCCGAGCACACGCGCCTGCATCCCGGTCGCGAGGTGGTACAGCGCCGGGCGCTTGGCGAGGAACGCCCAGAGCCTCAACCCGGCGCGCACCGCGGCGGGCGTCAGGTGGCGCTCGAACTCGCGCTCGCGCCAATGGCGCATCATCCTGGGCAGAGGGATGCGCATGGGGCACACGGCCTCGCAGCGTCCGCAGAAGGTCGAGGCGTTGGGAAGATGCCCGGCCTCTTCCACGCCGATCAGCGCCGGCGTCAGCACCGCGCCGATCGGCCCGGGGTAGACCCAGCCGTAGGCATGGCCGCCGACCGCGTGGTAGACCGGGCAGTGGTTCATGCACGCGCCGCAGCGGATGCAGCGCAGGACCTCGCGCAGCTCCCCGCCGAGCATGGCCGAGCGCCCGTTGTCGAGCAGCACGACGTGGTATTGCTCCGGTCCGTCGCGATCCCCGGGGCGTTTCGGGCCGGTGGAGACCGTGGTGTAGGTCGAGAACTCCTGCCCGGTGGCCGAGCGTGCGAGCACGCGCAGGATCGTGCTCACGTCCTCCAGCGTGGGCACCACCTTTTCCAGGCTGGCGATGACGATGTGAACCCGGGGCAGGATCTGGGTGAGGTCGCCGTTGCCCTCGTTGGTGACGATGACGGAGGAGCCGGTCTCGGCGACGAGGAAGTTCGCCCCGGTGATGCCGACGTCGGCGCCGAGAAAGCGCTCGCGCAGCACCCTGCGCGCCTCGTCGACCAGCTCGCGCGGCTCGGACAAGGAACGTTCGGGCGGGAACTGGGTGTGCTCGGCGCGGAAGTCGGCCTCGATCAGGTCCTTGGTCAGGTGTACGGCGGGGGCGATGATGTGGCTCGGCGGCTCGTGGCGCAGCTGGATGATGTACTCGCCGAGGTCGGTCTCGACCGGCGTGATCCCGTTCGCCTCGAGGTGCTCGTTGAGCGCGATCTCCTCGGCGATCATGGATTTGCCCTTGGTCACCGTCCTCGCGCCCGCGCGGCGGCAAATGTCGAGGATCGCGGCGCGGGCCTCCTCGGCGCTCGCGCACCAGTGCACCTGCCCGCCGCCGGCCACCACCGCGGCCTCGTAGCGTTCCAGATACAGGTCGATATGGGCCAGCGTGTGGTCCTTGATGTCGCGCGCGGCGTCGCGCAGGGCTTCGAACTCGGGCAGCCGCGCCGCCGCCTTGGCGCGCTTGACGATGAAGCCCTCCTTGACGTGGGCGAGCGCGCGCCTGAGCTGCGGATCGGCGACCGCGACCTTGGCGTTGTCCTTGAAGGCGTGGGCGGTGGAGCGCATGGCCCGGCTCAGCCCTCCGCGCCCTCGCCGATGGCCGGAGCGTCGGTCATGCCGGCCAGCACCTCGGCGACGTGGCGCACGCGCACGGGCGAGCCCCGGCGCTTGAGCTTGCCCGCCATGTTCATCAGGCAGCCCAGGTCGCCGGCGAGCAGGGTCCCGGCCCCGGTCCCGTCCACACACGCCGCCTTCTCGCTCACCATGACGTTGGAGATGTCCGGGTACTTGACGCAGAACGTGCCGCCGAAGCCGCAGCACACGTCGGCGTCGGGCAGCTCGGTCAGCTCCAACCCGTCCACGGTGGCGAGCAGCGCGCGCGGCTGCGCGTGGATGCCCAGCTCGCGCAGGCCCGAGCAGGAATCGTGATAGGTGACGCTGTCCTCGTAGCGGGCGTCCACGGCGTCCACGCCGCGCGCGTCGGTGAGAAACGACACCAGCTCGTAGGTGCGCGCCGCCACGTCCTCGGCCCGCGCCGCCCACGCCGGATCGCCGGCCAGCAGGGCCGGGTAATGCTCGCGGATCATGGCCGCGCACGAACCGGACGGCGCGACCACGTAGTCGAAGCCCTCGAAAGCCGCCACGGTGCGCCGCGCCAGGTCCTCGGCGTCGGCGCGGTCGCCGGCGTTGTAGGCCGGCTGGCCGCAACAGGTCTGCGCGCGCGGCGCCTCGACCGCGCAGCCGACGTCCTCGAGCAGCTTGACCGCGGCGAAGCCCACGCTCGGCCGGAACAGGTCGACGAGGCAGGTCACGAACAGCCCGACGCGGACCGGCTTCTCGGACATGCGGTGAACTCTTTCTCGCGAAAAGCGCCAAAGCACGGCGCGTCCCGCCCGCGATAATGCAAGGCGCGCGGGAAAGCAAGCGCGCCGGGCGCGGTTCAGCTCGTGGCCTTGCGCCGCTCGGCGACCGACCTGGGCAGCAGGATGTAGAAACGGCCCTCCTGCTTCATGCGCCCGGCCTGCTCCAGCGCCGGCTCGCCCGAGCCCCAGAAGAAGTCGGCGCGCAGCGGCCCCTTGATCGCCGCGCCCGCATCCTGCGCGACCATGAGGCGGCGCAGCGGCCGCTTTCCGCCCGGCCAGGTGGTGTCGAGGAAAACCGGAACGCCGAGCGGCAGGAAGCGCGGGTCGACCGCCAGGCTGCGCCCGGCGGTGAGCGCGACCCCTTGCGCGCCGATGGGCCCTTCGCCGTCGATCCAGCGGAAGAAGATGTAGCGCGCGTTGCGCACCATGATCCGCTCCGCCTCCTCCGGGTGGGCGCGCAGCCAAGCGCGGATGCCCTGCATGGAGGCCTGCTCGCGCGGCACCTTGCCCTCGTCTATGAGGGCCCGCCCGATGCCGGTGAAGTCGTGGCCGTTGGAAGCGGCGAAGCCGATGCGGCGCTCGGAGCCATCGGGGAACCGCACCCTGCCGGAGCCCTGGATGTGGAGGAAGAACACGTCGACCGGGTCCTTGGCCCAGAGCAGCTCCAGGTTGCGCCCGCCGAGCCCGCCGCGGTCGATATCCTTGCGCGTGAGATAGGGCAGAAGGCGGCCGTCCTCGACCCGGCCGACGACGCGCCGGCCGCGCAGTTCGGACGCGAACAGGCCGAGGTCGGCGATGACCAGGTCGTCGGGCCGGCCGTAGACCGGAATGCGGTACTCGGCGCCGGGGAACAGCGCGCCCTCGAGTTCGGCCTCGTAATACCCGGTGATCAGGCCTCCCTCGCGGTCGTTGTTCGTGGCCTTGAACGGCGCGAACCACGTCTCGAGCGCGGCCCGCGCGCCCGCCTCGTCGCCCGCCCGCAGTCCCGCGAGCGCCGCGCAGGGTGCCCGCCAGTCCGCCACCCTACCGGCGAGCCCGTCGCCGCCGTTGCCGTAGGCGCGGCCGTCGGGCTGCCCGTCGAGCCGGGCGCAGGACCGGACCAGCGCCGGCAGCGCCTCGCCCACCGCGTCCTCGCGCCAGCCGGGCACGGCGTCGAAACTCACCGGGGTGAGCACCAGGCGCGCGGGCAGCTCGGGCGGCACCTTCTTCTCGCAGCCGACCAGGGCCGCGACCAATAGCCACGGCAGCAACAGCCGCAAGACGCCCGCGGTCGCCCCGCGGCGCGCGCGTGCGTTTGCGATTCGTTGAGACATAGCGCGCCCGTCGCCGAATGAGACCCGACTCGCGGACCACTTATACCGGGTCCGGAAGCGCGGGTCTTCCCGCCTCGTACGCGGGCCGGCGCGCTCAGTTGGGGCTTTGCGTGGCGACCAGGGTCCAGTTCGGGTCGCGGCTGCGCGTGTTGCGGGCAAAGGTCCAGATATCGGTGATCTTGGTGACCTGATTGGGGTCGCCGTCCACGACGTTGCCGTCCTGGTCGCGCACGACGTTGATCTGTTGGGAAACGAACTTGACGGTGACGAAGGCGGTGCGGCCCTGCAGCTCGGCCTCGACGATAGCGGCCTCGTCGGTTCCGACCAGGGTCGTCTCCAGCGTGTGCCCGGCCTTCTGCCGCTCCTCGATTGCGCCGGCGAATTCGTCGTAGACGTCGTTGGACAAGAGCGGGCGCAGCGCCCGCTTCTCGCCCTGGGCATAGGCGGAGACGGTCATCTCGAAGGCGGCGCGCGCGCCGCTCAGGAACTGCTCCTCGTCGAAGTTCTTGTCGGCGAGCTTGATCTGGGTCAGCCCGGCGGCGACCGGCGCCAGCTCCTCGCCCTCGGCGGCCGCGGCCGGGGCTTCTTCCCCCTCCTCGCCAGGCTCGCCGCCCTTGCCAGACGCGGAGCGGTCGGGTAGGGGAATGACCTTTTCGTCCTCGGCCGGCTCGCCCTTGCGTTTGCCGAGGCGGTCATAGTTGGGTCGCTTCTCATGGCCGGTGCGCTTGCCCAGCACGCTGCGCAGCCGCAGCACGAAGAACGCCGCGATCGCAGCGAAAAGGACGATGTCGAGAAACTGGAAACCGTCGCTCATGAGCCGTGTCCGTCCATCCAGGCCGCATGCGATGGCGGACGCCGCAAGAAAACCTCCGGCGTCCGGATTCCCCTGAACGCCGGCCGGATGACCTGTGCGGGCCTTGCGGATGCGCGCCCTTACACAAAGTAAATAGGGAACCGCCGGGAAAAGAGCAAGCATGGGTATCCTTCTTCTGGCCGCCTTCATCGGCGTGCCGCTCCTGGAAATCGCCGTTTTCATCGAGGTCGGGGGTGCGATCGGCCTGTGGTCCACGCTCGGCCTGGTCGTATTCACTGCCGTCCTGGGCACCTGGCAGTTGCGCGCCCAGGGCTTGGCTACGCTGGCCCGCGCCCGGGCGCAGATCGACCGCGGCGCGCTGCCCGCGCGCGAGCTGTTCGACGGCGCCTGCCTGCTGATCGCCGGGGCCTTGCTCCTGACTCCCGGGTTCGTCACCGATTCGGTCGGTTTCCTGCTGTTCCTGCCGCCGGTGCGGGATCTGCTGCGCGACCTCCTCGGCCGCCACATGAAGGGCCGGATGGAGACCCGGGTCTTCGTCGACGGAGAGGAGGTGGTCCCCGGGCCCGGTCCCACGATCGACGCCGAATACCGCGACGTGACCGGGACCGCCGAGCCCGGCGAGCCGCCCCGGCGTCCGACCCGGCGGCGGAGGCTGCTCCGGTGATCCTGGTGCGCCATGGCCAGTCGCGCTTCAACGTGGTTTACGGCGCCACGCGGCAGGATCCGGGGATCGTCGATCCGGGCCTGACCGAGGAAGGCGTGCGCCAGTCCGAAGAGGTCGCCGAACTCCTCGCCACGCGGGACGTGCGGCGCATCCTGGCGAGCCCCTACACCCGCACGCTGCACACCGCGGAGATCCTGGCCGAGCGGCTCGGCCTGTCGGTGGCGATCGAGCCGCTGGTGCGCGAGCGCGCGTTCTTCGTCTGCGACATCGGCTCGCCGCGCTCGGATCTGGCGGCGCGCTGGCCGGCGTTCGACTTCGGCGACCTGCCCGAGCGCTGGTGGCCGGAGCCGGAAGAGGCGGAGCACCAATTGCTGGCGCGCTGCGCCGCCTTTCGCGCCGTCATGGCCGCGACCGCGGACTGGCCGCACGTGGTCGTGGTCTCGCACTGGGGGTTCATCCGCGGCCTCACCGGCCAGGCCGTGGGCAACGGCGCCGTATTGCCGTTCCGCCCGATCGCCGACTAGCCGCCGGCCGGCGCGCCGTCCCGGTTGTGCCGGGCGGCGAACCGTGATAGCCAAACCGCCGCCCAAGCCGGGAGCACGCCATGGCCGAGACCTCGGGCGAGCAGCCGCTCGTCATCAACACGCAGTACATCAAGGATCTGTCGTTCGAGAACCCGAACGCGCCGGAGGTCTTCGCCGCGTTCGCCGAGACGCCGCCCGACGTCAACGTCAACATCGACGTAACCTCCGCGCACCTGGGCGAGCGGACCTATGAGGTGGTCCTGAGCTTCCGCGTCGGGGCGACGACGGCGGACCAGGCGGCCTTCCTCATCGAGCTCGATTACGCCGGCATCGCCACCATCGCCGACTCCGTTCCCGAGGCGGAGCTCGAGCCTCTCCTGCTCAGCGAGACGCCGCGTCATCTTTTCCCCTTCGCGCGCAGCACGCTCGCCGCGGTGACGCGCGATGGCGGCTTTCCGCCCCTGGTCGTCAATCCGATCGACTTCGAGCAGTTCTACCTGCGCCACAAAAAGGGCACCTTGCGAACCGCCGAGGCAAAAGCAGCCGCGCCGGGAAGCTGAACCGACGCGCCCATCCCCCGGCGGTCACCGGCGCCAGATCGGGTCTTTGATCTTCCCGAGCAGGGCCTCGTGGGCCCCGATCTCCTCCTGCGTCGGCGCGTGCGGCCTGGGTGGACGTACCGGGCGACGCTCCGCGGGCTGTGCCTGGCCGCCGGCGCCACGGACCTGGCCGAGGTCGAAGCCCGGCTGCCGGCCGCCGCGCAGCTCGAGGTAGACGTCGGCGAGCAGCTGGCAGTCGAGCAGCGCGCCGTGCAGCGTGCGCGCCGAGGTGTCGATCTCGAAGCGGCGGCACAGCGCGTCCAGACTCACCTGTGCCCCCGGAAAACGCTGGCGCGCCAACGCAACGGTGTCGACCGCGCGCGCGGGGTCGAGCGGCGGCCGGCCCACGCGCGCGAGTTCCGCGTTGAGAAACCGCAGATCGAACTGGGCGTTGTGGATCACGAGCGGAGCGTCGTCGATGAACGCCAGGAACTCTTCGACGATCTGCCCGAAGGGCGGGTGGCGGGCCAGGAACTCGGCCGTCAGGCCGTGCACGCTCTGGGCATCCGCCGGCATGTCCCGCTCCGGGTTGACGTATTTGCGGAAGTGCCTGCCGGTCGGCACGCAGTACATGAGCTCGAGGCAGGCGACCTCGACGATCCGGTGGCCGGCCTCCGGGTCGAGCCCCGTGGTCTCCGTATCGAGCACGATCTCACGCATGGCGTCCCGGGCAGCGTCGGCGGGCGGGTCCCTGCAACGGCCACGCGCGGCGGCGGGGCCGCCGACGCGGGCTAGCGCGCAGCAGTCTGACCACCACACGCAGCTGGCGCAAGGTCTCGCGCCTGCTCAAACCGGTCTTGACGACGAAATCGGCGCGCCGCCGCTTGAGCCGGTCGGGCATCTGCTTGGCGCGGATGGCGCGGAAGCGCGCCGCCGTCATCCCGGGCCGAGCGAGCACGCGCGCGCGCTGCACGAATTCCGGTGCGCTCACCACGATCACGGCGTCGCACATGGCCTCCCCGCCGGTCTCGAAAAGCAGGGGAATGTCGAGCACCGCGAGGCGCCGCCGCTGCCGCGCCGCAATCTTCAGGAACCGCCGCGCGGAGTGCCGCACCAGCGGATGCAGGATCGCCTCCAGCCGCCGCAGCGCCTCGGCGTTCTCGAACACGCGTGCGCCGAGCTTCTTGCGATCTATGGCGCCGCGCCACGTGACGCCGGAAAACGCGGCCTTCACCGGCTTGACCGCCGCCCCGCCCTGAGCGAGCAGCCGGTGCACCGCCGCGTCGGCGTCGTGCAGCGGCAGACCCATGCGGCGAAGCATGCCCGCCGCCGTGGATTTGCCCATGCCGACCGAGCCGGTGAGCCCGATGACAATCGGCGGAATGCGGCGCGCGCGCAACGACATCTCGGCCGCCCGGGGATTACCCCGTGGCAACGAATTCGCGCAGCTCCGGCGTCACCTCCGGCGCCACGCCGAACCACGCCGCGAATCCCGGCCGGGCCTGGTGCAGCAGCATGCCGAGCCCGTCGACCACCGGGTTGCCGCGCGCGCGGGCCCGGCCCAGCAGCGATGTCTCCAACGGCGTGTAGACGAGATCGGTGACCAGCGCTCTGGGCGGCAATCGTTCCAGCGCCAAGTCGAGCTCGGGCTGGCCCCTCATGCCCAGACTCGTCGTGTTGACCAGCAAGGCGATGTCCGCCGCCGCGTCCGCGCGCCGCTCCCACGGCACGACGGTGAGCCGCCCGTCCAGCGCCGCAGCCAACGCCTCGGCGCGGTGGGCCGTGCGATTGCCGAGGCGGATCTCCGGCGCGCCGGCCTCACACAGCGCCGCCACGATGGCCCGCGCCGCGCCGCCGGCACCGAGGACGAGCGCCGGGCCCGTAGCGGCGCTCCAGCCTGGCGCATTCTGGCGCAGATTTTCGAGGAACCCGAACCCGTCCGTATTGCTGCCCTTCACTCGGCCGTCCTCGAAGACGATCGTATTGACCGCGCCGATTCGTTGCGCAAGCGGATCGATGTCGTCGCAGACCTGGAGCGCGGCCTCCTTGTGCGGCAGGGTGAGGTTGACCCCACGGAAGCCCATGTCGGCAAGGCAGCGGATCGCAGCCGGGAACCGCTCCGGTCGTACCGGGAGCGGAACGAAGGCTCCATCGATGCCGTATCGCTCGAGCCAATAGCCGTGCAGACGCGGCGAGCGCGAATGAGCGACCGGCCAGCCCATGACGCCGGCCAGCTTGGCACTGCCGGAGAGGATCATTGCGGCACGAGCCCGTGTTCGCGCAGGAAGCCGAGCAGCGGAATGAGCGGCAGGCCGAGAACCGTGAAGTGGTCCCCCTCGATCCCCGTGAAGAGCTGCGCCCCCAAGCCCTCGAGTTGATAGGCGCCGACCGAGGCGCACGCCGCCTCGCCGGCCGCATCCAGATATTGCGCGATGAAGGAGTCGCTGAGCGGCCGCATCGTCAGGCGCGCCACATCCGTATGATGCCACAGGCGTGCGCCATCGCGTACCGCACACACCGCGGTCACCAGCGCGTGGCTCCGACCCCTCAATGCGCGCAGATGGGCCGCGGCCTGCTCATGATCGCTCGGCTTTTCGAACCACATGCCGTCGCATTCGAGGATCTGGTCCGCGCCGATGACGAGCGCGCGGGCGTGCCTGCGCGCCACGCGCTGGGCCTTCAGCTCGGCCAAAGTCTCCGCGGCCTGGGCCGCCGTCGCGCCCGCCACGCGCAACGAGGCTTTGACCTCGGCCTCATCGATCCGGGCCGGCTCCACATGCACCGCCACTCCGGCTCGCACGAGCATCTTCAGCCGGGCACGACTCGCTGAAGCCAACACAATCTCGCCCGGCTCGGCCCCACCGAGGCGCGCCCTGCGCGGGGGCCGGCGTGGCCTGCTCACTCGGCCGCTCCGCGATGGCGGGCGAAATAGTTCAGAATAGTCGCAGCTGTCTCCTCGATCGAGCGCCGTGTCACATCGATCAGCAACCAGTTGTTCTGGCGGCACAGCTTGCGCGCGAAGGCCACCTCCTCGCGCACCGAATCCGTATCTACGTAATCCGTGTCATCCTGGTCATGTGCGATCATCCGTAGGCGATTACGCCGCACCTGCACCAATCGCACCGGGTCCTTCGTCAGGCCGACGATGAGGGGACGGCTGGCATTGAACAGCGTGCCGGGTAGCGAGCAGCCCGGTACGACCGGCACATTGGCCGCCTTGATGCCGCGATTCGCGAGGTAAATGCAGGTCGGAGTCTTGGATGTTCGCGAAACGCCGACCAGCACCACATCGGCCATGTCCAGTTCCTCGGAGAGCTGTCCGTCGTCATGCGCCAGGGCGAAGTTCATCGCGTCCATGCGGTGGAAGTATTCGGCGTCGAGCGCGTGCTGCAGCCCCGGGCGACCCCGAATCTCCTCGCCGAACCAGGACGCAAGCCGATGGATGACCGGGTCCAGCACGGGAATACACGGTACGTCGAGACGGCGGCACCCTTCGGTCAGGACCCTGCACAGAGAGTCGTTGACCAGCGTGAACAGCACCGGGCCCGGATTCTCTTCGATCCCCCGCAGGCACTTCTCCATCTGTCCCTTGGTACGAATCAGGCTCCACACGTGCTCGATCGGCTCGACGGCCTCGAACTGGACGAGACACGCCCGCGCGACCGCATTAATGGTTTCACCGGTCGCGTCGGAAACCAAGTGCAGGTGATGCACCGTCATGGCGTCGGTCTCTGTCCGGCCCGGTACGAGAGCACCCACAGACCAAGACGCGTGTCTCCGCATTGCGGGGACAAGTCAGCGCTGCGAGCCGAGGGTCGCGGAATCCTCCAGGCATGCATGCACCCTCTCCCCCTTTTCCTCCATCACCTCCGACGGATTTCCCGTCCCGAGGAAAACCGGCTCCTCGATACGAAGGCTGCGGCACTTGTCCCTCTTATCCACCGGTTCCCCGCGCCGTGCAACCCGCCCCCACATGGCAGAGGCAGGCACCGTCCAGTCGAATCATCCACATCCGACACGTGCCGTGCGAGGCCAAGACCGCCGCCGCTGAACAAGTGCGGGACAAACGGCCAAACCCCGGAATCCACAGCCACAACTACAACTACAAAAGATTTCTTTATAATAGAAAGTAGTATAAGAAGTGCGCGTTTCACCCCAACCGAACCTCTCCAGGCGTAGTGGAAACTGCCGCCAAACCTCTCCTGCGGGCGCTCAAGGGAGAGGTCTGCATTCCACCGCCCGTCTGGCTCATGCGTCAAGCGGGCCGCTATCTGCCCGAGTACCGGAAGATTCGTGCGCGGGCAAAGGACTTCCTCGACCTGTGCCTCACGCCGGAACTGGCCGTTGAGGTGACGCTCCAGCCGATTCGCCGCTTCGGATTCGACGGTGCGATCCTGTTCTCCGATATCCTGGTCGTCCCGTACGCCCTGGGGCAGCGCGTGTGGTTCGAGGATGCGGTGGGGCCGCGGCTCGAACCGATTATCAGGGTATCCGACCTCGGGGCCATCGCGCCGTCGCGGGTGCATCGGATCCTGGGTCCGGTCTACGAGACGATTGCCGGGCTGCGCGGTGCGTTGCCGGGCCGCACCGCGCTGATCGGATTCGCGGGTGCGCCGTGGACGGTGGCGAGCTACATGGTGGAGGGCGGCGCGAGCAAGGACTTTGTCAAGGCGAAAACGTGGGCGTACCGCGCGCCAGAGGAGTTCGAGCGCTTGATCGATCTCCTGGTCGAGGTCACGTCGGAGTATCTCATTGCTCAGGTGGAGGCCGGGGCCGAGGTCCTGCAATTGTTCGACAGCTGGGCCGGGGTGTGGGCGGAGGCGGGCCTGCGGCGCTGGTGTCTTGCTCCGGTGGCGGAAATCCGGCGTCGAGTGGCGGCGGCGCACCCGGAGGTGCCGATGATCCTGTTTCCGCGCGGCGCCGGCGCGTTCTACGAGACCTTCGCAGGCGAAAGCGGGGCTGCGGGCCTGAGTCTGGACACCACGGTGCCGCTTGGCTGGGCCCGTCAGAACCTGCAGTGGAAGGTCACCGTGCAGGGCAACCTCGACCCGCTCCTGCTCGTGGTCGGCGGGGCGGCGATGTGCGAGGGCGTGCGTGAAATCCTGACGGGACTCGGCGGCGGGGCGTTCATCTTCAACCTCGGTCACGGCATCATCCCGGAAACGCCTCCCGACCACGTGGCGGCGCTGGTGGAGCAGGTACGGGCATGGCGAGGCTGAAAACGCGGCAGTGTGGAGACGATCGGTAACGGCGTGAGCAAGGTGGCGGTGATTCTGTTCAACCTGGGCGGCCCGGACCGGCTCGACGCCGTGCGGCCATTTTTGCTCAACCTGTTCGACGACCGGGCGATCATCGCCGCGCCGCGGCTGGTGCGGTGGCTTTTGGCCAGGTTCATCTCCTGGCGCCGCGCGCCGGTGGCGCGGCGGATTTACGCGACGATCGGCGGCGGCTCGCCGTTGCTCGCGAACACACAGGCACAGGCCGCAGCACTGGAGGCGGCGCTTGCCTGTCAGAGCGGCGAGGGGCCGGAGTTCAAGGTCTACATCGCGATGCGCTACTGGCATCCGCGCAGCGACGAGGCCGCCGCGGCGGTCAAGGCCTACGGAGCGGAGCGGATCGTTCTCTTACCGCTCTATCCCCAGTTCTCGACGACCACGACCGGCTCGTCCGTGGCGGACTGGACCCGTGCTGCGGCGCGGGCGCGTTTGGTGGTGCCCACGACGACGCTGTGTTGCTATCCGAGCGAGCCCGGCTTCGTTGCCGAAGTGGCCGCCGGGGTCCGTGCGGCGCTGCAGCGGGCGAAATCGTCCGGACGGCCGCGCGTGCTGTTTTCCGCGCATGGCCTGCCTCGGAAGATCGTTGCCGGCGGCGATCCATATCCGTGGCAGGTGGAGCGGAGCGTGGCCGCGGTCCTCGATGAGCTCGGCATCCCCGACCTGGACTGGCGGATCTGCTATCAAAGCCGGGTCGGTCGGCTGGAGTGGATCGGGCCGGGCACGGACGCCGAGATCGCCCGTGCGGGGCGCGAGGGCGTCCCGGTTGTGGTCGTGCCGATCGCCTTCGTCTCGGAGCATTCCGAAACGCTCGTCGAACTTGACATCGACTATCGCCAGCTGGCCCGCGAAAGCGGGGTGCCGGCCTACGAGCGCGTGCCGACGGTGGCGGACGGGCCACGCTTCATCGAGGGACTCGCCCGGCTCGTGCGCGCCGCGCTGGCCGAATCGCGGCCCGTGTGTTCCGGTGCCGGCGGACGCACGTGCCCGGCGGACAGGCGGCGCTGCCTGCACTCGAGCGCGTGACGAGGTAAGCGGGAACAGGAGGGTGTCAATGGCCGGGTTCCTGGACGAGGGCTATGTCTGGGTCAAGGCGTTCCACGTCATCGCCGTGATGGCCTGGATGGCAGGGATGTGGTACCTGCCGCGGCTCTACGTATACCACTGCGCCGTGGAGGCGGGCTCCGCGCAGTCGGAGACCTTCAAGGTCATGGAGCGCCGCCTGCTGCGCGTCATCGTCAACCCGGCGATGATCGCGAGCTGGCTGCTGGGTCTTGCGCTGGTCGCGCACCTGGACGCGTGGGGCGATACGTGGATGATCCTGAAGTTCGTGCTTCTGATCGGAATGCAGCTCGTCCATGCGGTTTTCGCGCGCTGGCGCCGCCACTTCGCCGCCGACGCCAACCGGCATCCGGAGGCATTCTACCGGGCGATCAACGAGGCGCCGACTCTGCTCGTGATCGGCATCGTGATCCTGGCCGTGGTCAAGCCGTTCTAGACCCGGGCCAGGGCCATGCCCGTCCAAATCAAGGCAGAGGCAATGACTTGCTTGATTGTCGCATAAGAAATGCTCGGCCGGAACAACGGCTTGACTTGTCCCGGGGCATTCGCTATCCCCAATTCGTTCTTCAGCACTTGCCGTCCGGCACGACGCTCCCTAGGTAATGAAGCGGTAACGGATTTACCGTAATCTGCGCATCCATCCATCCGTTCTGGTGCGGGCGGCTCCGCCGGCACTGCTCGCGGCCGGTCGAGCGGCGCGGTCTTCCTTTCCCCCCGTAGTTTCGTTTCCATCTCTCAGGCGCAACGCCAATGAACCTCCAAGAACTGAAAGCCAAGACTCCGGCGGACCTGCTCGCTTTCGCCGAGGAGCTTCAGATCGAGAACGCCAGCGCCCTGCGCAAGCAGGACATGATGTTCGCGATCCTGAAACAGATGGCGGAAAACGATGTCCCGATCAGCGGCGCGGGCGTGCTCGAGATCCTGCAGGACGGCTTCGGCTTCCTCCGCTCCCCCGAATCGAACTATCTGGCGGGACCCGCGGACATCTACGTCAGCCCCAGCCAGGTGCGCCGCTTCGGCCTGCGCACCGGCGACACGGTCGAGGGCCAGATCCGCGCGCCCAAGGACGGAGAGCGCTATTTCGCCCTGCTCAAGGTCAACCAGATCAACTTCGACTCGCCGGAAAACTCGCGCCACCGGATCAACTTCGACAACCTGACGCCGCTCTACCCGGACGAAAAGATCACCCTGGAAATTCAGGATCCGACCAACAAGGACCTGACCACCCGCGTCATCGACCTGATCGCGCCGCTCGGCAAAGGGCAGCGGGCGCTCATCGTCTCGCCGCCGCGCGCGGGCAAGACCATGATTTTGCAGAACATTGCCCACGCGATCACGGACAACCACCCGGAGGTCTACCTGATCGTGCTCTTGATTGACGAGCGCCCCGAGGAGGTCACCGACATGGACCGCTCGGTCAAGGGCGAGGTCGTGAGTTCGACCTTCGACGAGCCGGCCTCGCGCCACGTGCAGGTCGCCGAGATGGTGATCGAGAAGGCCAAGCGCCTGGTCGAGCACAAGAAGGACGTGGTGATCCTGCTCGATTCGATCACCCGCCTGGCGCGCGCCTACAACACGGTGGTGCCGAGCTCGGGCAAGGTGCTGACCGGCGGCGTCGACGCCAACGCGCTGCAGCGTCCGAAGCGCTTCTTCGGCGCCGCACGCAACATCGAGGAGGGCGGCAGCCTCACCATCATCGCGACCGCGCTCATCGACACCGGCAGCCGCATGGACGAGGTCATCTTCGAGGAGTTCAAGGGCACCGGCAACTCGGAGATCGTGCTCGACCGCAAGCTGGCCGACAAGCGGACCTGGCCGGCGCTCGACATAGGAAAATCCGGTACCCGCAAGGAAGAACTTCTGGTCGACAAGGGCGTGCTCTCCAAGATGTGGGTCCTGCGCCGCATCCTCATGCCCATGGGCCCCAGCGACGCGATCGAGTTTCTGGTCGACAAGCTCAAGCAGACCAAGAACAACGCCGACTTCTTCGAGGCGATGAGCCAGTAGAGGCGGGCGCGGGGTAAGCGCGCCCGGTGCGATCGCTGCCCCATCGTGCGATGGCCGGGCGTGACCCGGCCAACCATGCGTCCGTCAGCACCGCCCTGTCCAGCATCGCGATGGACCCTCGCGTTAAGCGCGAGGGTGACGAATCGGGAATTGTCTGGGGAACGGTGATGAGCGAATTCAAACTAAACCGCCGGCGCAAGGCGGAGTTTCTGAAACAGCACCTGGTTTGCTGCTTCTGTGGCGGCAACACGCCTGCGACAACGGTCGATCACGTTCCGTCGCGGCAGATGTTTTCCCTGCGCCGTCGGCCCAAGGGTCTAGAGGTCCCCGCCTGTGAGTGTTGCAATCGGGCAACCGCATCGCACGAGCAGGTTGCGGCAATGCTCGGGCGCATTTACCCGGATGGGCCAACTGAGGTTGAACGCGAAGAGATGCGTCGGATCATGGACGCAGTGAACACCAACGTTCCCGGCCTTCTTGAGGAGATGATCGCGTCCTTCCGGCAGCAAGAGCGTTTCGTGCGGGCCAACATAACCCTCCCGGGCGTTGGTGGCGTCCTCAACGTCTCCGGTCCCCTACTCAACCGAAGCATTCAGGCCTTCGGCGCGAAGCTGGGCTTTGCCCTTCACTACGCGATGACAGGCGCCATCGTGCCACGCGCAGGCGGCGTTGCCGTCCGTTGGTTTTCGAACTTCGAGCGTTTGACCGGCGAGATCCCCGCTGATCTTTTCCGAATCCTCGGCCAGCCTCAAACGCTGAGGCAAGGCAAATGGGGGGCGGGCGACCAGTTCAGTTACGCCTTTGCGATCAGCGAAAATTCGGAGATGGCGGCCTACTTCTCGACGTTCCGGAAATCCTTTGCCGTCCTGTCCTGGGTCAGCGAAGATGTAGCGGCGTTTGCATCCAGTGCTAACGTGAAGGTCCACCGGCCAGGGCAATTCTAACCGGTTATCATTCAAGGCGGTGGCGCTGATTGTGCCGCGGTAAACCTCGTCCCGACCGCGCCCGAGGCCTGAGTGTTCACACCACCAACACCGTACTTCCCGTCGTCTTGCGCGCCTCGAGGTCGCGGTGCGCCTGGGCGGCTTCGGCGAGCGGATAGGTCTGGTTGATCTCGATCTTGACCGCCTCGGACAGCACGGCCTCGAACAGCTCGTTGGCGCTCGCCGTCAGGTCCTCGCGCTTGGCCGTGTAGGTCATCAACGTCGGCCGCGTGATGTAGAGCGAGCCCATCGCGGCCAAGCGCCCGAGCTCGAACGGCGGAACCGGGCCGGAGGCGTTGCCGAAGGTGACCATGAGGCCCATCGGGCGCAGGCAGGCGAGCGAGCCCTCGAAGGTATCCTTGCCGACCGAATCGTACACCACCGGCACGCCCTTGCCGTCGGTGATCTCCTTGACGCGCGCGACGAAGTCCTCGCTGCGGTAATTGAGCGGATGCTCGCAGCCGTGCGTGCGCGCGAGTTCGGCCTTCTCCTCGCTGCCCACGGTGCCGATCACGGTCGCGCCCAGGTGCTTGAGCCACTGGCAGGCGATGAGCCCCACCCCGCCGGCGGCGGCGTGGAACAGCACCGTATCGCCCTTCTGCACCCGGTAGGTGCGCCGGATCAGGTACTGCACCGTCATGCCCTGCAGCATCATGGCGGCGGCCTGGGCGTCGGAGATCCCGTCGGGCAGCTTGAGCACGCGCTCGGCCGGCATCAGCCGCGCCTCGGCGTAGGCCCCGACCGGGGGCGAGGCGTAGGCCACCCGGTCGCCCACCTTGAGGTCGTTGATGCCCTCGCCCACCGCCTCGATCACGCCGGCCGCCTCCATGCCCAGCGCGCTCGGCAGCTCCACGGGGTAGAGGCCGGTGCGGTGGTAGACGTCGATGAAGTTGAGGCCGACCGCGGTTTGCGCGAGGCGGACCTGGCCGGGGCCGGGAGCGCCGACCTCGACCTCTTCCCAGCGCATCACCTCGGGCCCGCCGGGTTCGTGGATTCGGATCGCTTTGGTCATCAGCCGAGGTTTCCTTTCAAAAAATCGAGCGAACGCCTGTTGGCGAGGTCGGCGGCCGCCTTGTCATAGTGCTCCCCGCCGACGCGCGCGAACGCGTGGTCTTGGCCCTCGTACACGTGGAGGGTGACGTGCGGGTTGTCCTTCAAGCCGGCCTTGACCTTCTCCTGCGCCGCGGGCGGCACGAAGCGGTCCTTGGAGGCGATGTGCAGCAGGAGCGGCTTGGCGATGTTGGCGGCCTCGCCCAGGAGCTCGTCGAGCCCGACGCCGTAGTAGCTCACGTTGCAGTCGGCGTCGGAGCGGGTCGCCATGAGATAGGCGAGCTTGCCGCCCAGGCAATAGCCGATCGACCCGGCCTTGCCGCTGCACGCGGCGTGGCCGCGCAGGTGCGCGAGGGTCGCTTGCAGGTCCCGGATCCCGTTGTCCACGTCGAACAGGTTGAACAGCTCGAAGGCGCGGGCCCACTCCGCCTCGGTCCTGTCGGTGAGCTGGATCCCCGGCTCGATTCGCCAGAAGATGTCCGGGCAGCAGGCGAGGTAACCCTCGCCGGCGAGCCAGTCGCAGACCTCCCGCATGACCTGGTTGACGCCGAAGATCTCCTGGGCGACCACGACGGCGGGTGCGGGCGTGCGCGCAGGCTGCGCGAGGTAGGCGCCGAAGCTCCCGTCCGGTCCCTGGATGGTGATATCGGGCATGAATTCCCCCCTTGATGCTCGCTCTGACGGTGTGTCCGGTTGGATGAATAGACTTTATCGCGCCCGCGCCCGCCTTGTCACTTGCCGGGCGGGGCGGCGAAGAGGTGCGGCGTTGCCGCCCGCGCGCCTTCGAGCGCGAGCAGCGCCGCCTTGGTGGCCGGCCCGGCCCCGCCCGAATAGCCGCCGAGCCCGCCGTCCCCGGCGAGCACCCGGTGGCACGGGATGAGAATCGGGATCGGATTGGCCCCGCAGGCCTGGCCGACCGGGCGCGCGGCGCTGCCGAGGCGGCGGGCGAGGTCGCCGTAGGTGGCGGTTTCGCCCCACGGGATTTTCGCCATCTCGGCCCAGACCCGGCGCTGGAATGGCGTGCCGGGCGGGTCGAGCGCGAGCTCGAAGGCGCGCCGCCGGCCGGCGAAGTATTCTCCGAGCTGGTGCGTGGCGCGGCGGAGCAGGGCGTTTGCGCCCGGCGCGTCGGCGCTCTCCGCCGCCGCGCTCGCCCACGCGATCCGGACGATCGCATCCTCGCGCGCGCTCAGCACCAACTGCCCGAGCGGGGTCTCGACCCGAGCGTGGCACAGAATGGAGCCCTGTGCGGCCCGCACGGGCGCGCGCGCCGGCCTCATGCGGCGAGTGCCCGGCGCAACTCGGCCGGGTCGGTCAGCGGCAGGGAGCAGCTCGTGCCACGGCACACGTAGGCCGTCGCCGCGCCGCCGACTTGGCCCTTGCCGTGGGCGGGGTGCGCCGCCGGCAGGGGCTGGTCGGGCGCGACGACCTGGAGCACGCGGTTCGGCAGGTTGACCCGGTACACGGCGCGCAGGAGCGCCCGCGCGTCGTCGGCCTCGCGGTCGCCGACGATGACGATCTGGACCGCGCGCTGCAGGAGTTCGTTGCCGTTGAGCAGCGTCGCCAGCGAAAAGAAACTGCGCTCGACCTCGCCGGAAAACGCTGCGACGAGCGCCTCGGCGCGCTCCCGGTAGGCGCCGTTCCCGGTGAGGTAATAGAGGCGCGCGAGCACGCCGACCATGGTCCCGTTGCCGGCGGGCTGCGCGCTGTCGTGTGCGGTCTTGGTGCGCATGAGCAGGCGCTCGGTGTCGTCGGCGCTCAGGAAATAGCCGCCGGCCGCGTCGTCCCAGTAGTGGCCGTCGAGGATCTCGACCCAGCCCTGCGCCCGGCGAAGGTAGGCCGGGTCGCCCGTGGCCTCCGCCAGCGCGAGCGCGGCCTCGGCCATGTTGGCGTAGTCGTCGAGCAAGGCCGGGTGATTCAGCCGGCCGTGCCGCCAGGCATGCTTGAGCCGGCCGTCCGCGGTCATCGTTCGGGTCACGAAATCGAAGGCCCGCTCGGCCGCGGCCAGCCACGCGGGCTCCTCGAACACGGGCGCGGCACCCGCCAGCGCGGCGATCATCAGCCCGTTCCAGTCGGCCAGGACCTTGTCGTCCCAGCCCGGGCGCACGCGCCGGGTGCGCGCCGCGAGCAGCCTGGCGCGCAGATCCGCGAGCCTGGCTTCCTCGGCCGGGTCGCCGAGCCGCGGGTTGCGCGAGCGGTTGAGGATCGTCTTGCCTTCCCAGTTGCCTTGCGGCGTCACGTCGTAGGCGATTTTGAAGGGCGTCGCCTCGTCGCCGAGCACGGCGTCCACCTCGGCCTCGGTCCATACGTAGAACTTGCCCTCCTCGCCCTCGCTATCGGCGTCGAGCGTGCTGGCGAAGGCGCCCGTGGGCGCCGCGCCGCTGCCGTCGCCGTCGGCGATCATCTCGCGCAACACCCAGTCGATGGTTTCGCGTACGCGCTGCGCGTAAAGGGGATTGCCGCTGTCCTGCCAGGCCCAGGTCAGAACGTCGATGAGCTGGGCGTTGTCGTAAAGCATCTTCTCGAAGTGCGGGACCAGCCAGCGATGGTCGACCGCGTAGCGGGCGAATCCGCCGCCGAGGTGGTCGTAGATGCCGCCGTGGCACATCTTGGTCAGGGTCAGCTCCACCGCGTTGCGGTATGGCTGCGCGCCGGTGCGCTTCCAGGCCCGCCACAACAGCTTGAGCACCGCGCACTGCGGGAATTTGGGCGCGTGGCCGATGCCGCCCTCGAAGGGGTCGACTTCGCGCGCCAAACGCTCGGCGATGCGGTCGGTGACCTCCAGCGAGATGGCGGCCCCGCCGGCGTTGGTGGACAACGCCCGCAGGGCCTGTTTCAGCGCGGCGACGTTCTTGGCCACGCGCTCCGGCTCCTTGGCGTAGACTTCGGCGATGGCCTGCAGCACCTGGAGGAAGCCGGGCCTGCCGTAGCGCGGCTCGGGGGGAAAGTAGGTGCCGCCCCAGAACGGCTCCCCGTCGGGCGTGAGGAACATGGTGAGCGGCCAGCCGCCCTGCTCGCCCAGCAGGGCGAGGGCTTGCTGGTAGATGCTGTCCACGTCGGGCCGCTCTTCCCGGTCGACCTTGACGTTCACGAACAGCTCGTTCATGCGCGTGGCGATCGCCTCGGTCTCGAACGATTCGTGCGCCATCACGTGGCACCAGTGGCAGGCGGCGTAGCCGACCGACAGAAGGACCGGCTTGTTGGCCTGTTTGGCCGCCTCGAAGGCCGCCGGACCCCAGGGCTGCCAGGCGACCGGGTTGTCCTTGTGCTGGAGCAGATAGGGGCTCGTTTCTTCCGCCAGGCGGTTGACGAGCGGGGCGAGGCTATCGAGCATGGCGCGGGCGTCCTTGCGTTCGGCGGCGCGGCTGGCAAGCGGCGCATCGGCGCTTATCTATATGAGGCCACTTATATGAGACGCCGGCCGGGTTCGGCTCAACCACAATCGCTTTGGGGACTTGCCGGCATGAAGATCAGAATCGACGTCGACTGCACGCCGGAGGAGGCGCGCCGCTTCTTCGGGTTGCCGGACGTGGCGCCGATGCAGGACGCGCTCATGAAAGAGATTCACAAGCGGGTGATGGGCAACCTGGAGGCGATGGACCCCGAGACGATCTTGAAGACCTGGCTGCCGCTCGGATTGCAGGAGATCGAGAAATTCCAGAAGATGTTCTGGGCCCAGATGAGGAAGGCCGCCGACGAGGCGCGGCGCGAACCCGGGGACGAACCCGTTTCATGATCCATGATCCATCCGCCGATTCGCCGCAGCCTTTGCGGCGCCACGGCGTATGCCGCACCGGCGGGCGCGGGGTCGGGCACCGGCGCGGCTGATGCTCCACCGCGATGACCGGGGTTCGGGAATCGGCTGATTCGGTCGGCCCGGGAGCACGACGCATCCCGGCGCGGCCGGAGGGTTCGGCGGCGATGCGGCGCGACACGATCTTCGCCATGTCGAGCGCGCCGGGGCGGGCCGGGGTGGCGGTCGTGCGGATTTCCGGGCTCGATGCGGGCCGGGCGCTCGAGGCCCTGGCGGGGGCGCGGCCGCCGCCGCGCCGGGCCCGGCTGGCGCGGCTGGCCGATCCGCGCTCGGGCGAGACGATCGACCAGGGGCTTGTCCTGTGGTTCCCGGGGCCGCGCAGCTTCACCGGCGAGGATGTGGCCGAGCTGCACCTGCATGGCGGGCGCGCGGTGGTCGCGGCGGCGCTCGATGCGCTCGGCGCCGTTCCGGGTCTGCGCCCGGCGGAGGCGGGGGAGTTCACCCGCCGCGCCTTCGACCACGGCAAGCTCGACCTCAGCGAGGTGGAAGGCCTGGCGGACCTGATCGACGCCGAGACCGAGGCGCAGCGCCGGCAGGCGTTGCGCCAGATGGGCGGTGCGCTGTCGCGACGGAGCGAGGCCTGGCGCGAGCGGCTGGTGCGGGTCCTCGCCCGTCTGGAGGCGGCGATCGACTTTCCCGACGAGGATCTCCCCACGGGGTTGGCGGAAAGCGTGGCACCCGATATCTTGGGTATAGAATGCGAAATAGCCCAATGTCTTGATGACGACCGCCGTGGGGAGCGCCTGCGCGACGGTCTCTACATCGCCATCGTGGGCCCGCCCAACACCGGCAAGTCGAGCCTGCTCAACGCGCTGGCGCGGCGCGACGTCGCCATCGTCTCCGCGGTCGCGGGCACGACGCGCGACGTGATCGAGGTGCACCTGGACCTCGGCGGCTACCCGGCGACGTTGGCCGACACGGCCGGTCTGCGCGCCCTCGGATCGGCGGCGGGCGAGACCGGCCAAGCGGCGATCGAGGCCGAGGGCATGCGCCGGGCCCGGGCCGGGGCGGCGGCCGCGGACCTGAAGCTCGCGGTGTTCGACCTGCGCGAGGCGCCGGTTTTCGACCGGGCCACGTTGGACCTGCTGGACCGGGACGCGCTGGTGGTCCTCAACAAGGCCGACCTGGTCGCGGCGCCGGGGCCGACCAGCGTGGACGGGCATCCGGCGCTGAGCGTGTCGGCCAAGACCGGGCAGGGCATGTCGGAGCTGCTGGCCCGGCTCGAGGCCGAGGTCGCCGAGCGCCTGGACCGCGCCGGGGCGGCTGCGCCCGTGACCCGGGCGCGGCACCGCCGGGCGCTCGAGGACTGCGCCGCGGCGTTGGACCGCGCCGCCGCGGCGGGGGCGCCCGAATTGGCCGCCGAGGACCTGCGCTTGGCCGCGCGGGCGCTCGGGCGGATCGCCGGCCGGATCGACGTCGAGGATGTGCTGGACGTGATCTTCCGCGACTTTTGCATCGGCAAGTAGGGGGCGGGGGCGGCAATGTTTCACGTGAAACATCCCGGGAGAATCATCCCTGGCCGGGCGCGCTCCTCACGAGCCGTTAACCATAGGGCGCTATTTTGACTGGGACTTCGGGTTCGCCTAATTTCCGTGCCATGCCGGGTTGGGACGTCATAGTGGTCGGCGGGGGCCATGCGGGCTGTGAGGCGGCCGCCGCGGCCGCGCGCATGGGGGCCCGCACCCTCCTGCTCACCCACAAGATCGAGACCATTGGGGTGATGTCGTGCAACCCGGCGATCGGGGGCCTGGGCAAGGGCCACCTAGTGCGCGAGGTGGATGCCCTCGATGGTCTCATGGGGCGGGCGATCGACCGCGCCGGAATCCAGTTCCGGGTGCTCAACCGCAGCCGGGGCCCGGCCGTGCGGGGGCCGCGCGCGCAGGCCGACCGCAAGCTGTATCGGGAGGCCGTACAGGCGCTGCTTGGCGAACAGCCGAACCTCGAAGTCCGCGCCGCCGCGGTCGAGGATCTCGCGCTCGACGAGGGCGGCCGGTGCTGCGGGGCGGTGACCGCCGCCGGGCAGACCGTCGAGGCCGGCGCGGTGGTGCTGACCGCCGGCACGTTCCTGCGCGGGGTCGTCCACATCGGCGAGGACACCGCGCCGGCGGGGCGGGTCGGCGAGGCCCCGTCGCTCGGGCTGTCGCGCACGTTGGCCGCCCGCGGCTTCCGCCTGGGCCGGCTGAAGACCGGGACGCCGCCACGCCTCGACGGGCGAACCATCGACACCGCGGGGCTCGAAGTCCAGCCGGGCGACGATCCGCCCCAGCCCTTCTCGATGCTGACCGATCGGATCGAGCAACCGCAGATCGTCTGCCACATCACCCATACCTCGCGCGCGGGGCACGAACTGATCCGGGCCAATCTGCACCGCGCGCCCATGTACGCCGGGCGAATCGAGAGCGTCGGCCCCCGCTATTGCCCCTCGATCGAGGACAAGGTGGTGCGCTTCGCGGACCGCGATCGGCACCAGATTTTCCTTGAGCCGGAGGGATTGGACGACCCGACGGTGTACCCGAACGGCATCTCGACCTCGCTGCCGCGCGAGGTCCAGCGGGCCCTGCTCAAGACCATCGCCGGGCTGGAGCGCGCGGTCATGCTGCGCCCGGGCTACGCCATCGAGTACGACTACGTCGATCCGCGCGAGCTCGACGCGACGTTGCAGACCCGGCGCGTGCCCGGGCTGTTCTTCGCCGGCCAGATCAACGGCACGACCGGCTACGAGGAGGCGGCGGCCCAGGGCCTGGTCGCCGGGGTCAACGCCGCGCGCGCCGCCGGAGGGGCCGAGCCCGACTTCGTGCTCGACCGGGCCCAGGCGTATATCGGCGTGCTGATCGACGACCTGGTGACCCGGGGCGTGAGCGAGCCGTACCGAATGTTCACCAGCCGCGCCGAGTACCGCCTGCGCCTGCGCGCCGACAACGCGGACCAGCGCCTGACCGCCGTGGGCGAGGCCGTGGGTTGCGTGACCGCCCGGCGGGCGGCGGCGTTCCGCGCCAAGGCCGCGGCGCTCGCGGCCGGCCGGGCCCTCGTCCGGCGTTGCTGCGCGACCCCGCGCGAGCTGGCGCGGCACGGGATTTCGGTCAACCGGGACGGGGCCCGGCGCAGCGCCTTCGACCTGCTGCGCACGCCCCAGGTGGACCTGGCCCGCCTGGGCGCGATCTGGCCCGAGCTGGGCGGGGTGGCCCCGGAGGTGGCCGAGCAGATCGAGATCGAGGCCCGCTACTCCGGCTATCTCGAACGGCAGGAGGCCGACATCCGCGCCTTCCGCCGCGACCAGGTGCTGCGCCTGCCGCCGGACCTGGATTACGACGGGATCCCGGGCCTGTCGACCGAGGTTCGCCAAGCCTTGGCCGCCGCGCGGCCCACGACGCTGGCCGCGGCCGCGCGCCTGTCCGGCGTGACCCCCGCGGCGGTGATCGCGCTCCTGCGCTACGTGAAGCGCGCGCCCGGGCCGGCCGACGGCGCGGCGGAGAGCGCGGCCTGACGTGGGGCTGTCCCGGACGACGACGAGGCGTGCGATGGGCGGGCGGGCCGGCGGAGGGGTACCCGGACGGCCCGCGCCGCTCGGGCCGGAGGGGTTCCGGGCGGCGACCGATGTTTCACGTGAAACATTGGCGCGGCTGAAGCGCTACGCGGCGCTTCTGGAGAAATGGAACCGGGCGATCAACCTGGTCGGTCGTGACAGCCTCGCCGACCTGTGGCGGCGGCACATGCTGGATTCGGCCCAACTCCTGCCGCTCCTGCCGCCGCCGCCGGCGGGCCGGCCCCGGGTGGTCCTCGACCTGGGAAGCGGGGCGGGCTTTCCCGGCCTCGTCCTGGCCGTCCTCGGGGCGGGCGAGGTCCACCTGGTCGAGTGCGACCGGAAGAAGGCGGCCTTCCTGCGCGAGGCTGCGGCCGCGGCCGAAGCGGAGATCGCCATCCACAACGAACGGATCGAACGGCTCCCCCCGTTCCCGGCCGATGTGGTGACCGCCCGGGCGCTGGCCCCGCTGCCGCGCCTGCTCGACTACGCCGCGCCGTTCCTGCGCCCCGGCGAGCGCGGCTCGGGGGGTGTGGCGATCTTCCCGATCGGGCGCGGCGTCGATCGGGAATTGACCGACTCGGTGCAAAAGTGGAAGATGCGCGCCGAGGTCTTTTCCAGCCGCAGCGATCCGGCGGCAAAGATCGTCCGGCTCAGTCGGCTCGCGAGAGAGGAAAACCGGCCGTGATCGCCCCGCATCCCGATTGCGCCGATTCCGGGACGCGCGCCCCGGCAAGGGTGCTCGCCGTCGCCAACCAGAAGGGCGGCGTGGGCAAGACGACCACCGCCATCAATCTGGCTACGGCGCTCGCCGCCTGCGCGAAGCGGGTGCTGGTCGTGGATCTCGATCCGCAGGGCAACGCAAGCACGGGCCTCGGCGTCCACACCGAACGGGGCACGCACAACATCTACCACGTGATCGTCGGCGGCGCGCCGCTCGCGGCCGCCGTGGTCGCGACCATGGTCCCCGGCATGTTCATCGCGCCCTCGGGCGTGGACCTCTCCGGGGCCGAGATCGAACTCATCGACCTGCCGCGGCGGGAGTACCGTCTGGGGCAAGCGATTGTGGGTGTGCGGGACCAATATGACTATATCTTGATCGACTGCCCGCCGGCGCTCGGCCTGTTAACCCTGAACGCGCTGGTCGCCGCAGACGCCGTGTTGGTCCCGCTGCAGGCGGAGTTCTACGCCCTAGAGGGGTTGTCGCACTTGATGCGCATCATCAAACGGGTCAAGCGCGGGCTCAACCCGGGGCTGGAGATCCAGGGCATCGTGCTGACCATGTTCGACCGGCGAAACAACCTGTGCGACATGGTCGCCAGCGACGTGCGCGCGCACATGGGCGAGGCGGTGTACGAGACCATCATCCCGCGCAACGTGCGCGTTTCCGAAGCGCCCTCGCACGGCAAGCCGGTGCTGCTCTACGACCTGGCCTGTGCGGGGTCCCAGGCTTACATCCGTCTGGCGCGGGAAATCCTGCGGCGCGAGGCGTCGCGCGATACGGTGCCCGCGCTGGCCTCTTGAGCCGGCCCAGGGGCGGCTCGGGGGCGGCTCGGGCCGCGGAGAGGAGCGGAGTGCCATGACCGACGACGCCTCGACGTCCGAACAAGACAAGCGAACGAACCTGGGCCGCGGCCTGGCCGCGTTGTTCGGCGAAGAGAGCGAAGAGTACGCTTCGCTCGACAAGGTCCGCGCGGCGAAGACCGTGCCGATCGAACACCTGCATCCGAACCGACTGCAGCCGCGTCAGGATTTCGACACCGAGGCGCTCGAGGCGCTGGCCGAGTCGATCGCGGCCAACGGCATCCTGCAGCCGATCCTGGTCCGGCGCCACCCGGATCGACCGAGCGAGTTCGAAATCGTGGCCGGCGAGCGGCGCTGGCGTGCCGCCCAGATCGCGCAAATGTACGAGGTGCCGGTCGTCATCCGCGAGCTGACCGACAGCCAGGCGCTCGAGCTGTCGCTGGTCGAGAACGTGCAGCGCCAGGATCTTGCGCCGTTGGAGGAGGCCGAGGGCTACCGCCGCCTGATCGAGGAGTTCCGCCATACCCAGGACGAGATCGCGCACATCATCGGCAAGAGCCGCAGCCATATCGCCAACACCCTGCGCCTGCTCAATCTGCCGGAGGCGGTGAAGGCGTTTCTCGTCCGCGGCGCGCTCAGCGCCGGCCACGCCCGGGCCCTTCTCGGTGCCGAGGACCCGGAGGCGCTGGCCGAGAAGATCGTCGCCCGGGGCCTGAACGTGCGCCAGACCGAGCGGCTGGTCCAGTCCGGGCGCGGTCGCGCGGGGGGGCTGGCTGCGGGCGAGGGCGGTCGGCCGGCGGGCGGCGCGTCGAGCCCGCCGGCCGGAAAAGACCCCGATACGATGGCCCTGGAGCGCGACCTGACGGCGCTGCTCGGGCTCAAGGTGACGATCGAGCTGCGCGGCCAGGGCGGCTCGCTGACCATCCACTACCAGACCCTGGAGCAGCTCGACGACGTGCTGCACCGGCTCAACCAGCCGCCGCAGCAGGGCGCCGCGTAGCCGCGCAGCAGACCGTTTCGATTCCGGAACGGTGCCCCGCGCGACCGGAACCCGAAACCGGGCCGCGTCAACCGGCGCGTCGGCGCGGTCGGCCGGGCGCGCGGTGGGCGACCTCCATCAGGGCGCGGGCGCACAGGACCTCGGCCGGCGCCCCGGTGCGCTTGCAGGCGATCTCGGCCTCGAGCAGGCGCCCGAGCGCCCACGCCAGCGCGGCGGGCGGCCAGCCGCGCGCCTGGGCCTCGAAACGTGGGACGAGCTTCCAGAACACCGGCGGGCGAAGCCGCTTGGCCGCGCGGTCGAAGGTCTCGCCGCGGCCAAGCAACGCGGCGACCAGGTGCAGTCGCTGAAAATGCCGGGCCGCCGCGCGCAGGGCGGTGACCGGCTGGGCGCCTTCCTGGAGGCCGCGCGCGAGCGCGCGGCACAGCTCGGCCGTATCGCCCCCGGCCGCGGCGAACGCCACGTCCTCGAGCGACAATGCGACGCTGTCGCCGACGCAGGCCTGCGCGTCCTCCAGCTCCACGCGGCCCCCGTCCTCGCCCTTGTACAGGACGAGCTTCTCGAGTTCGCGCCGGGTCACCTGGCGGTCGCCGCCCAGATTGGCGACGAGATAGGCGACCGCCTCGGGTGCGACGGCGAGGCCCCGGTCGCGCAGCGTCTCCGCGATGAGCGCCGGCAGGTTGCGCGCGTCGTCGCGGTAGCAAGCCACGGCGGCGCCAAGGGAGGCGCCCTCGAACAGCTTGCGCAGCGGCGAGCGCGGCCCAAGGTCGCCGGCCTCGAGCACGACCAGGGCCTCGCCCGGCGGTGCGCCGAGGAAGTCCTTGAATCGCGGGGCCAACCCGTCGGCGGCGTCGCGCACGCGCACCACCCGCCGCCCGCCCGTAAACGACAGCGCCGCCGCCTCGTCGTCCAGCCGCGCCGGGTCGGCCTCGAGGCCGGCTGCGGCCAGATCGGCGACCCGGAACGGATCGGCCGGATCGTCGGCAATGGCGCGCACGAGCGCCGCGGCGCGCTCGCGCACCAAACCGCCGTCGGGTCCGTAGACCAGGACCGCCCGGATCTTCGGGTCCGGAGCGCGCAGGAAACGCCCGACCTCGTTCTGGGTGACCTTCATCGGCGCGCGCCGCGCCGCGCAGGGCAGGCGCCGCTCACGAGCCGTGGTCCCGCGGCCGGGAGAAGTAGATTCCGAGGCGCAGGCGGATGTCGTCGGACAGTTCGCGCAGGGCGCGCTTCCTGGCGTCGGCCTCGGACGACAAAGTCGCGAACTGGTTCTCCAGAATGTTGTAACTGTTCGTGGAGCTACTGCGTCCCGAGAACAGGACCTCGTTGCTCGCCGCGTCGTGTAACGAGAACCTGGCCCGCAGCGTGAGGTTGGCGCGCGAGGCGGTCTCGTCCTTGCGGATACCGAGCTCCTCGATCGCCTCGGTCAGAGAGACGTTGAGCAGATACGCCGGATCGGGCGGTTGCCCGCGCGGGTTGAGCCGGTCTCGCAGGAGGTTGTGCATCCGCTGGCCGATGCGGTCGGGCAACGGCAGGATGCGGATCGCGGCCAGCTCGTCTCCGGGCGCCGGGCGCCCGTCGCCCGGGCGGCCGTAGAGCGGCTGAAAACCGCAGGCGGTAATCAGGAGCGATGCCGCCAGGCCGAAGGCAACGGCGGCGCTTCGCCCGAGGCCGCCGGATTGGAAACGCTCACACGACCACATTGACGACACGGTTCCTGACCACGATGACCTTGCGCGGCGGCTTGCCGCCCATGGCGCGCCGGACTCCGGGCTCGGCGAGCGCGGTGCGTTCGGCCTGTTCGTCGTCGGCGTCGCGGGGCATGGCGATGGTCGCGCGCAGGCGGCCGTTGACCTGAACCGCCATGGTCACCGAGTCCTCGACGACGAGCGCCGGATCCGCGTGCGGCCACGGCAGGTTGGCCAGCAGTTCGGCGTGGCCGAGGCGCTGCCAAAGCTCCTCGGCCAGATGAGGCATCATCGGCCCGATCAGGCGGGCCAGCACCTCGAAGCCCTCGCGCAGCGCCCAGCGCTCGTCGGCGCCCAGCGGCTGCGGCGCGCCGCCGTCCGGCCCGGCGCGCGCGGCGAGGAAGTCGGCGAGCGCGTTGCTCAGCTCGTGGACCCGGGCGACGGCGCGGTTGAAACGGAAACGTTCGATATCCTCGGTCGCCGCCTCGATCGCCTTGTGGCTGGCGCGGCGCAGGGCGAGCGCGGCCTCGCGCACGACCGCGGGCGCGGGCGCCGCCGGCGGCGGCAGGTCGTCCAGATGTTCGTTCACCAGGCGCCAGAGGCGCTGGACGAAACGGTGGGCGCCCTCGATGCCGGCCGCGGTCCATTCCAGGTCGCGGTCCGGCGGGCTGTCCGAAAGCATGAACCAGCGCGCGGTGTCGGCGCCGTAGGTCTCGATGATCCGCGCCGGGTCGACCGTGTTGTTCTTGGACTTGCTCATTTTCTCCGAGCGGCCCACGATCACCGGCCGCCCGTCCGGCGTTACGACCTTGCCGGCGGCATCGCGCGTCACCTGGTCCGGGGACAGCCACGCCCCGTCCGGGCCGCGGTAGGTCTCGTGGCAGATCATGCCCTGGGTGAACAGGCCGGCGAACGGTTCGTCCACGGCCAGATAGCCGCAGCGCTTGAGCGCGCGGGTGAAGAAGCGCGCGTACAAGAGATGCAGCACCGCGTGCTCGATGCCGCCGATGTACTGGTCGACCGGCAGCCAGGCCTCGACCGCGGCGGGCTCCAACGCCGTGTCCGCCCGCGGGCTGCAGAAGCGGGCGAAGTACCAGGACGATTCGACGAAGGTGTCGAAGGTGTCGGTCTCGCGCCGGGCCGGCTTTCCGCACGACGGGCAGTCGACGTGCTTCCACGTCGGATGGCGCTCGAGCGGATTGCCGGGTCTGTCGAAATCGATGTCCTCCGGGAGCTCCACGGGCAGGTCGGCTTCGCGCGCCGGGACGATGCCGCACGCCGCGCAGTGTATGACCGGAATCGGGCATCCCCAATAGCGCTGACGCGACACGCCCCAGTCGCGCAGGCGGTACTGCACGGCGCCCTCGCCGTCGCCCTGGTCTTGCAGGCGCCTGATTGCCGCCGCCTTCGCGTCCTCGACGCCGAGGCCGTTCAAGAATGCGGAATTGAACGCCGTCCCCTCGCCCACGTAGGCCTCCTCGGCGATGGCGTACGTGTCCGGAACCGCGTCCGGCGGCAGGATGACCGGGATCACCGGCAACCCGTATTTGCGGGCGAACTCCAGGTCGCGCTGGTCGTGTGCCGGACAGCCGAAAATTGCCCCGGTCCCGTATTCCATAAGCACGAAGTTGGCGACGTACACCGGCAGGTCGTGACCGGCGATGAAGGGATGCTTCGCCCGCACCGCCGTCTCGATGCCCTGCTTTTCCGCGGTCTCGATCGCCTCCTCGCTTGTGCCGAGGCGGTTGCACTCGGCGATGAAGGCGGCCAGCGCCGGGTCGTCCACGGCCAACGCCGCCGCGAGGGGATGGTTCGGCGAGACCGCGCAGAACGAGGCGCCGAACAGCGTGTCCGGCCGCGTCGTGAAGACTTCGAGCCGGTCGGCGCAGCCTCTCGGCTGACCGGACAGGCGGAAGAACACCCGCGCGCCCTCGGAGCGGCCGATCCAGTTCTGCTGCATCAGGCGCACCTTCTCCGGCCAGCGCTCGAGCCCGCCGAGGCCCGCGAGCAACTGCTCCGCGAACGCGGTGATGCGGAAGAACCACTGCGCGAGCAGGCGTTTCTCGACCGGCGCCCCGGAGCGCCAGCCGCGCCCGTCGATGACCTGTTCGTTGGCCAGCACGGTCTGATCCACGGGGTCCCAGTTAACCCAGGACTCCTTGCGGTAGGCCAGGCCCGCCTTCAGGAAATCGAGAAACATCTTCTGTTCGTGCCGGTAGTACTCGGGATGGCACGTGGCGATCTCGCGGCCCCAGTCGATCGACAGCCCCATGCCCTTGAGCTGTTCGCGCATGACGGCGATGTTCTCGTACGTCCACTTGCGCGGGTGGATGCCCTTCGACATGGCGGCGTTCTCCGCCGGGAGGCCGAAGGCGTCCCAACCCATCGGGTGCAGCACCCTGAACCCGCGGGCGCGCTTGTAGCGGGCGATCACGTCGCCGATCGTGTAATTGCGCACGTGGCCCATGTGGATGCGCCCGGAGGGGTAGGGGAACATCTCCAGGACGTAGTACTTGGGCCGGGCGGGGTCGCCGGCGTCGGCGACGGCGAAGCAGCCGGCGCGCTCCCAGGCGGCCTGCCATTTCGCCTCGGTTTCCTTGACGTTGTAGCGGCTCATGCTTGGGTTCGGACGGTACGGATGCAGGCCGGCCTCGGTCATGGCGCGGCGCCTTTGGCCGCGATGGTCTCTGGCGCGACGAACCGGGCGGCCGGCGCCGCGGGCGCGCTCCTGGACGCCTTGTCTTCGGCCGGCCGCGGCACCTATTCCAGGCCGGCCACGCGGAGCTGGCGGGCGCGCGTGAGGATGGCGTTTTCCAAATCGATGGCGGTATTCTGCTCCACCTTTGCGTCGGTCCACGCGCCGTCGCCGTTCTGCACCTGACGGAACACGGCCGCGCGCACGCCGTCGGCGCGCAGGTCGCGGCCGAGGATGTAGACCGTGACCTTGAAGCGCTCGGACTGCGTTTCCGGCGGCGAGTACCAATCCGTGATGATGACGCCGCCGAACGGGTCGGCCGAGGCGAGCGGCATGAACGAGATGGTGTCGAGCGAAGCGCGCCAGAGGAAGCTGTTGACCCCGATTCCCCCGCCGCCTTGGCCCTGCTGGGGGGCCTCGTCGCCACCGAGGAATGAGAGCCCGCCGGGCCCGAAAATGCTGCCCGGCTCGTCGTAGGCGGTGCCGGTTCCCGTTCGGTTGGCGCGCCGGTTGTAGTCGGTGGGATACTGCGTGTTCGGATCCGCGTAGGCGCAGGCGGCGAGCATCGCGGCCGCCAGCCCGACGACGCATGCGCGCCGCAATTTGGTGACGTTATCCCCGCTCTTCATGACAAGCACCGCTGTCCGTTGGGTCTCGAGGGATCGACCCGCGCCCCGGCCGCCGCTCGGACACGCTCTGCCGGGCGTTTCGGCGCGAGGCGCGCGCGGCCGACACCCTCGTATTTTTTTCGTTCCGACTGAATAGCGCGAAAGACGGCGTTTCGCAATGTTTCTGGCGCCCTGTCAGCGCCCCGTCAGCGCTCCCAGCCGAACGCCTCGGCCATGTCCTTGGGGATCAACTCCCAGGCGCGCCGGCGCTGCGCCTCGGTGAACACGCTACGCCACTCGTCGAGCTGGCCCTTGCGCAGGTGTACGACCTCCGCCTCCGCGTCGGCCGCGAAGCGGTCCCGGGGGATGCCGTAAAAGTCGAGCGCCTGTGTGAAATAAGCCTCGGGGCGGGTGCGGAAGGATTCGAAACTGAGGAACAGCACCGAGACCGGCCTCCCGGGATCGTCCGCCACGTCGCGCCAGTCCTGCAGGAATTCGATCAGGCGCGGCAGATAGTTCTCGATGCACCAGTCGAGCTGCGCGCCGAGGTCGCGGGCGAGCACGCCCGCCGGCGGGACGATCTTGCGCCACAGCGGCGCCATCAGGCGCAGATTGATGTCCTCGCGCGCGAAGTGCGCCCACGAGAGCGTCGCCTGCCGCGGGTCGCGGTGGTGCACGATCAGCCGCTCGATGCCGCTGCGCGCGAGCGTGGCCAGGTTGTGTTCGTTCGCCGAGATGTGCTCCTTGACCACGACGCCGCCCTTGGCGGCCTCGGCCACACGCGAGGGCACCAGGCAGCAGTCGGGAAACAGGCCCAGCGACAGGTAGCACTGGGCCAGGCCCAGGCCTTCGGCGAGCTTGTTCCAGATGCTTTCGCTCGCCGACTTGGGCAAGGTGGAGATCACGATCGTCGGCAGCCCGCGCTCGAGCGCGGCCTGGCGCCGGGCGCCGAATTCCTGCGGGTTGATGCGGATCGGGTTGAGCGGGATCTCGAGGGCCTCGATCGCCGCCTCGGCCTCCCCAACGCGGCCGTGCGCGAGCAGGAGGTTGACCAGCGCGGCCCGTGCCGCGCTGTCCGCGGCCTGGCGCTGGACCGCGGCGCGCGCCAGGTCGATCGCGCGCTCCAGATATTGCCGGGCGTCGCGGTCGCGACCTTCGCGAAACGCGATGGAGGCGAGCAGGGCCAGCGATTCGGCGTGATCGGGCGCCGCGCGCACGATGCGCTCGTAGATTTCGCGGGCCTCGTCCAGCGCACCGTCTATGTGTTTGCGCCGGGCCAGCGCGAAGGCCTGCGGAACGGATACGGTTTGCGTGGTCTTTTGCGGCTGCTCCACGGCGAGTCTCGCACGCTCAAAATGCCCCACGCTCGGGGCCGGCGGAGTATGTCGGAGTTTCTCCAACCCGGCAAGCGCGCCGGGGCGGTCGAGAAGGCCGCTGCGATGCCGTCCCGACCCGAACCAAACGCGGTAAGCCCGAACATTGTTCGCTCAAAATGCGCAATGCACATCCAGATAGTGCGTCCGTTGTTCGGTCCAAGCGAACAGTCGCGTCCAGGGCGGCGTGCGCCGAGCGAGGCGGATATCGCGCCCGGGCGCACGGCGCCGCCGTTGTGCGCCATCGGGGGGGCTGCTAGATTCGCGGGCAATCCGTCGGAAAGGTTCGGGTTCTGGTGCGATGGCGATGACGCCTGCTTCCGGCGAGCCGCTCCGGCTCGAGGTGGGCGACCGCGTCCCGGACATGGGTTGGGTCGACCTCGGGGGTGCGCGCGTCTCGCTCGGTCAGTCCGCCCACGCGGGCCGCGTCACGGTCGTGTTCGTCTGTCCGTCGGCGGCGGGCGCGGCGCGCGAGCTGACGAAATTTCGCGACCTGCACGACAAGTTCCGCGCGCTCGAGGTTCAGGTCTTCGCGGTCACGTCCGACCCGGTTCCGGAAAGCGCGGCACTGGTCGAGAAACTCGAACTGCCGTTTCCGGTTCTGTTCGACGCCGCGTTCGCGGGCGGCCGGGCGCTCGGCTTGATCGGGCCAGGCGCGGCTTCGCCGGAGGCCGTGGCCAAGGACAAGGGCGGGGCGTGGTGCACCGTGATCGTCGACCCGAACCAGCGCGTCGAGAAGATCTTCGGCCCGGGTGCCGAGGCCGGGCACGCGGTGGCGGCCTACGCCTACTGCGAAAAGCGCGCCGCCGGGCCGGGTCCCACGGTCGTGGGCATGCACGCGCCCGTGCTGATCGTGCCCAACGTGCTCAGCCGCGAACACTGCGCCCGCCTGATCCGATTCTGGGAAACGGGGCAGCGTTACGAGGGCGGGGTGGCGAGCGCCGACCATGGCCGCAACGTTCCGCTCAGCAAGATCAAGGTGCGCGAGGACGTGGCCTTGCCCGACCTGGGCCCGGAGGCGCAAGAGCTGTTCGCGGTGTTCCGCAGGCGGCTGTTTCCCGAGGTCCGGAAGGCGCACAACTTCCGAATCACGCGCGCCGAGACACTGCGCGTGGGCTGCTACACGGCCAGCGAGGGCGGGCATTTTACGCTACACCGCGACGACACGACGCCGTATACGGCCCATCGGCGCTTCGCCATGTCGCTCAACCTCAACGCCGGCGAGTACGAGGGGGGATACCTGCGCTTCCCCGAGTACGGGCCGCAACTCTATAGCCCGGACACGGGCGGCGCGGTGGTCTTCTCCTGCTCGTTGCTCCATGACGCGACGCGCGTGACCCGCGGCCGGCGTTTCGTGCTGCTCGGCTTCTTCTACGGGGAGGCCGAGCAGGCTCTGCGGGACCGGCTCGCCGCGCAAAGGCGGGCGGCCCCGGCGGGCCGGGCGTCCTGAGGTGCATCGGTCGCCCCACTCGATCCAGCGCGATAATTAGGACAAGGGCGGGAAGGAACGCGAAGGTGTGGCCGAAACCTTCGACGTTGCGCGGCTGCGTGCGACTCCGCGGCCTGCGTTCGTCGCACGACGTGTCCTTTCCGCCACACCTCGTCCTGGTGCCGTGGCCGCTTTGTTACGACAGACCAAATGGGCTGTGGCAAAAATGCTACGGTGTTGACTCTTTGACACGAAACAGGTGCGCGCTCGCTTGACGCGGGCGCCGTTTTTCCGGCTTTATCACGGGGTCTTTCCTGAGTTTTCGGTTCCTTTGGGGGGACATGCGAGTCTGTGACGCGTGTTGCTGAAAGCGCACTGCAGGGATTCAACAGGCAAACAAACAATTCGGAGAGAGGCGGAGACACGATGAGGAAGGAATTTCTTCTGGGCACAACGGCCCTTCTTGTGGGGGCGGTGGCCATGCCGGACTACGTTTCGGCGGAGGAGCCGCTGCGGCTGCAAGTGCACGGCTTCAAGAACGAGTTCTTCTCCGTCGGTAGCGTGGACTCGGACGTGGGGGACTTCAACAACACCGGCGAGTTCAGCGAAGGCGAGATCCAATTCCGCGGCGAGACCGCGCTCGACAACGGCCTGACCGTCGGCGTCCAGGTCGAGCTCGAAGCCGACTCCCGGGGCGACCAGATCGACGAGGCCTACGCTTACGTCAAGGGCGACTTCGGCAAGATCGTGGCCGGCGGCGAGAACCTGGCCAACTACAACACCTTCTGGGGCGTGGTCGCGCCGAGCGTGGGCGTACCGATCAACTCCGGCTGGATCACGGTCTGGGTGCCGCAGCCCGCGGGCTCGGGGCTCGGGTTCCGCTCGACCGGTCTGACCACCAACGTCGACGTCGGCAACGACGAAAACTCGATCAGCTACTACTCGCCGCGCTTCGCCGGCTTCCAGTTCACGGGCGGTTACGC
>JBHHZJ010000018.1:0-42385 GCA_046758005.1 Kiloniellaceae bacterium
CGCGCCTGCCCAGGCGGCCCTTGGATCGCCATCAAAAGAGTCATTATCACCGAGACTTGGTATAAGACGGGGCGACTCCTCGATGCAACGATTCGCCGCGCCGCATGGCGGACCTCATCCGGTACCACTGGCTCGTCCTGTTGCTCGCCGCGCCCTGCGTGGGCAGCTTTCTCGGCGCCGCGGCCGTGCGCCTTCCGGAGAGCCGGGCGCTGCTGTGGAGTCGCTCGGCCTGCCCCCATTGCGGCCACCGGCTGGGCTGGCGCGACCTCGTTCCCGTACTGAGCTGGCTGGTCAACCGCGGCGCGTGCCGCCACTGCGGCGGGACGGTCGCCTGGACCTACCCGGCCATCGAGCTGGCCGCCCTGGCGGTGGCCCTGTGGAGCCTTGCGGTCACTCCCGGGTGGCTGGCCTGGGCGAGCAGCGCGTTCGGCTGGAGCCTCCTCACCCTGGCGGTGATCGACGCCCGGTCCCTGCTGCTGCCCGACGAGATCACGCTGCCGCTGGTTCCGGCCGGTCTGGCGGTTGCATGGGCGGTCGATCCGGCGCGCCTCGGGCCTCACGCGATCGGGGCGGCGGCCGGGTTCCTGATCGTGGCGCTCGTGCGCGTTGCCTACCGGCGCCTGCGGCACCGGGAGGGCATCGGGCTGGGCGACGCCAAGCTGCTGGCCGCCGCGGGGGCCTGGGTCTCCGTGGAGGGCCTGCCCGGCGTGTTGCTGGTGGCCGCCGGCGCGGCTTTGCTCGGCCACCTGGCCTGGGCCGGCCTGTCCGGGCGCGGCGTGAGGGACCGCAAGCTGCCCTTCGGGCCCTATCTGGCGGGGAGCGCGTGGCTGATCTGGTTATACGGGCCCCTCGTCGCGGGATAGCAAGATTCGCTTAGAAAATATATGAGATTATCAATATAGTATATTGACAAATCAGCATGTATGGCCGTGAGTTTCGCCGAGCCGCAGCTCGGTTGCCGCCGTCACGATTCGGCCGTTTCGGTTGTTTTAAAGATTTCACGGGTAAACAGTGCGCTTCCTGGCACAATCGCGCGTTTCTCAGGGGACGCCCGGGCGCGTTGGGCCGGGGCAGGCGGTATCGCGGATTGCGTTGCCGGCCGGGACCCCCGCGCCTACCTTGACGGATGGGATACTGTAACGCTATCGCAGGTCGATTCGGTTATTCTGTAGCTCGTGGCGCTTCGCGGCGCCGGGGCGGCTGGACATGAACCTCCAAGCGGTCGTCGACGATCCGGACAGTTACGAGCAGGCGCTGGGCGAAGGCCTGATCGAGCGCGGCAAGCTCGACCGCGCCGGGTTCGAGCGGGCCAAGCGGATCCGCGCCGATACGGGCGAGCGCCTGAGCTCCCTGCTGCCCAAGCTTGGGCTGGTGTCCGAGCGCGACCTGGCCGAGGCCATCGCCAAGCAGCTCGGCCTGCCGCTGGTCAGCCCGCGCGACTTCCCCGAGACGCCGCTCTACCAGGCCAAGCTCAGCCCCCGCTTCCTGCGCGAGGCGCAGGTTCTGCCCATCGCCGAGGAGCCCGATGGGCTGGTCGTGGCCATGGCCGACCCGCTCAACGAGTATGCCGCCGACGCCATGCGCCTGGTGGCCGGCCGCGAGCTATTGCCGCGGGTCGCCGTCCCGGCCGAGCTGGAGGCCGCGATCGACCGGCTCTACGCCCAGGGCCCGGCCGGGATCGGCCGGCTGGTCGAGGAGGTCGGCGAGGAGGGCGAGGAGGGCCTCGAGCCCGATGTCGAGCGCCTGCGCGACTTGGCCAGCGAGGCCCCGGTGATCCGCCTGGTCAACCACCTGATCACCAAGGCCGTGGAGTCGCGCGCCTCGGACGTCCACATCGAGCCGTTCGAGAACGCCCTGCGGGTCCGCTACCGGATCGACGGCGTGCTGCGCGAGGTGGAGGCGCCGCCCAACCGTTTCCGCGCCGCGATCGTGTCGCGGGTCAAGATCATGGCCAAGCTGAACATCGCCGAACGGCGCCTGCCGCAGGACGGGCGGATCAAGCTGGCGATCCGGGGCACGCCGATCGACCTGCGCGTGTCCACGATCCCGACGATGCACGGCGAAAGCCTGGTCATGCGCGTGCTCGACCGTCAAGGAGTGTCGCTCGATTTCCCGGCGCTCGGCATCACCGACGAGGCGTTCGAAACGTATCTGAGAATCCTGGAACGCCCACACGGCGTGGTCCTCGTCACCGGCCCGACCGGGAGCGGCAAGACGACGACGCTTTACGCCTCGCTGGTGCGCCTGAACAGCCCGGAGAAAAAGATCCTGACGGTCGAGGACCCGATCGAGTACCAGCTCGACGGGATCAACCAGATCCAGGTCAAGCCCGGCATCGGCCTGACCTTCGCACACATCCTGCGGTCGATCCTTCGCCAGGACCCCGACATCGTCATGATCGGCGAAATTCGCGACGTGGAGACGGCCGAGATCGCGATTCAGGCGGCCCTCACCGGCCACCTGGTGCTGTCCACGCTGCACACCAACGACGCCGCAGGCACGATCACGCGCCTGTTGGACATGGGCGCGGAGGACTACCTCCTCACCTCGACCCTCAACGGGGTGGCCGCCCAGCGCCTGGTGCGCACCCTGTGTCCGCACTGCCGCACGCGCGGCCGGGCGATGCCGGAGCTGGTCGAGCAGCTCCGCCTGCGCCGCTACGCGGCGGAGGCGGAGATCTTCCTGTACCATCCGCAAGGCTGCGAGCAGTGCAACGGCACCGGCTACTTCGGGCGCAGCGGCCTGAGCGAGGTCCTGGTCGTCACCGATACGATCCGGCGCCTGATTCTCCGCCACGCCGAATCCAAGGAGCTGCACCGGATCGCGGTGGAAGAGGGCATGCGCACCATGTACGACGATGGCATGCGGAAGGCCCTGGCCGGGATCACCACCGTGGAGGAAGTCCTACGCGTGACCCGGGACGCCTGATGCCGCGATTCAGTTACAAGGCCGTCGCGCCGGACGGCGAAGTGATCGAGGGCGAGATCGAGGCGTCGAACCGCGAGGCGGCGGTCGAACGCCTCCACGCGCAGGGCCACGTCCCGATCCGGGCCGAGGAAAGCAGGCGGGTCGCCATGGGCCGCCGGGCGACGTTCCCGGTCCTGTTCCGGCCGCGGCGCGTCTCGCGCAAGGACGTCGTGCTCGTCACGCGCGAGCTCGCGACCCTGCTGCAGGCCGGCCTGCCGCTCGACCGGGCTCTGTCCGTTATGCTCGACCTCGTCCGTTCCGCGCCGATCAAGGCGCTCATCGAGGGCATCCGCGAGAAGGTGCGCGGAGGCTCGACCCTGGCCGATGCCATGCAGGCCCACCCCGAGGTGTTTCCCAACTATTACGTCGGCATGGTGCGCGCCGG
The DNA here is from genome assembly GCA_046758005.1 of Kiloniellaceae bacterium. Taxonomy (GTDB): domain Bacteria; phylum Pseudomonadota; class Alphaproteobacteria; order Kiloniellales; family J153; genus JBHHZJ01. The sequence continues at coordinate 3,353 of JBHHZJ010000018.1, forward strand.
GGAGGCGGGCGGCACGCTCGAGAGCGTGCTCGCCCGCCTGGCCGAGACGCTGGAGCACGCCCAGGCGCTGCGCGAGAGCGTCCGCGCGGCGTTGCGCTATCCCGCGTTGGTCGTGGTCATGGCGGTGGTCTCGCTTGTCGTGCTGATGACGGCCGTGATTCCCGAGTTCCGGCCCTTGTTCGAGGACGCCGGCGCCGCGATGCCGGTCTCGACGCGGATCATCATCGGTGTGTCCGATTTTTTCGAGGCCTACTGGTGGGCGAGCGCCCTCGGCGTGGCTGCGGTCGTGCTGGGGCTGCGCCAGCACAACCGGTCGCCCGCGGGGCGGCTGCGCTGGGACCGCTGGATGATCGAGGCGCCGCTGCTTGGCGACCTGGTGACCAAGATCGAGGTGGCCCGTTTCAGCCGCACCTTGGGCACCCTGCTCGGCAACGGCGTCAGCGTGCTCAACGCCATGTCGATGACCATCGACACGCTGGACAACCGGGCGATCGCCGGCGCGGTGGCCAAGGCGCAGGGCCGGTTGGCCAAGGGCGAAGGGCTGGCCGAACCGCTCCTTGAGACCGGAGTCGTTCCGGGCCTGGCCCTGCAACTCATGCGGGTCGGCGAGGAGACCGGGCGCCTCGATTCCATGCTGCTGCGCATTGCCGACATTTACGACGAAGAGGTAAAACGCGCCATCGAGCACATGCTGTCGCTGCTGGTGCCGCTGGTCACGCTGGGGCTCGGCTTGCTGATCGCGCTGATCATCGGCTCGATGATGGCCGCCATCCTGAGCGCCTACGATCTGCCGTTCTGAGGCCCGATCGGCCCGATGGACTTCAAAGGGAAACAGTTGCGAGGTTGCACCGTGATATCGCCCGGCAAACGCAAGGGATCGCGCCGCAGGCAGGACGGCTTCACGCTGGTCGAGCTGCTCGTGGTTCTCGTCATTCTCGGACTGATGGTGGCCTTCGCCGCGCCGCGGCTGATCAAGTACGTTGGCGGCGCGAAGACCGACGCGGCCAAGATACAGATCGAGCGATTGAGCAGCGTTCTCGATCTCTACCGCCTGGAGGTCGGCGGCTACCCGAGCGAGGATCAAGGCCTGAACGCCCTGATCGAGCGGCCCGCGGACGCCGAGACCTGGAACGGGCCATACCTGAAGAAGGCCGATTCGCTGCTCGATCCGTGGCGTCGACCGTACGTCTACCGTTTCCCGGGCGAGCACGGCGATTATGACCTCTATTCGCTGGGCGCTGACGGTCAGGAGGGCGGCGACGGCGAAGACCAGGATGTGACGAGCTGGTGAGCACGCCCCGGCACAACGGCTTCACTCTGATCGAGCTGCTTGTCGTCCTGCTGGTCATGGGCCTGGTGCTGTCCATGGCGCCGACGGCGTTTCACCGGGTGATGCCCGGCCTGGCGCTGAAGGCCGCGGCGCGCGAGGTCGCCGCCGTGTTCCGCGAAGCCCGCAGCGTGGCGATCCGGGACAATCGCGAGACGGCGGTCATCGTCGACACGCAGGCCAAGGCGTACAGGCTGGACGGGGCGCGCCCCGACCATGCGCTGGACCCCGCCTTCGGGGTGACCCTCGTTGCGGCGGCCTCGGAGCGGCTGGGGGAATCCGCCGGCCGCATCCGTTTCTTCCCCGATGGGACCTCGACCGGCGGACGGTTGAGCCTGACCAGGAATGAGCGAACCTACCACATCGTCGTCGATTGGCTCACCGGGCGCGTCGACGTCGTCCGCTGACCGGGCGCGCCGGCCGGCCGGGGGCTTCACCCTGCTCGAGGTGATCGTCGCCTTTACGATCCTGGCGGTGGCGCTGGTCAGCCTCATGCAGGCCTTTTCCTCGGGCCTGCGCGGCCTGGACGCGGCGCAGGTGAGCGCGCTCGCGGTCATGCACGCCAGGTCGAAAATCGACGAGATCGGCTCGGTGATCCCGCTCGAGGCGGGCGAACGTGCCGGCGACTTCGAGGACGGGTTCCGTTGGACGGCCACGATCCGGCGCCGGGAAGGCCAGGACGACGAGTCGGCCGGCGAGCCGGATGTCGTCGCCTACGAGGTCGAGGTGACCGTCGCCTCGCCGGATGAGCGCGTGCTGAGCCTCAAGACTTTGCGCCTGGCGGCGCCGCAATGAGGCACCGGGCAGGCCGAACCGGCTGTCGCAGGGGCGGGTGGCGCGGCCGCCGAGGTTTCACCCTGATCGAGCTGCTGGTTGCGCTGACGCTGCTCGGGCTCATTTCGGTCGTGCTGTTCGGCGGCCTTCGCTTTGGCACGCGCGCCTGGGAGGCGGGCGACGAGCGCGCGGACAGGCTGGCCCAGATCGAAGCGGTTCAGGGCGTGCTGCGCCGGCACATCGCGCAGGCCGTGATGCCGCACGCGCGCGGCCGACCGGGCGGGGCCGGCGCGCCCTTTATCGGCGAGGAGGACCGGTTTCGGCTGGTCACCCTCGTGCCCGCGCACATCGGGATCGGCGGGCTCTACCGCATCGAACTCGCGTCTGTGGATGCCGGCGCGGCGAAGCGGCTCGACCTTGTCTGGCGGCTCTACCGGCCGGACGAGCCGGAGGCCCTGGACGACACCCTCGACGAGGAGGAGACTCCGACCGGCGGCCGACGCGCGCTTCTCGAAGGCATCGAGCGGGCGTCCTTCGCCTATTATGGAATGGACGAAACGGTGGACCGGGCCGAATGGCGTGAGCGGTGGGACGGCGCCATGGGACTGCCGGAACTGATCGCCGTCAATGTGACGTTTCCGCCGGGCGATTCCCGGTCCTGGCCCGAATTCGTGGTGCGCCTGCGGCTCGCTCGGGCCGGGGCGGCACGTTGACGGCGCCATGACTTCCCGGCGTTTGCGGCGCGATGATCGTTAGGTATGGGCCGCCGGATTGACGAAGCGGACACCCAGCTTGTTGCCGTGTCGCCAGCATACCTCGCAGCGGTACATCGGGCCGTACTGGGCCTTGAGCAGGAACGTCTCCGGCAATCTGATGAAATCGACAAGCTGAATCGCCGCGCCGCCGTCCGACAGGTTGAGGATGAGGCAGTCGGTGACGCAATTGGCGTTCTGGTAGATGACCTGGCCGGATTTGAGCGTCTTGACCCGCGCATGCTGCCTGCGGCCCGATCCATCCCGGCGCGGCGCGTTCCTGCGGTCGGAGCTGTCCTTGACCGGCGGCCGCGCCAACTCCGCCTGGGCCGAGGGCCGCTGCAGGGCGGTCTCGATGCGATCGGTCAGCTCCCGCTTGGTGAAGGGCTTGATCAGGTAATCCTCAACACCGAAGCCCGCGCCTTTCTCCATTTCGTCCCGCCCGACCAGGCCGGACTGGACGACCACGGGCGCGCGCACTTGCGCGGCCTGGAGCCGCCGCAACACCTCGTAGCCGTCGATGTCCGGCAAACAGATGTCGAGGAGAATGACGTCGTAATCGTTGCGGGTCGCCAGATCCACGGCTTCCTCGCCCAGGCTGGTGGTCCGGCAGCTGTAGCCCTTGGATTGCAGCATCTGCTCGACGGCGCGCGCGGTCGCGACGTCGTCCTCGACCTGAAGAACCCGCATTTAGCGCACTCTCTCGAAAACCGTGAACTGCCCGCAGCCCGTCGGCGATGATCTGTGAAAATTGTTAACAAATTTGCACCATGATCGAAGCTTGGGGCTGGCCGGAAGGACGGGGCGGCGGTTTCCCGGGCGGCGCGCGTCCGTGGGCGCAAGGCCGCGCCGCGCGCGGTCGTGCGTCCGGCCCGCCGTCCCGATCACTCCCATATTGCCCCGAATGGTCCAATGTAGGATAAGCGGCACAGGGTATCCCGCATGAGGACTATGGCGAGCCTTCCAGCCCCCGTGCACCAAGCGGCCTCGCGGTTTTTCCGGTGGTGGACCGGCGAGTTGGTCGCCTGCCTCCCGGTTCCGGTCAGGGAACGTCTGAACCGCACCCGACAGCGCCTCGTCGTCGAGATATCCGACACCAAGGCGACGTTTTCCCACGGCAAGGGCAAGGCGCTGCAAAGGCTCGGCGCGGTGTTGCTCACGCCCGCCGATCGCGACGGCGAACCCGGGGCCGGACAACGGGAGACGGTCGAGCGCATCATCGCCGGCGCTGCGCTGCGCACGGCCGAGGTCGTGTTGCGCCTGCCGAGGGAAAAGATCCTGCGCCGCCTGGTCGAGCTTCCCGCGGCCGCGGCGGAAAACCTGCGCGAGGTCCTGGGCTTCGAGATGGATCGGCACACGCCGTTCAAGGCCCAGGAGGTGTACTATGACTTCCGCATCAAGGGCAGCGATGCCCAGCGCAAGCGGATCAAGGTCGATCTGGTAGTCATCCCCAAGGCGGTGGTCGACCAGGTCGTGCGCCTGGCCGGCGCGTGGGGGCTGGATCTGGACCTCGTCGAAGTCGCGGGCGGCACGGAGGAGACCGACCAGGTCTTCGATCTCTTGCCCCGCAGCGCCGCCAGGGCCCGAAGTACGCTCAGGCAACGCTCCTACGTCCTGCTCGGCGCGCTGGCGGTGGTGCTGCTGATCGTCGCGGCCTACCTGCCGCTGCGCGAGAAGGAACAGGCCGTCGCGGCGGTTCAGGCCGACCTGGCGCGCGCCCGCGCGGACGCGGCACAGGTGGCCGAGATGAAGAAAAGGGTCGAGGACTTGGTGACCCGCAACCGCTTCGTCGTCGAGCAAAGGCGCGGCCAGCGGACCGTCACCGAGATCCTGGACGAGGTAACGCGGCTGCTGCCCGACCACACCTGGGTGCTCAAGTTCGGGCTGCGCGACAACAAGCTTGTCCTGTCCGGCTATTCCGCCAAGCCGTCGGCGCTCATCGGACTGCTGGAGGATTCGGAGATGCTCGCGGGCGTGCGCTTTAGCTCGCCGGTCACCATGGATCAAAAGGTCGGCCTGGAGCGTTTCAACCTGACGGCCTCGGTCACCGGGCGGGGGCAGTCGTGAACTCGTTTTCCTCGCCATGGCTGAGCCGCGCCGCCGCGATCGGGTTGCTCGTCAGCATTCTCGTGATCATCTATGCCGTGGCGATCGGGCCGCTGGTTGCCGCTTACGGGAGTGCCAATGAGGCCATCGACCAGGCCAATGAGATGTTGGCGCGCTACCGCCGGATCGCGGCGCAGCGCGGCGCGTTGGAGGACCGGCTCGAGACGCTCGCGATGCGCCAGACCGAAAGCGGGGTCTACCTGCCCGGCGACACCGACGCCCTGGCGGCCGCACAGCTCCAGGAAATCGTCAACTCGAAGGTCGAATCCGGTGGCGGCCGGCTGCGCAGCATCCAGATCCTTCCGGCCAGGGCGGACGGGCAGTTCCGGCGCGTCGGCGTGCGGATCCAGATGACCGGGAACATCGCCGCGGTCGCCCGCATTCTCTATGCCTTCGAAGCCGGCGACACCTTCTTGTTCGTGAACAACGTCGACATCAGCAACCGGCAGGCGCGGCGGCGGCGCACGGGGGCGCCCCAGACGGATCCCGAACTGCTGATACGCCTCGATCTTTCCGGCTACGTGCGCCCGGAGGTGATGGGATGATCCTGCGCCGCAGGTCCAGGTTCCTGGTTCCGGGGGCGCTTCTGGCCGCCGGCCTCGGCATAGCCTGGCTGCTTTACGAGGACATTCGGGCCGGACCGCAACCGCCGCCGCTGGAAGGCGACGCCGGCGTTCAGGCCCCGCCACTGCCGGAACTGCCGAGCGAAGCCGGTTTCACCATGCCGCCGGCCAAGACCTTCGTGGAAATCCTCCGGCGGCCGATCTTCTCCCCGACCCGTCGCCCCTCTCCGCAGGGCGAAGTGACGCTCGAGGCGGCGGGCTCGGAATTGGACCTGAAGCTGGTCGGTATCATCATATCCTCCAGAGAGCGGATCGCCATCGTCGCGCCCAGGAACAGCTCGACCTTCGTGCGCCTGAGTCAGGGCGACCGATTTCAAGGTTGGACCGTGGAACTGATCGAGCCACACCGCGTGACGTTTCGCAGGGACGATGTGGCGGAACAGATCGAGCTGAGCTACGATCAGCCGCCGCCGATCAGGCGGAAACCGCCCAAACGCCGGGACCAGGAGCAAGAGGCGGAGCAGAAACCAAAGGAATAGCGCCTCCGTCATCTTTGCTCCGCGACGCCGATGCCGACCGTGTTTCTCGGCGTTCTGGGCGGAATGGGCGCAGAAATCGACCCGTCCTGCAATAGATCGAACGTGCAAGTTTTGCCGCCGGCCGGGACTTTCGCATTTTAAATTTTGATTAACACAGTCTGATTACGATTCGTTAGGTATCGTTTACGTCTTGTCGGGAAATTGTTTTTCTCATTAGATGGAACGAGTGGCGATTTAGCATTGCTCTGCGCGAGCGGCTAAACCGGCAAATCGGGGGGACGCACAACGTGCATCGCCGGGTCACGAGTCCCACGGCGCGGCTTGGATGGAGCGGCTGGAGCTTGGTCGGCGCGCTACTGCTTGCGCTTGCCGGTTGCGAGAGCCTTCGCCAGCAGGAGGCCCCGGGCGCCGAGCCCGGCCCGCCGGTCGAGCTTGCCCCGGTCGAGGCGGCGGCGCTCGGCGAGGGCCCGGAGGCCGGCGGCGCGGCGCCGAAGCCGGCGCGGGATGCGGCGCTCGGCGACCTGTCGCCGCTGGCCGACACGATCGAGCCCAAGGTCAGCGAGATCGAGATCTATCGCGGCTCGGGCGTCTTCGCCCGGCGGCTGCCGCGATCCCGCGCCGACGTGACGATCGCCGAGGACGGTGACGTCACGCTGAACTTCGCCAACGCGGAGATTCGCGAGGTCGTGGACGCCGTCCTCGGCCAGGCGCTCGGGCTCAGCTATATCATCGATCCTCGGGTCCAGGGACAGGTCACCGCGCGCACGAGCAATCCGATCTCGCGCGCGGCCGTGATCCCGGCGCTGGAGAACATCCTCGCCCTCAACGGCGCCGCGCTTACGCTCGACGATGGCATTTACAAGGTCGTTACCCTCCAGCAGGCGGCGACCGGCCTGACCAGTCCGATCGTGGCGCCGCGCCGCGACGAGATCGCCCGCGGGTTCGGGATCCATATCATCCCGGTCAAGTACGCCTCGGCCGCACCGCTCGCGGAGATTCTGAGGCCTTTCGTCGGGCCCGGGCGCGTGTTCCGCGTGGACGCGGCGCGCAACCTGCTGATTTTCGCCGGCACCGGGCCCGAAGCGCGCGATCTGGCCGAGTTGGTGCGGGTGTTCGACCTCGACTGGATGGCCGGGATGTCGTTCGCGCTCTTCCCGCTGCAGGTTGCGGACGCGAAGGACGTGGTGGCCGACCTGGAGAAGATGTTTCTCCAGGCCGGTCAAAGCCCGCTGACCGGCGTGTTGCGCTTCCTGCCCGTCGAGCGGCTGAACGCGGTGCTCGTGATCTCCCAACAGCCTGCCTACCTGGACCGGACGGAGACCTGGATCGACCGCCTGGACCGCGGCGGGGAAGGCGCCGGCCGGCGGATCTTCGTCTATCACGTCGAGAACAGTCGGGCGGCTGACCTGGCCGAGGTCCTGACCCAGATCTTCGACACCGACCAGGGCGATCGCCAGCGCCAGGTCGGGACCGGCCTTGCGCCCGGTCTGACCCCGGTCACGCTGACCGGCGAGGAGGCGGCCGGCGCCGGGCAAGGGGCCGCGGGCGAGCAGGGCGCACCCGGCCAGGAGGGCGCCGAGCAGGGGCAGGCCCAGGGTCGCGGCGGCCAGCGGACCCGCGACCTCACCGGGATCGGCACGATCACCGAAAGCGGCAACATCAGGATCATCGCGGACGAACGGAACAACGCCTTGGTGATCCTGGCCACGGCGGCGGAATACCGCATGATCGAGGCAACGCTGAAGCGCCTGGACATCACGCCGCTGCAGGTCCTGATCGAGGTCACGATCGCGGAGGTCACGCTGAACGACAACCTGCGCTACGGGCTGCAGTGGTTCTTCCAGACCGGCAACAGCGGCCTCACGTTCAGCACCCTGTCGAGCGGCGACGTCGCCTCCGCCTTCCCCGGATTCTCCTACGTCTTCACGCCCAGCGACGCGCGGGTGGTGCTCAACGCCTTGACCCAGATCACGGATGTCCGCGTGGTTTCCTCGCCCCAGCTCATGGTGCTCGACAACCAGTCGGCGCGCCTGCAGGTCGGCGATCAGGTGCCGATCGCGACCCAGTCGGCGGTCTCGATCACCGATCCGGAGGCGCCCATCGTCAACTCGATCGAGTTCCGCGACACCGGCGTCATCCTCGAGGTCACGCCCCGGGTCAACGCCGGCGGCTTGGTCACGCTCGACGTGCTGCAGGAGGTCAGCGACGTGACCCAAACCACGACCTCGGACCTCAACTCGCCGACGATCCAGCAACGCACCATTCAGAGCACGGTCGCGGTGCAGAGCGGGGACACGGTCGCCCTTGGCGGGCTGATCCAGGACAGCGACGAGGAATCGGTCAGCGGCCTGCCGCTGCTCTCGGACATCCCGATCCTGGGCAACCTTTTCAAGACCACCAATAACGTCAAGCGGCGCACGGAGCTCCTGGTCCTGATCACGCCGCGGGTCGTGCGCGACCGGCGGGAGGCCCAGGACGTGACCGAGGAATTGCGCAAGCGCCTGACCGGGATCGAACCCCTGCAGATGAAGATCCAGGCGCCGCAATGACCGCGCCGCCGGCGGCTCGGTAGGCCGCGGCGCCCGCGGCCGCCGCCGGTCGGCCCGGCCCGGCGCAAAACCGTCTCTTGCCAGCCGGTCCGTCCGGCCAATACCCACAATCTTGGGAGGGTGACGCATATGATGGTGGGTACTAGACTCCCGTGACCATGCGCAGCGCCGTCAAGAAATGCCGGGCCAGGTTGGGGCGCGAGGTCGGCCGCAGGGGGCTCGCCCTCATATCGGTGCTCTGGGTCCTCACGCTGCTGTCCCTGATCGCGGCCAGCTTCACCAGGACGACGCGCACGGAGATCAACCTGGCGCGCAACCAGGCGGAGAACGCCCGGGCCGAGGCCCTGGCCGATGCCGGCGTCTACACCGCAGTCCTCGGGCTGATGATCAATGACCCGGAGAACGGCTGGCGGGCCGACGGCACGGTCTACGCCTGGCGCTTCGGCGATGGCGAGATCCGCGCCGCGGTGTGGGACGAGGGTGGCAAGATCGACATCAACGTCGCGACGGACCAGCTGCTCAGGAACCTGTTCGTCGCCGTCGGGGTGGACGAGCGCAAGGCCGCCGCGCTGGTCGACGCCATCGTGGATTTCCGCGACCCGAACGAGCTGCGCCGGCTCAACGGCGCCGAGGACCGGGATTACCGGGACGCCGGTCTGCCTTACGGGGCCAAGGACGCGCCCTTCGAGACGCTGGACGAGCTCAGACAGGTGCTGGGCATGACTGCGACCCTCTTCGAGCAGGTCGCGCCCGCCCTGACGGTCCACGCCAGGCAGCGCGTCCCGCACCAGCCGACCGCGCCGCCGTTGGTCCAGGCCGCCCTGGCCGGGGAGACGCTCCCGTCGCCGGAGGAGGGGCAGGAGGGACCCGAGGCGGATGGGGCGGGGTCCGAGGGCGCGGCGCAGTCCTTTATTCCGGATCTGAGCGATGTGCCGCGCTCGCTGGGCCCGGTGACGCCGGTCCCGCGCTCGCGCGTGCCCGTGTATACCGTCCATGCCGAGGCGCGCACCGACAGCGGCGCGGTGTTCGTCCGTGACGCCGTGGTGCGCGTCCGCTCGGGCGGCCCCGAGCCGTTCGAGTTCCAGTCCTGGCGGCAGGGCCGGCGGGAGCTGTTCGGGGAGCAGCGGGCCGCGGAATGAGCCGGGCGCCGCGGGGCTCACTCAGTCGGGGACCGCGGGCCGCAACGCCGTATACCGCTGCCCGGCATCGGCCAGGAAGCGCGCGAAGATCTCGGCAAGCGCCTGGTTGAGGGCCAGGATCGACGACCCCACGCCCTCGTCGCCGGCCGGCCTTTCCGCGGCATAGGTCTCGACCACGATCAGGCGGTTGGTGCCGGTCTCGATCATTGCCAGCTCGAGTTCCGCGGCCACCCGGGGCGTGCCGCCGCCAAGCAGGCGCTCGAGGCGCTTGACCCGCCCGGTCACCGCGTAATCGGCTTCGAGCCTCAGCTCGGGCGTGACCACCGCGCCGGCCACGCCGCTGCCGCGCAGGTAGTCGACCAGCTGGGTTTGCAGCATGCGCGGCGGCGGGTCGGTCCAATAGTGATAGTCGTGCTGCTGCATCTGGTGGATTCGGCCGCTCGCGCTGAACAGCACGGGCCGCTCACGCAGCAGCCCGTCGGCCTCGAGCGGCGCCACCGAGACGACGCCCGGGAATCGAACCACCGGGCTTGTCTGCGGGGCCGGCACCACGATCCGGTAATAGTGATCCCTGGGAACCGGCGGCGCTGCGCCCAGGCAGCCGCCCAAGGCCGCCAGCAGCGCCAGCGAAGCGACGACGCTTGCGGGCCCGCCCCGTCTCATTGCTCGAGGCCGCGCTCGCTCGCGTTTGCGGGAGAGACCGCCTCGCGCGGCGTGCCGTCCAACAGCAGGCCGGGATTGTTCCGGATCAGGCGGCTGAACTCGTTCATGTTGCGCGCGGTTCCCTCAAGATTGTGGACGATGGTGTCCACGGTGCGGGCTATGGACGCCAAAGTGTATTGAAGATCGTTTAACGATTGATCGACGCCCGCCTTGTTGGCCTCGACCAGCTCGTCCAGATTCGCGACCAGGCTGTCGATCTTGCGCAGGGTTCCTCCCAGCTTCCGGCTGGTCGCCGCCAGGGTCTGCGTGGTCTGTTCCACATTGCCGATGGTGCGCTGAATCGCGGCGACGTTGTCGCTGGCGAGAATCTCCTGGAGGGGCACCAGGGTCGCGTTCAGGCGCTCGGCGAAGGTGGCGAGCCGTTCGGTGATCCGCGGCGCGTCGCGGTCCACGGAGCGCACGAGTGCGTTGAGGTTTTCCAGCAGCGGCCTGATGTTGGTTCGGTTGAGCTCGCTGATCTCGGCCGCCGTCGTGGTGATCGCAGCGAAGATGTCGGCGGGCGCGGCGCTCGCGATCTGCCCGTCGATGGGAACCGTGATCTCGTCCCCGCCGCCCGCGATGTCGATCGTTTTGGCCGCCAGGAACCCGGAGCTGCCGATCCGCGCCACGCTGTCCGCCGGAATCCGCCAGCCGCGCGCGACGTTGAGGTCCACGCGGAAGCGCATCCGCGCGCCGTCGGGGACGGGCGCGATCCGCTGCACCTGGCCGATCGGGTAGCCCTCGTAGCGGACCTGAGTACCGAACTTGATGTCGGCGACGTTGTCGAGCACGACGTAGTAACGATCGGTCGGACCCGTGCGCCCGCTGAGCAGCGCGACCGAGATCGCCGCCGCGATCAGCATGGCGCTGACGAATAGGCCGACTGCGACGTAGTTGATGCGTTTGTTGTACATCCGTTCCGATCCACCGATTGCGCGTTCGCGCCTCGTCGCTCCGGCCCGCGCTCATCCCTCGCCGGTCAGCCGGCGCAGGTACTCGGCCGGGTCGATCGTCTCCTCCGCCGGGTGCCGGTTCAGCAGGTTCTGGACCCGTTGGTTGCGGCTGTTGCGGATCGCCTCGGGCGTGTCGACCTCGAGGATCCGGCCGCCGTCCAGGATCGTGATCCGGTCGGCGATCTTGAGGGCGCTCTCGACCTCGTGTGTGACGACCACCATCGTCATGCCCATGGCGTCGCGCAGCCGCAGGATGAGGTCGTCGAGCGCCGCGGAGACGACCGGGTCCAACCCGGCCGAAGGCTCGTCGAAGAACAGCAGCTTCGGATCGGTGACGATGGCCCGCGCGACCGCCGCGCGCTTGAGCATGCCGCCCGAGAGTTCCGAGGGCATCAGCTCGCCGAAGCCGGAGAGGTTGACCACCTCCAGCTTCATCCGGGCCATGATGTCCATGGTCTTTTCGTCGAGCTTCGCGTGCTCGCGCAGCGGCAGCTTGAGGTTCTCGGCGACCGTCATGGAACTGAACAGGGCGCCGCCCTGAAAGGCCACGCCGATCCTGCGGCGCAGGTCCAGCATTTCGATCGGGCGCAGCCGGGCGGTGTCGCGCCCGAGCATCCGGATCGTGCCGGCGCTCGGCCGCTCCAGGCCGATGAGATGGCGCAGGAACGTACTCTTGCCCGAGCCGCTCCCGCCCATGATGACCATGATCTCGCCCTCGTAGACCGTCAGGTTCAGGTCGAAAAGGACCTGGACATCGCCGTAGTGGGCGTGGAGGTTGCGCACCTCGATGATCGGAGGCTCCAGGAGGCTGGTTTGCCGCTCGACCAACGCACGCTGCAGCTCGACCGCCGGCATGGGCCTCACCCGGTCACCAGGAAGCCGAAGATCATGTCGGTCACGATGATCGCCGAGATCGCGTGCACGACGGCGCGCGTCGTCACGCGGCCGACACCTTCCGAGCCGCCTTTGACCAGCGAGCCGTTCACCGCCGCGATTACCGCGATCAGCACCGCGAACAGGGCGCTCTTGCCCAGGCCGTGCAGCAGGTCCCCGGCGCCGAGGACCTCGATGGTGCTGGCGGCGAACGCCGCGAACGAGATGTCGAGCGAGGCCGACACGAACAGTCCGGCCGCCGCCAGGCCGACCAGGTTGGCCCACATCGTGATCGCCGGCAGCATGACGACCATCGCGATCAGCGCCGGCGCGACCAGGAAGCGGACCGGGTTGACGCCGATCGCGCGCAGGGCGTCGATCTCTTGATTGATCGACATGGTGCTCAGCCGCGCCGCCAGCGCCGATCCGGAGCGCCCGGCCATGAGAACCCCGATAATGAGCGGCGAGAACTCGCGCGTGAGCGCGAGCGCGATGCCGACGTGGGCAAAGGATTCGGCGCCGAACAGGCCCAGGGAATAAAGGCTTTGCACGGCCAGCATGAATCCGATCGCCGCCGCCAGCATGCTGGCAATGGGCAACGCGTCGATGCCGACCTGCATCATTTGCGTCATCACGGTGGCCGCGCGCACGGGCTGGCGCCGGCGTTGGCCGAGCACGGTCCAGAACACGCTCTCGCCCAGCAGGCTGCTGGCGTAACCGATCTCGTCCAGGGCCCGTACGGTGCGGCGGCCGGTCTGTTCCACGAAGCCGAGCACGGTGCGCGCTCCCCTTACGCGCCCGCCGCCACGGCGCTGGCCAGGTCGTCATGGATCGAGAAGACCATGTCGAGCCGGGCCAGCTCGAGGACGCGCATCGCCTGCATGCTGAGCGAAACCAGGCCGAAGTCGGTACCCTGGCCGCGGGCGGTCTGGAGCGCTTCGACGAGGCAGGCGATGCCCGAGCTGTCGATGTAGCTCACCTCGGAGAGGTCGACCAGGACGTCGCGGCCCTCCGCGACGGCGTTCAAGAGGACCTTGCGCACGTCCGGCGAGTGTTCCAGGTCGATGCTGCCTTCCAGGTGCACGACGCGCCGTTTGAAGGGCTCGATCAGGTTGTCGGTCATGTCGGTTGGCCCCTTCGCTTGAGCATTTCGAGCAAATTCCCGCCTTCCGGAACCGGGCGAAACTCGACCGAGTCCATGATCTCCTGCATGAAGTGGCTGCCCAACTTGCCCGGCCGCACGTCGCTCAGCGCCCGCGGCCTGACCCGGGCGGGATCGATCGGCGGCGCGAAGTCGCGCAGCCGGACGAACAGACCGTCGGCGCGGCGAAACAGGTTGAGGACGATCTCCCCGCCCTCGCGGCCCCGGTAGCCGTGGACGATGACGTTCTGGCAGGCCTCGTCGACCGCGAGGACGATGTCCTGGGCGGTCCGGTCGCCGAAGCCGCACATGCGCGCGGCTGCCCGCACGCTGCCGCGGACCAGCTTGAGACGGTCGGCCCGGCCCGGGAAGCGCAGCTCTATCAGGACCTCGAGGGATTGATCGCGGGTCGCCCGCTGGGTTGCCATGCTAGCCACGGCGCCGCACCCATGCGTCGTCGATGGCCAGCACGGTAAGGTCGTCCCGCATTCGCCAGCCCTCGCGGTCCAACTCGTCGAGCAGGGCCTTCAGCCGCGCGGCGAGCGGCAGCGCCGAGAGGCCCTCGACCATTTGAATGAGCCCTTCGACGCCGAGCTGCTCGCCGTTGCGATAGCGGAACTCGATGAGGCCGTCGCTGAAGATGTAGAACTCGCCGCCGGCCAGATCGACCTCGCGGGTCCGGAACTCCATGTCGGGAACGATGCCGAGCGGCGGCGCCTCGGCCGGAAAGGCTTGGTAGCTGTGGTCCGGCGTGCGCAGGAGCGGGGGCTCGTGCCCGGCGTTGGCGAACCGCAGCAAACCGGTCGAGGGATCGTAAGTGCCCGCGATCATGGTCACGAACATGCCGCGGCTCGTGGTCTCGTGGATCTCGCGGTTGATGACCGACATGATCGCGGCCGGATCGTCGCTGCGCTTGCCGAGGCAGCGGAACAGGCTCGCCGCCTTGGCCATGAGCAGCGCGGCGTTGATCCCCTTGCCGGCGACATCGCCGAGGGCGAAGGGGATGCGTTGGTCCGGCAACGCGAAGAAGTCGAAAAAGTCCCCCGAGACCTGCCGGATCGGCCGGTTGAGCCCGAACACGGGGGACGCGCCCGGTTCGGCCCTGGGCAGCAGGTTGCGCTGGATTTCGGCGGCCAGGTCCAGCTCCCGCGCCGTCACCTGCTGGCGCACCAGCTCCTCGGCCATGCGCGCGTTGGAGACCGCGAGCGCGGCGGCGTTCGCCATGGCCTGCAGGAGGTATTGGTCCCGTCGCCCGAAGGGGCCGCCCCGGCGCTTGTTCGCGACCTGGATGGCGCCGAACGGCCGGCCGTCGGCGGCCATGGGCGCACACAGCGCCGAGCGCGTGAGGAACCCGCTCCCATTGCTCATGGCGCCCAGAAGCTCGGTGTCGCGGCAGGGCTCGTTCAGCGCGTCGATCTCGTTGCGGCGCAGGCAGCGGCCAAGGATGCCCTGGTCGGCGGTCAGGCGCACGCCGCGCAGGTCGAGCGGCCCGACCGAGCCATGGCACACCAGCTCGCCGGTCGGCTGATCGAGCAGGAACAGGGCCGCGGCCTCCGCTTCCAGGCCTTGGGCAATGCCCGCCAGCGCGGTGTCGAGGGTGGCTCCGAGGTCCCGCGAGACCGCGAAGAACTGGCTGAACGCGGCCAGGAACGCCACGTCGTCGGGACAGGCGTGGTCCAGCTCATTGACCAGGTCATTCACGCTTGCGGCGGTCATGGAGACGATCGGGCTTGCTCGAGGGGGAACCGTCCCGACCACACTAAAGACAAATGATTAAACGTGTCTTGGCTGCCACGGCCGCCCGCGGGGCCGCGCCCCAGTAGCGCGGGGGCCGACGACGATTCCTCGCGGCGCCTGGATCACCATCGATGACATTCAAGAATAAACGGGAAAATCGTGAGTTTTTCTTACATGAACCAAATAATTCTGAAAATCTATAAATAAACAATCTATTTTATCATGGAAATATATAAACTGTTCGTAAAAGAATTCCTTCACGATCGGCAGAATCGAGGCAGTGGATGAAGTTTCCTGCGACTGTATGCACCGCGAGTTTAGAATTATCTTGAAATACAATGTCTGATTGCACAAGATGGTATGTCGGCAAATAGAAAAAGCCTGTGCGACGCGGTCCGCAAGCGGGGGGCAAATGGCCGCACCACACGCCGTGCCGGTGCTGGTGGTCGATGACGACCCGAGGGTCCTGGAGGACTACCGGTATATCCTTTGTCCACGGTCGAACACCGGGGCCGCGCGGGACCGTTTGTCCGCCAGCCTTGAGGATGAGATCTTGGGATCGGCCCTTTCCCACAGGGGCCTCCCGCGGGTCGATTTGGCCGCTTTCGACCGGGCGCACGACGCCGTAGAGGCGGTCGGGCGGGCCGTCGAAGAGGGCCGGCCATTCGCGCTCGCCTTTATCGAAGCCGACGTGTCGGCGCGGCCGGCCGGCCTGGAACCGGCGGAGCAGATCCGCGCGCTCGACCCCGACGTCCACATCATCCTGGTTTACACCCGGTGCGGCCTTTCCCCGGCCGAGGTGAGCGAGCGCGTCGCCCCGGCCGATCGGGTGTTCCTGGTGCGCAAGCCGTTCTACCCGGCGGAGATCCAGCAACTGGTCCTGGGACTTTCGAGCCGGTGGCTCGCCGAGCGCCGGCGGCGCGTCGCCGCGGGCGCCGGCGGCTTTTCCGAATCGGCGGTGGCGCACGGGCTGTCCACGATCCTCGAGCGCCTTCCCGCCGGGGTTCTCGTTTTCGATCGCGATGCGCGCCTGGTCTCCGCCAGTCGTCGCATGGCCGCGCAGTTGCCCGAGGTTGCCGACCTGCTCGTCCCGGGCACCCCGTACCACGAGGTGCAACGTCGGTTGGACCAGGATGTTGTCGTCTCCAGGGCGCCCGTCTCGGGCGCGGCCTGGGGCGACGATCGGCTCGGTTCGGGGGGCGAGGTTGGGATCGACCCGCCTTGGGAGCTCAAGCTGCGCGGCTCGCGCTGGCTCGTGCTTGCGCAAGGCGCCGCCGCCTCCGGCGAGACCTACTGCCTCTATTTCGACATCACGGCGTTGAAACGACGGGACGCACGGCGAGCCAGGGCGACTCACATGATGCGGATGGTCCAGTCCTTCGCGGCGCTGTGCGAGCAGCTCGGTCGGGCCCTCGGTGAAAATCGAGCGCAGGCACAGCGGGTCGGATGCCGGCACGTCGATTCGAAAATCGCCGTGCTGCCCCGCGCGGCCGGGCGGTGTTCGGTCGAGGCGTATGTTCACGCCTTGGCCGGCCGGCTGCAGGCGGTCGCAACAAGGCAAGAGCCGTCGCCGGAGACGCTGCGCCTCGATCGGTTGGTCGGTCGGATCGTCGACCAGATCCGGGCCGACGTGCCCGCCGCCATCGAGATCGAGGTCATCGCCGGCGCCGGATTGTGGCCCGTGCGGATCGACAAGGCCGGGTTCGAGGTCGCCGTGCGCGAGTTGGTCAGGAACGCCTGCGAAGCCATGCCCGACGGTGGCCGCATCACCTTGGAGACCGCGAATGCGCGGCTCAGCCCGGATTTCGGTCCCTTGGGCGGCGGCCTTGCCGTTCACGACTACGTCCGGCTCTCGGTCCAGGACACCGGGCCCGGCATGCCGGAGGATCCGGCCGAGCGCGCGATCGCTCGGCCGATCGGCGCCGGGCCCGCGGACGGTCGCCTCGGCCTCGGTCTGAGCCTCGTCTACGGGTTCGCCCGGCAGTCGGGCGGATACGTCGAAATCGACGGCGGCGAGGGACGGGGGGGAACCGCGGTCGAACTCTATTTCCCGCGCGCCGAGGCGGCGGCCACCGATACGCACGGGGCGCGGATACGCGCCGACGCCCCGAGCAAGGCGGCCACGCTGCGGGCCCGCGCGGAGTAGCAGAGCCGGTCCGAGGAGCGCGCGCTCGCCCATGCGGCCCGCGCCAATCCGGCGGCTTGACGGGGCGCTTTCGCGGCCGGGACGATGACGACGCATTACACGCTTCGCCTGTTTGGCGGTTTCCGGCTGGAAGACGGGGACGGGACGCCCGTGCGCATCCCGCTTCGCAAGGGCGAGGCGTTGCTGGCCTATTTGGCCTGCGCGCCGGGCGAGCCGGTCTCGCGGGAGAAGCTGGCCGCGCTGCTGTGGAGCGAGCGCGACGATCGCCGCGCCCGGCAGAATCTGCGCCAGGTTCTCCACGCCCTGTCCCGTGCGGTCGCGGGGCAGGGCGTTTCGATCCTTCATCTGCCGGGCCGCTCCGTCGCGCTCGACGCCGGCGCCGTGTGGGTCGATGCGGTCGAGTTCGAGCGCCTCTCGGCCGAGGGCTCGGCCAAGGCCCTGGGGCGCGCCGCCGCCTTGTACCGGGGCGAGTTCCTCGCCCACCTGCGGGTGGAGGCGCCGGCTTTCGAGGACTGGCGCGTCGTCGCGCGGACCCGCTTCCAGGACCTGGCCATGAAATGTCTGAGCGGCCTCCTGGAGCATCAGGAGCGCGCCGGCCAAGCCGGGGCCGCGATCGGGACGGCCGATCGCGCACTCAGGATCGATCCTTACCGCGAAGACATTCACCGGCGCCTCATGGCGCTTTATGCGGCCAGCGGCATGCGCGGTTCGGCCCTGGCGCAATACCTCACGTGCCGCGAGGTCCTGCAACGCGAACTTAGGGTCGCCCCGGAACAGGAAACCACCGAGCTGTACCGGCGCATTCTCGCACAGGGACCGAGCCACAGCCCCGGTACGGCCGCCTCGCGCAGCGAGTCGTGGCCGGCGGGCCTGGACGGCGGCGGTCGCGACGGGCCGTCCATCTCGAATGGCATCACGGTCGGGCGCCGGGACGAGTTGGCTGCCTTGGTCCGGGAATTTGCACGGGCCGCGGACGGCGGGTCCCGCCTTGTCACCGTGGCCGGCGAAGCGGGCGTGGGCAAATCCCATCTGCTCGACGTTTTCGCCCGCGACCTGGCGACACAAGGCGCGGCGGTCTTTTGGACGCGCGCCCGCCGGGCCGAGCGGACGTTGCCGCTCGCCCTCTGGTCCGATCTTCTGGACGGCCTCGCGCCGCATCGGAGCGAGGCGCGCGTTGGCATCAGCGCCGGGTTGCGCGACGAGCAGGCGCCGTTCCGGGCAAGTTCCGTGGAGGCGGGCGACACCCAGGGCGATCTCGGCGGGGCTTGGCGCCGCGCCTACGACTCGGCCGTGCGCCTCGTGCGGGCCCGCGCGAACCGAGCCGCGGTCGCCTTGATTTTCGAGGACTTGCAGTGGGCCGACGGCGAGAGTCTCGGGCTGCTTCTCTACGCGCTTCGCCGCCTCCGGCAGGCCCCCGTACTGTTCGTGGCCACGTTTCGCCCGGACGACCCGCGGGGCGGCGAACACCTGTCGCGCGCCTTGCGGGATCTCGAGCGTAGTCACTCGGTGCGGCGCATCGCGCTGGCGCCGCTTTCCCGGGAACAAACAAGCGATCTGGTTGGTCGTCTGCAAGCGGCGATCGACGCGCAACCTGTCTCACAGGCGCGAAACCGGGAAATTTGGGCGATCAGTGAGGGCAATCCCCGCATCGTCGTCGAGAAGGTGCTGTCGCGCGCCGGCGACGGGAGCGGCAAGACCGAATCGCTTCCCGACGCCGCGCGGCGCGACGTGTCGCGCATCCTCTCGCGGTTGAGCGAGCCGGCGCGCCGGCTGGTCACGGTCGCCAGCGTCATGGGATCGCGCTGCGAATTCCGCGCCGTGCGGCGGGCGGCGGGGCTGCGCGAGGAGGCCGTCGTCCGGGCCCTGGAAGAGCTTGTGGCGGCGCACGTGTTGCGCCTGGAGGGCGAGCGCGTTGCCTTCGTCCGCCGGCGGGTTCGCCTGGCGCTGTACGCGGAGCTGCTCGCGCCTCGGCGCAAGGCCATGCACGCCGCCGCGGCGCGGGCGATCGCGCTAACTCACGCGGGCGAGCTGGAGCCGCAGTGCCGGCGTCTCGCCCACCATTACCGGCACGCCGGGCGCACCGCCGACGCCTTCGTGTTCGAGGTCCGCAGCGGCGAAGTCGAACTCGACCGGGGTCAGCGTCGCACCGCGCGCGGATGGTTTCTCCGGGCCCTCAAGACCGCGCGGCGGCTGGAGACGGAGGCGCCCACGGAGACCTGGAAGGCCCGTGCCGCGCTCGGCTTGGCGACGGTCGCCGAACTGGACCAGGACCTCGACGCCGCGCTCGAGGTCCTGCGCCCTCTGGAGCGACGCCTCGACCGGCTCGACGGCGGCCGCGAGCGCGCGGAATCGCTTTACGCCCTGGCCCGAATCCACTTCGTGCGCGGGGACGAGCAGGCCGCGTACGACCACGCGCGGCGCGCGCTGCGGGACTCCGAACGGCACGGGGGCGATCGCCTCTGGCTCCCGGCCGAGCGCCTGCTCTTCCGCCTCCATGTCCTGACCGGCGCCCACGATCGGGTGCTCGAGCGCCTGACGTGCATGCGCCAGCGGGCTCGAACGTACGGGCTGCGCGCGGACGAGGCGGACGCGGCGGCGGCGCTCGCCGTCCTGCACGCCACGCAGGCCGGATGCGATATGGCGCGCAGCGAGGCGGCGCACGCGCTGCAGGTTGCCGAAGACCTTCAGGACGACCGGCGGGTGGCCGGATGTCTGCAGATTCTCGGCATGGCGCAGGCCTGGCACCGCGACGCGGGGGCCGCGCTCGCCAACTTCGACCGGGCCGCCGCCGTGGCGACGGGGAGGGGCGACGTATTGCGGCTCTACGCCCTGCACGGCCATCGCGGGCTGGCGCTGTGCGTGGCCGGACGCCATGACGAGGCGGTGGCGGAGCTGAGCCGGGCCGTCGAGGCGGCCGGTCGGCTCGGGACACGCTTCTACCTTCCATTGTTCATGGCCTGGCTGGCCGAAGCCGGGTTCGAGGCCGGCCATCACGATGCCGCCCTCGATCACGGGCGCGAGGCGTTGCGCCTGGCGCAGGACGCCAATCAGCCGTGGCCGCGCTCCGTCGCGCTGCGCACGCTGGCCCGCGTGCTCGGCCACCCCGAGGTGCGGGACCTCGCCGTGGCGGAACGGGCGGTCAGGAGCGCGTTGGCCGAGCAACAGGGCCTGGGGCTGGACTTCGAGCGGGCCCGCTCGCTCATGGTCCACGCGAGGATCCTGCGCACGGGGGGCGATATCCGCGGCTCGAGCGCGCTCTATGGGGAGGCCGGCCGGATGTTCGGGAAACTGCGCCTGACGGCCCAGTCCGAGCGCGCCCGCCGCATGGGGGAGGCCCTGCGCCCGGTCCGCGAATCCACGACTTGACGCCGCGCAGGGAGGTCGGCCCGGTGGCGGTCAGGCTGCGGATTGCGCGGCCGTGGTGGCGCGCCCGGCAAGCCACAGGATGCAGCCCGGGAGCGCGGCGGCAAGCAAGGCGCCGCCAAAGGCGAGCGACACGGCCAAAGCCGCCTCCGCGCCGATGCCGGCGAAGGCGAGCATCGTGACCATGGCCCCTTCGCGCACGCCCCAGCCCGCGAACGAGACCGGAAACAGCGTGATCAGGATCACCGGAGGCACGAGGGCGAGGCACTCCCAGGCCGTCACGGCGAGGCCCAGGCCGTCGGCGAACGCGTAGACCGCGAGGGCCGCAAGGCCGTGGCTGACCAGCGAGAGCAGGAGCAGCGGGGCAAGGACGGTGGGCGCGATGAAGATCCGCCGGGTGTCGGCGGCCAGGCGCACCAGCCCGCGCGCGGCGCGCCACTTGCGCCAAGTCTCGGGCATGCGGTCCAGGCACGCCGCGAGCCCGATGCCGAGCATGACGAGGGGAACCGCCGCAAGCAGCCCGAGGCGCAGGCCGGGGCTGTCGATACGGGGGCCGAACCACCACAAGCCGACGGCCACCATGAGCGCCAGGCCGACCAGGCCGCTGACGCGCTCGAGCGCGACCCCGTTGATCGCCGCGTCGGGGCGGACGCCGCTGCGGTAGGCCTGCCATATCCGCACCGCGTCGCCGCCGAACGAGGTGGGCAGCACCTGGTTGAAAAAGGCGCCGACGAACGTCAACCGCACCGTCCTGGCGTACCCGAGCGGGGCGCCGAGCGCGTCCATGACCAGCCACCAGCGCAGGCCGAGGATCAGGCTCTGGGCCAGCAGCAGCGTCCAAGCGGCGACGAAGGCCGCCGGCGGAATGCTTTGCACGCTCGCCCACACCTCCGCCGCGTGCGAGCGCCGGGCGAGCAGGACGAGCAGGCTCGCCGAGACGGCGAGCTTCGCCGCGGCCAGCAGCCAGCCCCTTCGTCGTGTGCCGCGCGCGCGCCGCATCATCGCCTAGGCCGGCTCGAGGCGGGCGATAAAATGCAGCGACCGGTCGAAGACCCAGCGCGCTGGCGCCGGGTAAAGGCCCAGATCGGTCAGCCAGACCACCGGCCTCAGGCCGATGCGCGCGAAGGCCTGCCGCCACCGGCGCTCCGGCCAGTAGTTGTACGGCAGCGCCACGCCGTGCGGCGCGTTGCCGACCCAGTCCATCAGGCGCAGCGTGGACCCGGCGAGGAAGCCGTCGCGTCTGTGGTCCTTCAGCACGATCGCCCGCCGCGCGACCCGCCGCGCCTCGCGCAGGAGAACCTCCGGGTCGTCCGTATGGTGCAACACATCCACAAGCATGACGACGTCGAAGGCGGCGCCGCGGAAGGGGAGCGTTCGCCCGTCGAATCGCGTGACCGGGACCCGGGCCCGCGGGCGCACGAGCGAGTCGATCCCGGTGATGGCCACATCGGGCCGGCGCTGCCCGATGCGATCGTCGATGGCGCCGTCGCCGCAGCCCACGTCCAGGACCGTCGCACCGCGCGGCAACAGCTCGGCGACGCGCTCGCTCAAGACCCGGACCCGGCGCTCGAACACCAGGTTTTGGTGCAGGCGGGACAACAGACTCACCGCCGCGACAATCCGAGGATGCTGAAGAAGAAGCTGGAGAAGATGACCTCGAGGCCAAGCACCAGCGCGGTCACCCCCGGCACGACGATACGCATGGAAACCGACGGATCCAGGTCCTCGAAGGAGGCCCTGCCCCAGACTCCGACGGCGTAGACCGAGGCGCCCAAACCGGCGAGCAACAGAACGAGGCCGGCGATGATGCCGACCTCGAGACGGAACACCTGGCCGAGCCTGGCGATGCGCGGGTCCTCGGGCAGGAGCTTCGCGTTGATCGCGTAAATCTTGGTGAACACGGCGAAGGCCACGGCCTGGAACCCGCAGATGAGGGCCGCCCCGCTGTATGCCAGGGTATGGACGTCGAAGGTGATGCCGTGCACTTGTTGCGGGCCGGGCAAGAGCCAGAGCATCGAGGCGAACCCGACGAGCATGAGCAGCGCGCCCGGATAGAGGAACAGCCAACGGGGGCTTAACAGGAGGAGGAAACGCAGGTGCCGCCAGCCGTCGCGCCAACTGCGCAGATGCGACCGCCCGGACCGCCCGTCCGTCGAGAGGGTGCTCGGCACCTCGGTGATCTTGAGCTTGTGCAACGTCGCCTTGACGACCATCTCGCTGGCGAATTCCATGCCCGTGGCGGCGAGGCCGAGGTTCTGGATGGCGTCGCGCCTGAACCCGCGCAGCCCGCAATGGAAGTCCCCGACCGGGCAGCGGAAGAACAGCTTGCCGACGCCGGTGAGCACCGGGTTGCCGAAATGCCGGTGCAGAAAGGGCATGGCGCCGGGCTCGATTCCGCCTTCGAAGCGGTTGCCCATGACCAGGTCGTAGCCTTCGCGCAGTTTCTCGACAAAGGGATCGAGGGCGCTGAAATCGTAGCTGTCGTCGGCATCGCCCATGATGATGTACTTGCCCCGGGCCGCCGCGATCCCGCCGAGCAGGGCGCTGCCGTAGCCTTTCATCACGACCGAGACGACCCGCGCGCCGAGCGACTCGGCGATCTCCTGGGAGCCGTCCGTGCTGCCGTTGTCGGCGACCAGGACCTCGCCGGAGACGTCCCGTCCCTCGATGTAATCCTGGGCTTTCTTGACACAAATGCCGATCGTTGCCGCCTCGTTGAGGCACGGCATCAGGACGGTCAGTTCGCAAGCGTGCGCCGCCGGCGCGCCTGGCGCGCGCATTGGGTCCAGCATCGGTGTCATCCCCGGCTAGGGGTTCGCACCCCGAGTCTCCAGGGGGCCCGTTTCCAGAACGTTAATGCGGCGGCCGAAGCCGCATCAAGCCGCATCCAACCGGCGGCGCTCTCTAGGGCTCACGACTTTGCCCGCCCGTAGACGTCATCGAAGCGGACGATGTCGTCCTCGCCGAGGTAATCGCCCGACTGCACCTCGATCACCCTGAGCGGTTCGGACCCGGGGTTCTCCAGCCGGTGGGCGACGCCGAGCGGGATGTACGTCGACTCGTCCACCTGCAGGTCGAAGGTCTCCTCGCCGCGCGTCACCCGCGCCGTGCCGTTGACGACGACCCAATGCTCGGCCCGGTGGTTGTGCTTCTGCAGCGACAGCTTGGCGCCCGGCTTGACCACGAGCTGCTTGACCTGGAACCGGTCGCCGGCGTCGACGCCCTGGTACGAGCCCCACGGCCGGAACACGCGCACGTGGGAGACGTGCTGCTGGCTGCCGCTCGCCTTCAGCTGCTCGACCACCTTTTTCACGTCCTGGGCCTTGTCCTTGGCCGCGACCAGGAGGGCGTCCTCGGTGGCCACGACCAGCAGGTCCCGCACGCCGACGACGGCGACCGTCGGCCCGCTTGTCCGGAGGTACGAGTCCCGGGTCCCTTCGGTGATGACTTCGCCGCTGGTGACGTTGCCCTCCGCGTCCTTCTGGGCCACGTCCCAAAGGGCCGCCCACGACCCGATGTCGTTCCAGCCGATGCTCGCCGGGACCACGGCCGCGGCCTTGGTGCGCTCCATGACCGCGTAGTCGATGGAGTCCGACGGGACGGCGGCGAAGGCTTCGGCGTCGAGGCGGAAGAAGTCCAGGTCCTCCCGGCCGCGCTCGATCGCCTCGCGGCACATGTCCGCGACGCCCGGGTGATAGCGTTCCAGCTCCTCGAGGTAGGCCTTGGCGCTGAACATGAACATGCCGCTGTTCCACAGCCAGCCGCCTTCGCTCAGCATGGCCTTGGCCGCCATCGCGTGCGGCTTCTCGACGAAGCGCTCGACCCGGAACGACCCGGGCGCGTCCTGCAACGGCGCGCCGCGGCGGATGTAGCCGTAGCCGGTCTCCGGCTTGAGCGGCTTCATGCCGAAGGTGACTATCGCGCCGGCGCGCGCCGCGGCGACCGCCTCTTGCGTGGCCGCACGAAAGCCGGCCGCGTCCGCGATCGTGTGATCGGAGGGCAGGATGAGCAGCAGCGCCTCCTCGTCCTCGCGCGCCAGCACGAGCGCGGCCACAGCCGCCGCCGGCGCGGTGTTGCGTCCCTCCGGCTCGAGCACGATCGCGCGCGCTTGGGCGCCGATCTCCCGCATCTGCTCGGCGACGATGAAGCGGTGCTCGTCGTTGCACACCACGAGCGGCGCGGCGAACGGCTCGACCCCCAGCACGCGGCGGACCGTCTCCTGCAGCATGGTCCGGTCCGAGGCCAGCGGCAGGAGCTGCTTGGGATAGAGCGCCCGGGACAGCGGCCACAGGCGGGTCCCCGACCCGCCGGACAGAATCACCGGGTGGATGAGATCGGAACGGGTGCGCATCGACATGGTGGCTCCTACCTGCCCGAGACCGGCGCGGGCGGCGCTCGCCGTGGATGGCCGTGGCGGACCGGCGCCTGGGGAGCGTTATACCAGACAGTCATGAAAATTCCCTGCCCCCTTGGCGAAGGTCGGGGCGGCGCGCCGGCGGAGCCGGCGGCCGCTTCGCCCCGGGCGCTCAATAGGCCCTCTCGTCCTTGAACAGGACCGTGACGGTCTTGGCGATGATCAGGAGGTCGAGCCAGATCGACCAGTTGTCGATGTAATGGAGGTCGCACTCGACCCGCTTCTGCAGCTTGTCCACGGTGTCGGTCTCGCCCCGCCAGCCCTTGACCTGGGCCCAGCCGGTGATCCCCGGCTTGACCCGGTGCCGGGCCGCGTAGCGGTCGACCACGTCGTAATAGAGCTTGCCGCCGGCCTTTGCGGCGACGGCGTGCGGGCGCGGGCCCACGAGCGACATGTCGCCCTTCAGGACATTGAGGAGTTGCGGCAGCTCGTCCAGGCTCTTCGCGCGCAAGAGCCGCCCGACGCGGGTCACCCGGGCGTCGTCCCTGGTCGTGAGCCGCCGGGCCTCGGGGTCCCGCAGATGGTGGTACATGGTCCGGAACTTCCACACCTTGATCGGGTTGTTGTTGAAGCCGTAGCGGTTTTGCTTGAACAACACCGGTCCGGGGGAATCCAGCTTGATGGCGGCCGCGATCACCAGGAACAGCGGGCAGAGCAGGACCAGGAAAAGCGCCGCCAGCACGCGGTCCTCGACGGTCTTCATCACGTGCGCCCATTCCGAGATCGGGCGTTCGAAGAGATGCAGAACCGGCAGGCCGGCCACCTGGGTGAACGACTTGCCGACGTGGTCGAAGCCCGCCAGGTCCGGCGCCAGGCGGATGACGACGGGATACACGGCCAGCCGGCGGACCACGTCGCGCAGGCGCTCCGCCTCGTTCCACGGCAGGGCGACGAAGACCTGATCCACCGCCTCGCTGCGGATCATGCGCACGAGCTCGTCGATGCCGCCTAGGACCTCGGCGTCCGCAGGCCGGCCGCGGTCGGGGTCGACGAACCCGATGATGCGGGTCCGCACGGCGTCGTGGGCGGCGAGGTGCGCGGCCAGCTTGCGCGCCTGCTCGCCGACGCCGACGATCACGGTCCGGTTGGCGAACCGCCCCCGACGCCCCTGGAGGAGAATCCACCGGCTCAGCGCGGCCCGGCTAAGGGCGAGCATCGCCGCGCTGGAGGCCAACCAGCCGAGCGCCCAGACGCGGGAATACAGGTCGGAGATCTTGAGTGCGAAGGCGATCGCCAGAAGCACCGCGAACGTCACCGCCCAGGCCGACAACATGCGCTCGGTGCGCAGGCTCTTGGTGAACACGTAATCGCCGGCGTAGACGCCCAGGTCGTTGAACAGCACGCTGGCGAGCAGCCCTGCGCTCAGCAGCGACACGAGGTATCGGCCCTGCGCCTCGGGCTCGTGCGGATGGACGTAGAGGTAGTAGATTCCGAGGCCGAGGGCCAGGATCAGCCCGATGTCGAGAAGCCGGAGCAGGTCGCCCACCACCTTCGGCGAAAGCGGCTTCACCCCGGCGCCCGCCGAGACGCCGTCAGCTCTGGCGACCCTGGCTTCCATCCGATGGCTCCAATCGGCCCCGCCGCCTTTTCCTTGATTTCTCATGCATTTGCCCGGCCGGCGGCGGGCATGCGGGAACTATGGCAGCGATTGCTTAACAGCCCGTATGCCGGCCCCGTTAAGCCGCCGTTAACCGACCGGTGACGGAAATCCGGCATCATGGCGGTGTGGGCGCGGACCTGTCGTGCGGACGCCGCGCCGGAAACCGATGCATCGCAGCCTGCGCCGCGGCGGAACGCCTTGAAGATCGCGATCGTCCACGACTGGTTGGTGACCTATGCCGGGGCGGAGCGCGTCCTCGAACAGATGCTCTTGTGCTACCCGGCGGCCGACCTGTTCGCGCCGATCGATTTCCTGGACGAGGCCGAGCGGGGCTTCTTGCAGGGCAAGCGGCCGCACACCTCCTTCGTCCAAAGATTGCCGTTCGCGCGGCGGAACTACCGCCTTTACCTGCCGGCGATGGCGTTCGCGGTGGAGCAGTTCGACCTGTCCGCGTACGATGTCGTCATCTCCAGCAGCCATTCGGTCGCCAAGGGGGTGCTCACCGGGCCGGACCAGCTCCACATCAGCTACGTCTACACGCCCATGCGCTATGCCTGGGACCTGCAGCACCAATACCTGCAGGAGGCGGGACTGAGCCGGGGGGCACGCGGCCTCGCCGCCCGCTGGATGCTGCACCGGATGCGCCTGTGGGACAGCCGCACGGCCCATGGCGTGGACCGCTACATCGGGATTTCGCACTACATCGCGCGTCGGATCGGGAAGGCGTATGGCAGGGACGCGGCGGTGATCCATCCGCCGGTCGACGTCTCCTACTTCGCACCGTGCGAGAGCAAGGAAGATTTCTATCTGACGGCCTCGCGTCTGGTCCCGTACAAGAAGGTCGGCGCCGTGGTCGAAGCCTTCGCCCGCCTTCCGGACAGGCGCCTGATCGTCATCGGCGAGGGGCCGGAGCGGCGGCGGCTTCAGCATGGGGCGACGCCCAACGTGGACTTCCTCGGCCGCCAGCCGGCCGAGCTCTTGCGGGACCACATGCAGCGGGCCCGGGCCTTCGTCTTCGCCGCCGAGGAGGACTTTGGCATCGCCCCGCTGGAGGCCCAGGCCTGCGGCACGCCGGTCATCGCCTATGGCAAGGGCGGCGTGCGGGAGACCATCCGAGGCCTGGACCAGGCGCCGCCCACGGGCCTGTTCTTCGACCGGCAGACGCCGGAGGCCATCGCCGCGGCGATCCGCGCCTTCGAGGCGCGGGGGGACTGCTTCGCGGCCAGGGATTGCCGGGCCAACGCCGAGCGCTTCGCCCCGGACCGGTTCCGGGCCGAGTTCACGGACTTCGTCGAGCAGGCCCGGCGGGATTGGCTGGCGGACCTCGCCGCCGGGCGGGCGCACCCGTGCCGGCCGCGGCAGGTCGGGCGGCCCCAAGGCGCCCTGTCTGCCTCGCGGACGGCGCCGGCCTGCCGCGGCGCCGGCGCGCCGCGCCGGCGACTCACCGGGCGTTAACCAACCGCTCAGTTTTTACGGCGAAAATCGGGGCGCTCGGGCCGTTCCGGCCCACCCTTCGAAACCGGCCACACGAGGTTGTCGTATCGCCATGCCGCGGCGCGCGCTGATCACCGGCATCTCCGGACAAGACGGGGCGTATCTGAGCCAACTCCTGCTGGACAGGGGCTACGACGTCGTCGGGGCGCGCCGACGCAGCGCCTCCGGCTCGCTCTGGCGGCTCGAGGAGCTCGGCGTGCTCGACGACATCGAGATGATTCCGATCGACCTGTTGGAGTTCTCCAACATCCTGCACGTGATCGAGAAGTCCGCGCCCGACGAGATCTACAACCTCGCCGCCCAGAGCTTCGTTGCGGTGTCGTTCGAGCAGCCGCTGTATACGGGCGACGTCGACGGCATGGGGGTGACCCGGCTGCTCGAGGCGATCCGGACCGTCGATCCGAAGATTCGCCTGTACCAGGCCTCCACGTCCGAGATGTTCGGGCTGGTGCAGGAGATGCCGCAGGCCGAGCGCACGCCGTTCTACCCAAGGAGCCCCTACGGCGCGGCCAAGCTCTATGCCCACTGGATGGTCGTGAACTACCGCGAGAGCTACGCCATGCACGCCTCCTCGGGCATCCTGTTCAACCACGAGTCGCCCCTGCGCGGCGAGGAGTTCTTGACCCGCAAGGTCACCGCCTCACTGGCGCGCATCCGCCACGGGATGCAGGACGTGTTGGAGCTGGGGAACCTGGACGCCGCCCGCGATTGGGGCTTCGCCGGCGACTACGTCGAAGGCATGTGGCTGATGCTCCAGCAGGACAAGCCCGACGACTACGTCCTCGCCACGGGCCGGACCGTCACGATCCGCGAGTTCGTCGAAAAGGCCGGGGCCGTGGCCGGGTTCGACATCGCGTGGGAGGGCGAGGGCATGCACTCCGTCGGCGTCGACCGCAAGACCGGGCGCGCCATCGTTCGCGTCAATCCCGCGTTCTACCGCCCGGCCGAGGTCGACATCCTGCTCGGCAATCCGCAAAAGGCGCGCGAAAAGCTGGGATGGCGGCCCCGAACCACGCTGGAGGACCTCGCCGCCATGATGATGGTCGCGGACCTCGAGCGCGCGGCCGGGCGCGGCCCAGGGTTGACCCTGCCGCGAGGCGGCCGGGCCCGGCGTCCGGCGGTGCTGGCGGGAACCTAGGGCCGCGACCGTCGTCCGGAGCCTTGCCCACGGAGCGCCTCGACCTGTGCGTCGGCGATAGAGGCCTCACCGCAGAGATCCGCAACGAGGCCGCAGCATGCCCGGAGGCCCTTCGGTAGCGATGCCAATGCGCGGCTCGGTTCGGTGGAACAAGGCATGCCGGCGCGACTGACCCGGGCGTCCGGGATCGGTACCGCCGCGGCCACGACGCAGGCGGCTGCGGTCTGGCGCGCCGTCGCCCTGGCGTTGGCGGGCTTCATCGCGGTCAAGGTCGCGCTGCTTTTCGTCCTTGGGGTCAACGCGCAGTACCTCATGGACGAGTACGCGATGGCGCGCCACGCCCTGCTCATCGACCAGAACCCCTATCAGGACGTCTGGCCGCACAAGACGCTGTTCTACGCCTACCTCTACCGCATCGCCTTTTGGCTGGGCGGGGATTCGGTCGAGGTCATGCGCTTCGCCCGGATCGAGACGCTGGCGGTGGCGCTGGCCTCGCTCGCGCTCCTGTATGCGATCGCGCGCAATCTCGGGCGCAGCCGCCTGGAAGCCGGACTGGCCCTTTGCGTGGCGCTCGGCTTCTCCACGCTCATGGAGCGGGCGTTCATGGTGCGGCCGGAGCCTCTGGCGCTGCTCTTCGGCCTGGGCGCGCTGTGGGCGGTCACGCGGGGCGCGGTGCGGCCCTCGGCGTGCCTGCTCGCCGGCCTGCTCAGCGGGGCGGCCTTCCTCACGACGCAGAAGGCGGTCTATCTCAACCTGGCGCTCGGCCTGGCGCTGGTGGCCGAGGGCCTGCTGGACCGCTCGCCGAGGCGCGCGCTGGCCTGGGGGGCGCTGCTCGTGCTCGGCTGGGCGGCGATGCTCGCGGCCTATGTCGGTCATTTCGCGCTCGCCGGCGCGGAGCCCGCCGATGTCCTGAACCGGGTATTCTTCGGCCCGCCCAGCGAGAACGCGGTGCGCGGGCACGAGGTCTACGAGAACCTCCGCTACTTCGTGTGGCAGACCTTTTCGCGCAACGTGCCGCAGTACGTATTCAGCCTGTTCGGCTGGCTGCTGGCCGCGGCGACGCTGCGCGGACGCTTCCCGGGCGAGCGCGTCGCGCTCGTCTTCACGGCCGTCGTCTCGGGCCTCGTGTACGGCCTTCACCCCGCGCCCTGGCCCTACAACTTCGTCCTCGCGATCCCGTTTCTGGCGCTGTGGAGCCCGCTCGTCCTTGAGCCGGTCCGGCGCGGGCCGGAGCGGACCCGGGCGCTGCTCGTGGCCGCGGTCCTGGCGATCATGAGCCTGTCGGTCGTGCGCAACATCGCCTACCTGGAACACGACAACGCGGCCCAGAACGAGACCGTGCGCCGGGCCGAGCGCCTGCTCGCGCCGGGCGAGCCCTACTTCGACGGCATTCACATGGTCGTGACGCGGCCGCACGCCACCGATCTCTGGCTGCAGCGCTCAGAGCTGCTGGAGATCCTCGCCGGGGCCAAGCGCGGGGATTACTCGACCATCGAACGGGTGCTGGCCGAGGGGCCCAAGGTGTGGATTCTCAGCTACCGGACCAAGACAATCGAGGACGTGCTCCGGCCGTACCTTGAGCGCTCCTACGTGGCGGTCGCGCCGAACCTCCTGCTCTCCGGCGTCGCGTTGCCGGGGCCGGGCGAGACGGTCTTCGAGACCCGCTGGGGCGGCGTCTACCGGCTGCGCGCCGGCGACGGGACGCCGAGCCCGGCGGAACTTTTCGTCGACGGGCGGAGGCTGAGCGGCGCGGTCGCCCTGGAGCCGGGCCGGCACAGCCTACGCTTGGCCGAGGGCGCAGGGCCCCTGTACCTACTGCCGGCGGACCTCGCAGGGCCGGTGCAGATCCCGCCGGAGCCGAACCAGACGCCGTTGTTCCCCGACGCGCACGTGTATTGACCGATGCATCTGCCGTACCCCGCGGAGCCCCGTAGGCGCCAGAGTCCGGATCGCGAGGGGCCTATGCCAGCGAAGAGTTTCGAGCACAGACGCGATGCGAGGCGGGTCCTCGCCGCGATCGGGGCGGCGGCAAGAACGGCCTTGCGCCCGGCGAACCGTTTCTGGCGCCGAGTTCATGGCGCTTACCGCCGGTTCATGGACATAAACGAGACCGAGTTGCAGATTCATCTGGATCGCCGGATCGACGAGATAAAAGCTGGAATTCGTGAACAAGATCCCGAAGCGGTCGTGTTAAGTGGTTTCAAAGTCTTTTCGCAATTGGACGAGGACGGGATAATAGAAAAAATATTTAATGACATTGGCGAAAAATCTAAAGTGTTTGTGGAAATCGGGTGTGGCGACGGTCTGGAAAACAACACGCATTACCTTCTTTTGAAGGGCTGGCGCGGCCTATGGATGGACGCCGACGCCAAGAACATGGACTTCATCGAGCAGGCGCTTGATTGCGATGGGACCGACCTGATCGCGTTCGAGCGCGTTTTCATCAATCGCCACAACGTGAATTCGGCCGTTGAGGGCGGT
Organism: Kiloniellaceae bacterium; assembly: GCA_046758005.1. Lineage (GTDB taxonomy): Bacteria > Pseudomonadota > Alphaproteobacteria > Kiloniellales > J153 > JBHHZJ01. The sequence continues at coordinate 35,144 of JBHHZJ010000018.1, forward strand.
CTTCGGAAGATCGGGCTCGAAACCTTTCCTGCGGAGATCGACTTCCTGTCACTGGACATCGACGGCAACGACCTGGAGGTCCTAAAAGCCGTAAGCGTCGTGGAGCCCCGCGTCGTCTGCGTGGAGTACAACGCGAAATTTCCGCCGCCTGTCGAGGTCGCGCTCGTCTATGACGAAAACCACGTCTGGGAGGGCGACGATTATCAGGGTGCGTCGCTACAGTCCTTCGTCGATCTTTTCGAACCGCGCGGCTACAGGTTGGTCGCCTGCACTCTGTCCGGCGTAAACGCGTTTTTCGTCAAGGAGAGCGAGTTGAACGGCGTTTCAACGAAGAGCGCCAGGGAACTCTACCAACCTCCCCGCTATCACCTGATCCAGAAGCGCAGCGGCCACCCGCCCTCGCTCAAGTTTCTCAGAGACAGACTTCGCGCGCGGGTTCGGCTCTGAGGGCCTCCCGCACCGGCGCGCGAGCGGGCCCGGGGGGCGTGTCTGCCTTCGCCGCAGACGCGGCGGACGCGCCCTCAGTCGGCGCTGCTTCGGCCCGGAAGGTCTTTGCACACGATGGCGTCGCAGTGCCAGTCCTTGTCGCCACCGGCCGCGTGCCCGCGCAGACGGTCGATTATCGCGTCGATGTCTCTAAAATCATCGCGAGCGATGGTGTTTCCGGCTTCCACGATGGAGCCGAAGCGAAAATTCTTGCCAAGAAACTCGTACAAGAAATCCAAATCCGCCCCCAGTCGCGCGAGACCGTAGGGCCAGAACTCGAAGATGATGACATCCGCGTGCGACAGGACCTTTGCGCCGCCCTTGAACACGTGCGCCTCGGCGCCCTGCGTATCCATCTTGGCCACCAGCTTTCCGCGCAGGTCGCGCAGGTCTGTGAGCGCGTCCAGTGTCACCGCCTTGACGCGAATCACCTCGCGTTGGTGCTCCCCGAACTCGCCCGACGGGGCCCGAGCGCCGTTCGCACGGACCCTGTGATCGCCGAGGTTGTCCGGCGACAGCTCGAAGTCCAGGTGTCCGTCGCGGTCGAACAGCGCCAGATTATAGAGATGAATGTTGGCGTCGCTCGAGTTTGCCCTGACGTTCTGCGATAGAAGCTCGAAGTTTGCGGGATCCGGCTCGATCGCCTTGCATATGACGTTTTTGTTCGCCGAGACGGGCAGTGTGACGAGGCCGATATTGGCGCCGATGTCCAGAAATACGCCTCCGGGACCGGAGAAACTTTCATTTATGAAACCGACGATTTCGCGGGCCCAGTAACCGTGCTCGATATAATGTCTGAGGATGATCTCGTCCCTGGGATCGCCGTAAATGCGCCCGTAGTCGCCGTCGACCGCGATGCCCTTTACGTTCAGTTTCTTGCAAAGCCGCGTGAACAGCTCGATCGCCAGATAACCGCGCGATCGCGCGATGACGAATTCGAGGAGTGGCAGCAGGATTTTCGCCGCGGATTTCGTCATGTCAACTCGTCCCGAGGCTGGCCGCGCGCGCGGCGGTCGGGCGCGGGCGCCCGGTGCGGATCGCGCTTCGCGTCGGCCGCGGCGCGGCCTGCGACGAATCCGGTCCGCGGCCCGGGTTCGTGTCGAGCCGGGCTTGTGGCAACACTGTCATGGGCGTTCCTCGGACCTCTCGTCACGGCACGTGCCTGCGCACCGCGAAGGCCAAAGTCGCCGTCGCCAGCGAACGCATCCAAGGCAGAAGCGCCGCCGCGGCGACGGCCGCGGCGCAATACACGAGGGCCAGCACGAACAGCGTGAGCAGGCGGTCCTCGATCGGCGGGAACAACCAGCGCGCTCCGGCGGCGACGGCGAGCGCCGCCAAGAGCGGACGGCCGCAGTCGTGCGCATACCAACGCGGCAACGCGCCCTTCAAGAGGTGACGATGCATGAGCGGCGGCGCGATGAGCAGCGACCCGGCGTTCATCGCGAGCCAGGCCACGGCCGCTCCCGCGGGCCCAAAGGTTTCCGTCAGGTATACGATGCTCGGCACGAGGAACGCCAGCGCCAGCACGTTCGCCCACAGCGCGAACTTGGTCCACCCGCTCGCCAGCTGTAGCGCATAGGGCGCATGCTGGATGCCGTTCAGCGCCGTGGCCGGGGCAAGCAGGCCGACCAGCAGCGCCGCGTTGCGGACCGTCTCGCCATCGCCGGTCCAGGCCCACAGCACGTGCGGCGCGAACAGGGCGAGGACGACCGCCGCCGGCATCACGGCGACCGACAGGACCTGCGACGCCCGGTGGTAGGTTTCGCGCAGCCGGACCTCGTCGCCGAGCGCCGCAAGTTGCGCGAAGTGCGGGAACACCGCCGTGAACACGGGTGTCACGAAGATGAACAGTCCTTGCGCGAGCGACCGCGCCAGGGCGTAGTAGCCGAACTGGCTGAGCGGCAGGAGACGGCTGAGCAGGAGGCTGTCGACCTGCGTGAGCAACAGGCCGAGCACGGAGATTGCGCTCATTCCGGCCGCGAAGCGCCAGATCCTGCGCAGCTGCCCCATGCGGAAACGGCCGGGCCTCGGCGCCTGCGGCAGGGACCTCAAGACCAGCAGCGCCAGGAGCCCGACCTGGACGGCGCGGGCCACGCCTTGCCAGACGAAGAAGGCGGTCAGGCTGGGCGACACCAACCAAAGGACGAGCACCGCGCCGACGATCTGCGCGGCCGTCGCCGCCGTTTGCACGGCGTTGAGCAGAACGTGGCGTTGCAGGCCCAGCAGGCAGCCCGCGTACAGATGCATCGGAAACTGGATCACGAGGACCAGCGCCATGACCCGAACGGCGCGCCCGGCCTCGTCCGCGCCGAGGCGCTCGACCTGCAGCCAGTTGGTCGCGATGGCATCGGCCGACAGGGCCGCGAGAACGCCGAGCAGGGCCGCGCAGAGCCAATAGGCGACCTCCAAAGTGCGAACCAGGTCGCGCGCGTCCTGACCCCGGTCGCCGCGGGCCGTCAAACGGGCCAGTTCGCGGTTCGCCGTCGTCGAGAGCCCGACGTCGAAGAGGGCGCTAAGCGCGGTCAGGGTCGTGAAAAAGCCGATGATGCCGTAGGCCTCGATGCCCAGGAACCGGATGTATATCGGAATTACGACGACGGATATGGCCGCCACAAAGCCGCGCCCGGCAAAATTTGCGGCAACATTTCGCTTTAAAAGGCTTAGCTGCATGGAAGATCTACGTTTTGCGGTTGGGTCATTTGGAATACGAACTCGTTAAGAATAAGTATAAGATTCTCTTAGATACTCTTCCCGACACTCCGGACCGAGCAACCCTCGTCCCGTGTGGGCGCCGGTGGGCGCATAGGCCGCATCGGCCCGCGGCGTTGGAAGGCGATCGAGCGACGAGCGATCACGTGAACGCCGATTCTCCGATCAGGTTTCCCGAGCCCCCCTCAGAATGGCCTCCGCGAAAGATCGTCGTGGACGCCTCTTGCCTGCTGGGCCCAAGAAGCGGGATCGGCAACTATGCCGCGAATTCCGTCGCGGAACTGATGAGGCTGCTGCCGGAGACGGAGTTTCGCCTGTTTCTCGGGTACGGCTGGGCCCGGGCGCTGCCGGCGGAGGAGTCCGCCAAGGCGAGCGCGGTGAGCGCGGCACGGCGCCTTCCGGTGGTTCGGAAGGTTTGGCGCATGCTTCGAGGGCGGCGCTTCGTGTGGTCCCTCCACTCGAACGCGCCCGATGTGGTCTACGCCCCCAACTACCTCGCCCCGGCGCCCTGCGATCCCGTCGTGCCGGTGGTCTACGACCTGTCCCATGTCAGGATGCCCGAGGCGCACCCGCCGGATCGTGTGGCATGGCTGAGAAATCTCGATGCCGCGCTTGCGCGCGCGGCGGCGGTCGTGACCATTTCGAGGTTCAGCAAGCGCGAGATCGTCGATGTGTACGGCGTGTCGCCGGACAAGCTGGTCGTCGCGCCGCCCGGGGTCGGCTCGAACTTTCGTCCTGTGGCCGGCGAGGCACGCCGTCCCGTCCTGCAACGCCACGGGCTCGACGAGCGACGGTACTTCCTGGCGGTCGGCAACCTGGAGCCGCGCAAGAACCTGACGACGCTGATCGAGGCCTACGCGAGACTGCCCGGGGCCGTCCGCGACCGGTATCCTCTGGTGGTCGGCGGCGGGGCGGGGTGGGGCGAGGCCGGCGTGACCGGCGGCTCGGCCGCGCGCCTGCGCCGGGCCGGGCAGCTCCGGCTGTCGGGTTACCTGCCGTCGGCCGACCTCCCGGCCCTCTATGCCGGAGCGGCCGCGTTCTGCTTCCCGTCCCTGTACGAGGGCTTCGGCATACCCGTGATCGAGGCCCTGGCATGCGGCGCGGCGGTGCTCGCGTCCAACGCGACCGCGATACCCGAGGCCGCCGGCGAGGCCGGCCTCCTCCTAGATCCCCGGGACCTCGACGCCTGGACCCGGGGCCTGCAAAGGATCATCGAGGACGAGGCGCTCGCCGAGACCCTGCGCGCCAGGGGCCCTCAACAGGTCGCGCGCTTCACGTGGACCGGCTGTGCCGGTGAGATCCTCCGCGCCTTCGCCCGCTGCGCCGGGCGGGCCCCGGGTGGGCGGACAGGCGCCGGCGCGACAGAAATCCCGACCGACCGGCCAGCCGCAGTGGCGCGGGCCGGCGGCTGAACGCGCCCGGCCGCGCGCCCGTCACCCGGTCCGCGCCACCGCCGCGGCCGCGCGCTTCTGCTGCCAGCGCCAGGCATCCGCGATCTGCACTTCGAGGTCGGCGCGCCGCGGCCGCCAGGCGAGGACCTGGCGCGCGGTCGAGGCCTCTGCGATCAGGCAGGCCGGGTCGCCGGGCCGGCGTGGCCCGATGCGCACCGGGAACGTGCGGCCGGTGACGCGGTGCACCGCCTCGACCACCTCGCGCACCGAGAAGCCGCGTTCGTTGCCGAGGTTGAGCACCGCCGTCGTCCCGCCGGCTTCCAGGTGCCGCAGCGCCAGCACGTGCGCCTCAACCAGGTCGCAGACATGGATGTAATCGCGGATGCACGTGCCGTCCGGCGTGTCGTAATCGTCGCCGAAGATCTCCAGGTGGTCGCACAGGCCGAGCGCCGTGCGCGTGGCCACCTCGATCAAGTGGGTGGCGGTCTGCGAGCTTTGGCCGCTGCGCCCCAGGGGGTCGGCCCCGGCGACGTTGAAGTAACGCAACGCGACGTAACGGAAATCGTGCGCGGCCGCGGCGTCGCGAAGGATCCATTCGGTCACCAGCTTCGAGGCGCCGTAGGGATTGATTGGCGCGGTCGGCGCGTCCTCGCGGACCGGGATCCTCGCCGGTATTCCATAGACCGCCGCGGTCGAGGAGAAGATGAAGTGGCGGACGCCGTGCTCGACGCAGGTCCGGATCAGGTTGCGGCTGGCGCAGGTGTTGTTGCGGTAGTACTTGAGCGGGTCGGCAACCGATTCGGGAACCACGACACTCCCCGCGAAGTGCACGACGGCACCGATGCGGTGGGCCCGGATCACCTCGCCGACCACGGCGTGGTCGCCGGCGTCGCCCTGGACGAAGGTCGCGTCCTCGGGCACGGCCCCACGCCGGCCGGCGGAGAGGTCGTCCAGCACGACGACCGGGTGGCCGGCCGCGCGGAACGCCAGGACGCCGTGGCTGCCGATATAACCGGCGCCACCGGTGATCAGGACTGGCGCGAGATCGCTCAACAGGGTGCACTCTCGAAGCTTGGTTGAACTTTGGCGCCGGGGAGATCCGCCGGCGAGCGTCGCTCGGGTCCGGCGCCGGGCCATCCAACCAGCGGCGCAACCGCGGCGCAAGGCCTTCGCGCAGCGCTGGGCCAGGCTCGCGCGAAAGCCGTCAACATATGGTTAACGCGAGCGTTCGCTCCGCTCCCGGGCCACGAACCTGCGTTCGAATAATAACGATTATCGCAGTTTAAAATGTTATTCTCATGTATCACACAAACCTGCGCGCCGGTATTCGCTCGAGGGATCGAACCGTTATTTTCGCGCACCGTATCACGCTTATCGACCGAATGAGGCATCATTCGCCAATAACGCTCCGATCACGCTTGCCTCGTTAGCATGTTTGATTCCGACGCGCGGCCTAAGGGCGGCGGGTCGGAATCCGGCCGTCGCTCGGCCGCAACATAGGATGGGACGCCTGGTGAGGTCTCTCGAAGGACCCACGGGCGCAACCCACGGCTGGACACAGGGAGGCGAGGACATGGAACGGGCGGGCAGCTTTTTGGCCGGCTTGTGGCGACACGAGCGGGGCATTTCATCGGTCGAGTACGCCCTGCTTCTGGCGTTCATCGGCGGCGGCATCATTCTCGCGGCCAACACGCTCAGCACGTCGATCTCCAACGAGATGGACGCGGCGGCAAAATGCATCGAGGGCACCGACGCGAACTGCTCGTTCTGACCGGCCGAGGCGCTTGACGGGGCGCCGCGCGGCGGTCGGGCGTGCCGTCGAAGGCCCTGGCTTGCCTCCGCTCCAATCGGGATACGGCACATGAAACCGCGCGCGTTCGTGATGTTGGGGCTGGCCGTGATCCTCGCCGGTGTTTCGGTCGCGCTCGCGCGGACGTGGTTGCACAGTCGCCTGAAACCCGACCCGGCGGCGCAGGCGCCGGGCGTGGCGACCACCAGAATCGTCGTGGCGGCGGCGCCGCTGCGCTACGGCGACGAGATCCGCCGTGAACACCTCCGCCTGGCCGAATGGCCCGCGACGGCGGTCCCCGACGGCGCGTTCGGCGCGCCCGAGCAGGTCCTCGGGGAGGCAAGCGCGGGGCCCCGGGTCGCGCTGCGTGCGATCGAGGCGAACGAGCCGATCCTGGCCGCCAAGATCACCGGCCTCGGCGGCCGCGCCAGCCTGTCCACGCTGATCGCGCCCGGCATGCGCGCGACCACGATTCGCGTCAACGACGTGAACGGCGTGGCCGGTTTCGTGCTGCCCGGCGACCGCGTGGACGTGCTGCTCACCCGCGATCAGCCCGGCGATCGGCGGGGCGCGAACCCGATCACGGACATTCTGCTCCAGAACATGAAGGTCCTGGGCGTCGACCAGGACGCCGGCGAAGGCCGGGAGCGCGCCGGCGTCGCCCGGGCCGTGACCCTGGAAGTGACCTCGATTCAGGCGCAGAAACTGACCCTGGCGCAGCGCCTCGGCACGCTCTCACTCGCCTTGCGACACGTGAACACGGCGGACGCCGAGCGCCCCCGGACGATCACGGTTCGCGACCTGCGCGTCGGGAAGGCGGAGGTGGCGCGGCCCGCCACGCTGCCCGGAAAGGACGGCGCCGGGCCG
>JBHHZJ010000019.1:0-41214 GCA_046758005.1 Kiloniellaceae bacterium
TCGCCGTGCCGCGCCGCTGCGTTCCCTCTCCCGACGGGAGAGGGTCAGGGTGAGGGGGATTTGGTTTCCCGCACCGCCCGCGCGATAGTCTCGAGAACACCCTCGATGTTCCCGATCACCTCATTGTTCCAGAATCGGATCACGCGATAGCCGCGCGCTTCCAGCCACGCCGTCCGCGCGGCGTCACGGTCTTGAGCCGTTGCATGCTGGCCGCCGTCGACTTCGACGATCAAGTTCCGCTCCAGGCAGAAGAAGTCGACGACAAAGGGGCCGATCGGCTCCTGGCGGCGAAACTTGAGGTCGGCGATCTGCCGATTGCGAAGCCGCTGCCATAACAAGTGCTCCGCATCGGTGGCGTTGCGGCGCAGCGAACGTGCGATGGATTTTCCAGCCATCCCGTGACCGTATCGTCTACCGGCCTCCAGCGACCAACCGAACTGCCCTCACCCGCGCTTCGCGCCGCCCTCTCCCTCGGGGAGAGGGCTATCGCAGCGGATCGCAAGCCGTAGTCGCGTTATCGCCTTGCGCCGGATGGTGTCGTGCGCCGGACCGCTCGCCCGCCCGGATCGTGCCCGACCGATTCATCCGGCGGAACACGCTTCGCCGTTCCGGCCTACGGGCTGCGGGCTATGGCCCAACGCGGAAGGTCGAACCACAGAGACACAGAGGCACAGAGGAATTCGCTTCAAATACCACGAAGACACCAAGGCCACGAAGGGTCGCGAAGCGGGCGTTCTTCGTGTGTCCTTCGTGCCCTTCGAGCCTTCGTGGTGACTTGACTTGATCTCCGTGCCTCTGTGCCTCGGTGGTTCAAACGTCTTCGCGCCTTCGTGGTGAGACGGTCCGGTGGGCGGAGGCGGCTGCGCGCGCGCCGCCGCGCTCATTTCATCCGCCGGCGCAGGTGGTTGAGCAGGTCGATGCGGGTGATCAGCCCCAGGAACTTGTCGCCGTCGAGAACGATGGCGACGTGGCCCTTCTCGAAGATCGGCAGCAGGTCCTCCATCGGCCGGTCGGCCTGGATGGTCTCCAGGCGCGTGATCATGGCGTCCCTGACCGGCTCCTTGAAGCGCGTCTCGTCGCGGATGACCTCGATCAGGATGTCGCTTTCGTCGACGATGCCGACCACGTGCGCCTCGTCGCCCATGACCGGGATCTGGGAGATGTCGTAGAGCTTCATGCGCCCGTAGGCGGTGAGCAGGGTATCGTCGGGGGCGACCGTGATGGTGGCGTGCTCGGCGTGGCGGCGCGAGATCAGGTCGCGCAGGTCGCCGTGGCGCTCGCGCTCGATGAAGCCCTGGTCGATCATCCAGTACTCGTTGTACATCTTGGACAGGTACTTGTTGCCGCTGTCGCACACGAAGGTGACGACCCGCTTGGGCGCGCGCTGCGCGCGGCAGTAGCGCAGCGCCGCGGCGATCAGGGTGCCGGAGGACGAGCCGGCCAGGATGCCCTCCTTGAGCAGCAGCTCGCGCGCGGTCGCGAAGGCCTCCTTGTCGGAGATCGTGTAGGCGGTCTTGACCCGCGTGAGATCCACGACGGGCGGCAGGAAGTCCTCGCCGATGCCCTCGACCAGCCAGGAGCCGACCTCGGTGCTGAGTTCGCCGGTGCGCACGTAATCGGCCAGGACCGAGCCTTCCGGGTCGGCCAGGATCATCTCGACGTCCGGGGCCACGTTGGCGAAATAGCGCGACAGTCCGGTGATGGTGCCGCCGGAGCCCACGCCGCACACGACCGCGTCGATGTCGTGCTCCATCTGCTCCCAAATTTCCGGCGCCGTCGTCGTCTCGTGGGCGTATGGATTGGCCGGGTTGGCGAACTGGTTGACGTAGAAGGCGCCCGTTTCGGCGGCGATCCGCTCGGCCATGTCCTGGTAGTACTCGGGGTGGCCCTTGCCCACGTCGGATCGCGTGAGCAGCACCTCGGCGCCCAGCGCCTTGAGGTGGAAGATCTTTTCCTGGGCCATCTTGTCCGGCACCACGATGATCAGGCGGAAGCCGAGCTGGGCGGCGACCAGCGCCAGACCCAGCCCGGTGTTTCCGGCGGTCGCCTCGATGATGGTGCCGCCCGGCTTCAGCGTGCCCTCGCGCCGGGCCGCCTCGATCATGGACTTGCCGATGCGGTCCTTGATCGAGCCGCCCGGGTTCTGGTTCTCGAGCTTGAGGAACAGCCGGCAGGGCCCCGCGTCCAGGCGCCTCGCCTCGACGAGCGGCGTGTCGCCGATGCTGTCCAGCACGTTGCGGAACACGGGCGCGGTCATGGAACGTTCCGTCTCGGCCGCCCGGCGGGACGGCGGCCGGTTTTCTTCCGCCCTTACAGTGACCGGGCCGGCGGCGGCCCGCAAGCCCCTCGCGGGGCCCGCGGCATCATGCCCGCGTGACGGGGGCGTCGCGCACCAGCCCCTCGTCGGAGCGGGCGGAGAGCACGCGCGTCGGGAAGCCGTCGTCGCGCAGGCTGCCGACGATCTCCTCGACGTGGGCGGCGTTGCGCGTCTCGATGACGGCGTCGACCTCGGCCTTCTTGGCCGGCACGTCGTGGAACAGGCGCTGGTGGTAGACCTCGATGATGTTGCCGCCGGTGTCCCCGATCAGCTTGGCCACCTTGGCCAGCACGCCGGGCCGGTCGATGATCCCGATGCGCAGCCGGACCATGCGTCCGTCGCGCACCAGGCCGCGCGTCAGCACCCAGGACAGCAGGCGCACGTCGATGTTGCCGCCGCACACGACCACGCCGACCTTGCACCCGGCGAATCGCTCCCGCTCCTTCATGAGCGCGGCCACGCCGGCCGCGCCCGCGCCCTCGGCGACGATCTTGTGCTGCTCGACCAGCGCGTTCACCGCGCTCTCGATCAACGGCTCGTCGACCAGGACGATATCCTCGACCAGGCACGCGATGATCGCCCGCGTCAGCTCGCCCGGGTTCTTGACCGCGATGCCGTCGGCCAGCGTCTGCCCGCCGCACGCCGGGCTCAGGTCGTGGATGGCCTGGTACATCGAGGGAAACAGCTCGGTCTCGACGCCGAACATCCGCAGATCCGGCTTGACCGACTTGGCCGCGGTGGCGATGCCGGAGATAATGCCGCCGCCGCCGACCGGCACCACGATCGTGTCCAGCTCGGGGTTGTCGTCCAACATCTCGAACCCGATGGTGCCCTGGCCGGCGACGATCAGCGGGTCGTCGTAGGGGTGCACGAAGGTCAGGTTCTCGCGCTCGGCGATCTCGCGCGCGGCGACCGCCGAGGCGTCGAGCGTGTCGCCGACGAGCACGACGCGGGCGCCGAACTCGCGCGTGCGCTCGACCTTGGTAAAGGGCGCGAACTCGGGCATCACGATGGTCGCGGGGATGCCCAGGCGCTGGGCGTGGTAGGCGACCCCTTGGGCGTGGTTGCCGGCCGACATCGCGATCACGCCGTACCCGGCCTGCTCGGCGGTCAGGCTCTTGAGCTTGACCAGCGCCCCGCGGTCCTTGAACGAGCCGGTGTACTGGAGGCTCTCCAGCTTCAGGTAGAGCTCGCAGCCGAGCGTCTGTCCCAGGCGCGGCGCCGGGACGAGCGGCGTGCGGATCACTTCGCCGTCGATCTGCCTGGCGGCGGCCCGGATATCCTCGGCGGTCACGGTCATGGCGCGCGCGCCTCCCTCCCTCATCGAGACACTTCGGCTTGCTCCGGAGTGAGCAGCAATCGTTTTACCGGCACTGTCGCGTCGCCGACCAGTTTTACGTAATCGCCGTCGCGCCAGCGCCCGATCAGGCTGCCGTAGAACGGCGAGAGCGGGTTGCCCGACTGGCCGAAGGCGATCATGAAGCGCGAGTCGTCGAGGTCGGCCAGGTCGTAGACCGCGCGGTAGCCGGGGCCGTGGACGTTCTCGAACGGATAGGCCGAGCGATCGCTGAAGCTCACTGCGCCCCGATTGACGGTGTAGCTGCCGCCGTCGGTTTCCACCGCGGTGCCGAAGATCGGCCCGAGGACGGGCATGCGGGCGAGGAGGGGGTGGGCGAAGCGGGCGACATGCGCCTCGCCCCAGCGCAACCGGCCGACCGGGCGCGGGTAACGGATCGCCAGATCGCTGAGCGCGACCTCGAGCGCGTCGACGAGCCGCTCGGCGCAGCCCTCCCTCGCCTCGGTACCCACGTCGTCGCACCAAATCTGCCCGTCGCTCAGGATGCGGGTCAGCAGCTCGGCCTTCGGGCGCTGGAACTGGGCGAAATCCGGGCCCAGCTCGTCGGCCAGGACCATCCGGTTGAACGCGCGGATCCAGGCGTGGAAGAGCAGCGGCGCGGGGCTGTCGCGGTCCATGCGTCCATCCCACTCGGCCAGGATGGCGGTCGCTTCACGGCCGCGCTCGGTGGTTGGCTCGGCACGCAACAGCAGGGGCAACAGGTCGCGCGCGGCGAGCGAGGCGATGTCCTGCTGGATGGCGAGCGAGCCCTCCGGCGTCCGCCCGGGGTCGCGGTCCGAGTCGAGCAGCTCCTGGATGCGCCGGGCGCGGTAGGGGTCGCGCCAGTTGGCGGTCAGCAGATAGCGGTAGCCGTCGGGAACGATCTTGTTGTTGGCGGCTACGATCCGCCCGTCCGGCGGATTGACCGCCATGGGCAGGTCCGCGAACGGGATCTCGCCCGTCCAGTCGTATTCGCCGCTCCAGCCCGGGACCGGCGTGCGTCCGTCGCCGCGCTTGCGGATCGGCACCCGGGCGGGCGCGGCGAAGCCGATCGTGCCGGCGCGGTCGGCGTAAACGATGTTCTGGTGCGGGCTGTGGAAGTCCCTGAGCGCGGCGCGAAACTCGTCCCAAGTGCGCGCGTGATTGATGCCGTAGAGGGCCTCGCCGCTGCGGTCGTCCGGGCGCAGCGCCGGCCAGGCGAGCGCGAGCACGGTTCCCGCCTCGCTGAGTTCGTCCGCGTCCTCGGCGACGGCGTCGGAGATGACCGGACCGTGGCGGGTCGCGCGCACGCTCCACCGTTGCGGTGCCTCGCCGCGCACCGCGATGACCTCCTCGCGGGTCTCGAAGGGCCGCGGCCCGTCGGGCGTGAGGTATTGCGTCGGGTCGTCCTCGGCCAGGCGCTCCACGAACAGGTCCTGCGTGTCGCTGTGGGTGGTCGTGAAGCCCCAGGCGATTTGGCCGTTGTGGCCGACCACCATGAGCGGCAAGCCGGGCGCGGTCGCGCCGCTCAGCGTGAGCGCGGGCGTCTCGATGCGCGCCAGGTACCACGCGCCCGGGGCGGTCAAGGCCAGGTGGGGGTCGTTGGCCAGGATCGGCGCGCCGCTGGCGGTTCGCGCGCCGGCCACGACCCACGAGTTCGAGGCGTCCTTGGGCGCCAACTCCCACGGCAGCAGCCCGGCGAAGCGCTCGAGCGGCAGGCCTCGCAGCCATCGCGCCAGGTCCTTCAGCGCGACCGGGCCGTCCTTCGGATAGTCCGGCCACAGGAAGCCGGCCTGTTCGGGCGTCAGGCGGCGCGCGATCCGCGCGCGCAGGATCTCGTCGGCCCAGTTGCCGGAAAGCTGCAGGGCCATCACCCGGCCCCACACCAGGCTGTCGGCCGGCCGCCAGGGCGCGGGCCGGTAGCCGAGCAACTGGAATTCGAGCGGCAGCGGCCCGCCCGGATCCGCAATGAAGGCGTTGATTCCGGCAGCATAGGCTTCGAACACGTCGCGCACCGGGTGCGACAGGTGCGCCACGTTGGCCTCGGCGACCCGGTAGAGGCCGAGGGTGCGCATGAAGCGGTCGAGGCGCAGCGCCCGCGCGCCCAACACCTCGGCCAGGCGGCCGGCGCCGCCGCGCCGCATGAAGTCCATCTGCCAGAGCCGGTCCTGCGCGTGCACGAAGCCGAGCGCCATGACGGCGTCGCGTTCACTTCGCGCGCGGATCGTGACGATGCCGTCGGGATCGCGCAGGACCTCCACCGGCGCCTGCAGGCCCGCGATCTGCAGCGTGCCCTCGAGGCGGGGCAACGAACCGCGCAGCCAGACATATCCCGCGCCGGCCGCAAGCGCGAGCAGCAGCGTCACTCCGGCCAGCGCGCTCAGGCTCCACACGAGGATGCGTCTCACGGGCGTCCTATCCGTCGCCAAAGTCTTTGCCGGGCCAGGGATCCCGGACTATGAGGGAAGCAGATTAGCCGCGCCGCCGCGCGATGGAACGAAAATCGGTGCGCCCGGCGAGGACCAGGAACGGCAAACCGAGACCATGGCCGATCGCAGCTCGAAGAAGGCCGTCCTGGCCGCGTTCGCGGGCAACGCGCTGATCGCCGCCACCAAGTTTGTGGCCGCCGCCTTCACCGGCAGCTCGGCGATGTTCAGCGAGGCGGTCCATTCCGCCGTGGATACCGGCAACCAGCTCCTCCTGCTCTACGGCATGAAGCGCGCGGCGCGGCCGGCCGACCCGATGCACCCCTTCGGCTACGGGCGCGAGATCTACTTCTGGGCCTTCGTGGTGGCGATTCTGATCTTCGCCACGGGGGCCGGGGTGTCGATCTACGAGGGCGTGGTCAAGCTGCGCCATCCCGAGCCGCTGACGAACGCCTATGTCAACTACGGGGTCATTGGGCTGGCGCTGGTGTTCGAGTTGGGCTCGTGGGCCGTCGCGTACCGGGCGTTCCGCGCCCGGAAGGGACCGCACGACTATTTCACCGCGATCCGGATAAGCAAGGACCCGACGCTGTTCACGGTCCTGATGGAGGACAGCGCGGCGGTGCTCGGCCTGCTCATCGCGCTCGCGGGCATCGCGCTGGCGGAGGCGACCGGCACGCCGGCGCTGGACGGCGTCGCCTCGATCCTGATCGGGCTCGTGCTCGCCGCGGTGGCGGCGTTCCTTGCCTACGAGACCAAGGGCCTGCTGATCGGGGAGGCGGCCGATGCCGCGCTGATCGCCGGCGTCCGGCGGATCGTCGCCCAGGAGACGGGGGTCGGCGGGATCAACGAGATCCTGACCATGCACATGGGGCCGCGCGACGTGCTCCTGAACCTGAGCGTCGACTTCCGGCGCGGCCTGTCCTCCGACCAGGTCGAGGAGGCCATCTCGGCGCTCGAGCGCCGCCTCAAGTCCGCGCATCCCGAGATCACGCGGGTCTTCATCGAGGCCCAGTCCCGCCGGGATCACCGGCGCAACGAACGCGGCGCGGCGGGTCGCCACCGGCCCCGGCCCCGGGCCGAAGGCTAGATGTCGTAGTACAGGAAGAACTCGTAAGGGTGCGGCCGCAGGCGCATCTCGTCGACCTCTCGCGTGCGCTTGTAGTCGAGATAGACCTCGATCACGTCCTTGGTGAAGACGTCGCCCTTGAGCAGGAAGGCGTGGTCCGCCTCGAGCGCGTCCAACGCCTCGTCGAGCGAGCCCGGAGTCGATTCGATCTGGGCCAGCTCCTCCGGCGGCAGGTCGTAGAGGTTCTTGTCCATCGGGTCGCCCGGGGAGATCCGGTTCTCGATGCCGTCGAGGCCGGCCATCAGCATCGCCGCGAACGCCAGGTAGGCGTTGCATGACGGGTCGGGGCAGCGGAACTCGATGCGTTTGGCGGCCGGGCTCGGCGAGTACATGGGGATCCGGCACGCCGCCGACCGGTTGCGCTGGGAGTAGGCGATGTTGACCGGCGCCTCGAAGCCCGGCACAAGCCGGTGATAGGAGTTGGTGGTCGGCGCGCACAGGCCGATGAGCGCGGGCGTGTGCTTGAGCAGGCCGCCGATGTAGTAGCGCATCAGCTCGCTCGACCCGGCATAGCCGTCGCCGGCGAAGACCGGCGTCCCGTCCTTCCAGATGCTCTGATGCGTGTGCATGCCCGAGCCGTTGTCGCCGAACAGCGGCTTGGGCATGAAGGTCGCGGTCATGCCGCGCCGGCGCGCGACGTTCTTCACCACGTACTTGTAGATCATGAGCGAATCGGCCATGCGCGTGAGCGCGTTGTAACGCATGTCGATTTCGCCCTGGCCGCCGGTTGCGACCTCGTGGTGGTGCGCCTCCACGGGGATGCCGATGTCCTCCAGGATGAGCACCATCTCGGTGCGCAGGTCGTGCAGGGCATCGACCGGCGGAACCGGGAAGTAACCCTCCTTCGGCCGCGGCTTGTGGCCGAGGTTCGGCTCCTCCTCCCGGCCGGTGTTCCAGTCGCCCTCGACCGAATCCACCTGGTAGAAGCCGTGATTGACGCCTTGGCCGTAACGCACGTCGTCGAACACGAAGAACTCCGCCTCGGGCCCGAAGTGCGCGGTGTCGCCGATCCCGGTGCTCTTGAGATAGGCCTCGGCCTTGATGGCGATGTGGCGCGCGTCGCGGCTGTAGAGATGCCCGGTCAGCGGGTCGGTGACGTTGCAGATGAGAACGAGCGTCGTCTCCTCGGTGAACGGATCCAGGAACGCGGAGGCCGGGTCCGGGAGCACCAGCATGTCGCTTTCGTGGATCTCCTGGAAGCCGCGGATGGACGAGCCGTCGAAACCGATGCCGTCGCTGAAGCTGTCGGCATCGACCGCGCTGGGGGGCACCGAGAAGTGCTGCCACACACCGGGAATGTCGGTGAACCGCACATCGATCATCCGAACCCGCTCGTCCTTGATGACCTTCAGGACATCCTCAGGCGTCTTGCAGTCGAGCGCCATGGCCGTACCTCCCCTCCCATCGGTGACCGTTCCGATTCTTGCAGGGGAGATACTATGGAAAGCGGACGTGAATTCCTAGCGAAGTCCGTACCGAGGACCCCGCGCGGTGCGCGCGTGCGCGGGGCCGGCCGTTACCAGTGCCAGACCTGGTCGAACCGCTCGAGCAGGTTCGGGATCTCGCCGCGCCGTATCGCCTTCAGGCCGTCGATCAACTCCTCGTCCTCGAGGCCGCGCTCGGCGAGATCCTCCTTGACGATGTACACGTCCACACCCTTGCCGATCAGGCCGCTCACGTCGTCGGCGAGATGCGGCCCGTGCTTCTGCTCGCGCGCGCCGAAGCACAGGGGAGGGGTCCCTTGCGCCTTGACCGCATAGTTCACCGCGTTACCGCGCAAGAGCACGTTCAACTCCGCGCCCGCACCCTTCATCGCGTGGGTGATCCACACGACCGGGTCGTCCTGCTCCTCCAGCGTCCCCCGGTAGGCGGTCTCGATGATGTTGAGAGCCTTCATCGCGTCCTCCCTACTTCGTCGGAATCACCAGGGTGTTGTCGGATTCCTCGGCCATCTTCCAGAAGTCGGCCGGCGACCCGCGGCGCACGCCTGCGACCGCCTCGCCCGCGCCGCGCTCGTCCACGCACAGCCCGCAGTTGACCCAGTCCACCTTGCCGCCGTTCCTCTCGGCCTCGGCGATCACGGCCTCGACCCACTCCTTGGGCAGCGGGTGGTCCTCCTGCTCCACGTCGTGGCCGTGCACCGGGTTCGGGTGCGGCTTCTGCAGTGCGAACGGCACGAACACCGCGCCCTCGTAGGCGAAGACGTTGACGTTGTAGCCGCGCCGGGCGGCGATGTCGATGAGCCGCAGCGCGGTCGTCGTGCGCGCATTCTCGAACGGCGCGTCCATGATGGCGAAGGTCAAGGTCTTGTCTTCGGCCATGGCAGCCTCCCTCAATGCCAGATCGCCTTGCGCCCCGCGGCGATCTGGTCGACGACCACCTCGAGCGGCGCCGTCTCCACCCCGGAGGCTAGACGGTTGGACGAGATTCCCCGTTCCTGGAGCGAGAACTCGTCGGCCAACACCTCGACGCCGGTCTCGGCAAGACCGGCGAGCGCGCCCGACTTGGCGCTCTGGCGGGCCGGCAGCACGCCGTTTTGCACTAGGAACAGCGTGACCGTATGACCCGCCTTCGCCAGGCCGGACGCCAGATCGTAGAAGTTCTGCACGTCGCCCGAGTCGAAGGGGTCACGCGATTCGATGAGCAGGTACTGTCCCATACGCGCTTCTCCTCGGTTCCCGATGAATTCTGTCCGCAGCATTGCTCGACGGCGAACACCGGAGGATATGCGCATGCGATTGGCCGGACAACGTAAAGTTATGTGATACGTCAGTGTCCGATGCGTACCCCGGGAAAGGGGCTCCCGCTCGGGGGCTTGGGGGACCCGCCGCCGGGCGGTGGGCGGGTGGCCCGGAGGGAGAATGAATGCGGCGCCTGCGCGCCTCCGCGAGGCGCACGTCCGCGCCGCGGTCTTCGAACGTGCCGGCGGGAGCGCCGGCCGTGAGGGCGCGCGGCGGCGGAGGCGACACACGAGAGCGTATCGCGGGGCGGTATCGCGAGGGCCGCAGGTCCGATCCGCGTCGAACCTCGAGCTATCTGCAAACGATCGAGGCGTGCAACGGGTCGAGGCGGCGGTTCCCCGGGGGGAATTGCGAATTAAAATCTTTCTAATTGCAAATGCGACGCAGTCGCATTACGCTCAGCAACATTCATCAGCTGCCGGAGCATCGAAATCATCATGTCCCCGATTGTCCGAGCGGATCTTTCCGCGCCGACCTCGGTAGACCAGCTGGCGGAAGGGGAGCGGCTGATCGTGCGGGCGTTCCGGTGCTGGATACTGGGCCTGCGGGAGAACACCGCCGAACACTGGTCCGTGGCATGGAACGATTTCGCCGGGCGGCTCGGGGCGCACGACGGGAAGGCGGCCCTGTCCGGGCTGGCCGGTCTCGTCAGGGAACTGCATCACCATGCGCGGCGCAGGTTCCGTCATCACCATCCGTGCTGCGGCTGCCTGACGGGGGACGAGGTTGCGCTCGTTGGCTTTGTCGGCGCGTGTCAACGAGGCGAGTGGGTTCTCGCGCGCGCCCTCGCCGAATGGCTGGTGCACGGCGAAGGCATCGGGGGAATGATCGAGGCGGGCGCGCGGCTTTCCGAGGCGATGCTTCGCGCCTCGTTGTTCCTGCCCTCCCGAAATGCGCCGGCCCGCGAACGCTTGGCGGCGCCGACACCCGGTGCGGACACCACGGTTCATTGAACGACCGTCGGAGGCGTGGGGCGGCAGCGCGTTAGGCCGCGCTCGTGAAGGCGTCCTTGTAACGCTCGCGGAGCCGGCTCTTCTGCACCTTGCCCATCGTGTTGCGCGGCAGCTCGTCCACGAAGTAGACGCGCTTCGGCACCTTGTAGTTGGCCAGTTCCGCCTTGCACGCGGCGATGACGGCCTCTGCGGTCACGTCCTCGCGCCCCGCGGCGCGCTCGACGACCGCGGTCACCGCCTCGCCGAAGTCCGGGTGCGCCACGCCGATCACCGCGGACTCCGCGACCCCGTCGATCCGGTCGATGCACAGCTCGACCTCCTTCGGGTAGACGTTGAACCCGCCCGAGATGATCAGGTCCTTGGCGCGGCCCACGATGTGCACGGCGCCGCGCTTGTCGATCCTGGCCACATCCCCGGTGACGAAGAAGCCGTCGGGGCGGAACTCGGCCTTGGTCTTGTCCGGCATGCGCCAGTAGCCGGCGAAGACGTTCGGCCCGCGCACCTCGAGCACGCCGATCCGGCCGGCCGGCACGATGTTCCCGTGCTCGTCCGCAACCCGCGCCTCGACGCCGGGCAGCGGGAAGCCCACGGTGCCGGCGATGCGCTCGCCCTCCAGCGGGTTCGAGGTGTTCATGCCGGTCTCGGTCATGCCATAGCGCTCGAGTATCGTGTGCCCCGTGCGGGCCTCGAAGGCGTGGAAGGTCTCCTCCAAGAGCGGCGCCGAGCCGGAGACGAACAGGCGCATGTTGCGGCAGACCTCGGCCCTGAAGTCCGGGTGCGCGAGGAGCCGCGTATAGAACGTCGGCACCCCCATCATCACGGTCGCCCGCGGCAGCAGGCGGATCACCGCCTCGGCGTCGAAGCGGGGCAGGAACAGCATGCCCGTGCCGTTGAGCAGGACGCAGTGCGTGGCCACGAACAGGCCGTGGGTGTGGAAGAGCGGCAGGGCGTGGAGCAGGACGTCGTCCGGCCGGAAGCCCCAGACCTTGTGCAGCGCGAGCGCGTTCGAGGCGAGGTTCCGGTGCGTGAGCATCGCCCCCTTGGACCGCCCGGTCGTGCCGCTCGTGTACAGGATCGCGGCGAGGTCGCCGGGCGCGGCCGGCGCGCTGCCCTCCCGGGGCTCGAGGCCGCGGCTGCGCTCGGGCAGCGAGCCGCCCCCGGCCTGGTCCAACGTGAGCACATGGCCGACGCCGGCCGCGGCCGCCACCGCGCCGATCTCGGCTTCCGTCTCCGGCCGGCAGACGACCACGCTCGGTTCGGCGTCGCCCAGGAAATACGCCACCTCCGCCTTGGTGTAGGCCGGGTTGAGCGGCACGTAGGCCGCGCTCGCGCGCAGGCAGGCGAGATAGAGGAACACCGCCTCGGGCGACTTTTCGACCTGCACCGCCACCCGGTCGCCCTTGCCGACCCCGAGGTCGTGGAGCAGACGGGCGTAACGGCCGGAGGTCTCCTCCAAGTCCGCGTAGCCGTAGCTCCGGCCGTCCTCGGTCTCGATGAACGGGCGGCCGCGCTCCGCCGGGAAGCGGGCGCGGAACAGCTCGAACAGGTTGCCGGGCCACGGCTGCGGGCCGGGCGCGGCCGCCTCGGCCCACGGGCCGCGTCGCGGCTGGCTTGCGCTCATGGTCTTCCTAATAGCCGATCGCCCCGGACCCGGCAAACCGGCGGCCCCGATCCCTGTCCGCACAGCCCGATGCCCCGTCGCTGGACCCGGGCGGCGCCGGGAGGTTAGTCTTCCGGCTCCGCCGCCGGCCCAGCCGGCGCGCGATAGAAGACATCGACGTAGTGGAGGGAGGAAAAGCAAGATGATCAACGTAAAACGAATTCTGTCCGGCGTGGCGGCCGCCGCCGCGATCGGTTTCGTGGCCGGCGGCGCGGCGGCCGCGGAGCTGACCCTGCGCGCTTCGCACCAGTGGCCGGGCGGCAAGGGCGACGTGCGCGACGAGATGGTCCAGATCATCAAGCGCGAGGTCGAGGCGGCCAACGTCGGGGTCAAGGTCCAGGTCTATCCCGGCAAATCCCTGTTCAAGCCCAAGCAGCAGTGGGAGGCCATGGTCAAGGGCCAGCTCGACATCTCGGCCTTTCCGCTCGACTACGCCAGCGGCAAGCACCCGCAGTTCAGCGCCACGCTGATGCCGGGCCTGGTCAAGAACCACGAACACGCCAAGCGCCTCAACGACTCGCCCTTCATGGCCGACATCAAGAAGATCATCAACGACGCCGGCGTGGTCGTGCTGTCGGACGCCTGGCTGGCCGGCGGGTTCGCGTCCAACAAGAACTGCATCCTCGATCCCGAGGACGCCAAGGGCCAGGTGCTGCGCGCCGCCGGGCCGGCCTTCGAGCAGATGCTCGCCGCCGCCGGCGCCTCCATCAACGCCATGCCGAGCTCCGAGATCTATTCGGCGTTGCAGACGGGCGTGCTCGACGGCGCCAACACCAGCTCCGGCAGCTTCGTGTCGTACCGCATCTACGAGCAGGTCAAATGCCTGACCGAGCCGGGCGCGAACGCCCTCTGGTTCATGTACGAGCCGATCCTCATGTCGAAGCAGTCCTGGGACAAGCTCGACGACAAACAGAAGGCGGCGCTCAAGGCGGCCGGCGAGAAGGCCGAGGAGTTCTTCTTCGGCGCGGCCAAGGGCCTCGATAGCAAGCTGGTCGATGTCTACAGGAAGAACGGCGTGAAGGTGGTCTCCATGAGCAAGGCGCAGCACGCCAAGTGGGTCGCGCTGGCCAAGCAGTCGTCCTACAAGATATTTTCCGAGAAGGTGCCCGGCGGTAAGGAACTGATCGAAAAGGCGCTCGCGGTCGAGTAGCGCGTCCCGGTGGGCCGGTTAGGATCTTGTTCGCTTGAGCGGCCGCCGGCGGCACGGCCGGCGGCCGCTCCATTGCCCTGAGGACGGGCCCGGATATGTCGGCGTTTATCGAGATGGTCCGACACTTGTCGAGGCTGTGCGGGATATTCGCCGCGGTCCTGTTGCTGGCCGCGGTCCTGGTCGTGTCCCAGCTCGTGTTCGTGCGCTACGTGCTCGGCGAGTCGGCCATCTGGCAGCATGAGTTCGTCACCTTCAGCCTGATCGCCGCGACCTTCTTCGGCAGTCCCTACCTCTTGCTTCAGCGCGGTCACGTGAACGTGGACCTTCTGCCCATATACCTCGGCCGAAGGGGGCGCATGGGGCTGGCCTTGGTTGCTTCGGGTGTGTCGCTGGCCTTTTGTCTGGTCATCGCGTGGACCGGGGCCGAATGGTGGCTGGAGGCTTGGACAAACGGCTGGCACGCGGAGACGGTCTGGGCCCCGCCCTTGTGGATCCCGTATCTGGCCATGCCGCTCGGGATCGGCCTGCTGGCGCTGCAATACGTCGCCGATATTCTGGCCCTGCTCAGCGGACGGGCGATGCCGTTCGGCCCGGCGGAGTCCGAGCGGCCATGAACGAGCTGCAGCTCGGCCTCCTGGTCGCCGGGGTGACGATCGCCGTGCTGCTGACCGGCGCGCCGGTCGCCTTCTCCTTGGGCGCGGTGGCGGTCGGATTTCTCCTCACCTTCGACGGCTTCGGCGCGCTGTCGATCATTCCCAACGTGTTCTACGGCGGGCTGGACAACTTCGCGCTGTTGTCGATTCCCATGTTCATATTGATGGGCGGAGCGATCGCCTCCTCGCGCGCCGGGGCCGACCTGTACGAGGCGCTCGACCGCTGGCTCACCCGCGTGCCCGGCGGCCTGATGATCTCCAACATCGGCGCCTGCGCGATCTTCGCCGCGCTCTCCGGCTCCTCGCCGGCGACCTGCGCGGCGATCGGCAAGATGGGCATCCCGGAGATGCGCAAGCGCGGCTACCCGGCGGGTCTCGCCACCGGTTCGATCGCGGCCGGCGGCACGCTGGGCATCCTGATCCCGCCGTCCATTACCATGATCGTTTACGGCATCGCGACCGAAACCTCGATCGGCCGCCTGTTCATCGCCGGGCTGTTGCCGGGGGCCATGTTGACCGGCCTGTTCATCGCCTGGGGCCTGTTCGATGCCCGGCGGCGCGGCTACCGCCTGGGCGGGCGGTCGGCGCTGCATTTCTCCCTGCGCGAGCGCCTGGCGGTCCTGCCCAAGGTCGGGCCGTTCCTGGCGATCATCGTTGGCATCCTCTGGGTGCTCTACGGCGGCGTCGCCACCCCGTCGGAGGCCGCCGGCGTCGGCGCGCTGTTCTGCATCGTGCTGGTGATGGCGATCTACCGCATGAGCCGGCCGGCGGACCTGTGGCGCATCCTGCGCGCGGCCATGGGCGAATCCGTGATGATCCTGATGATCATCGCCGCCGCCGCGCTGTTCAGCTACATGATGTCCTCGCTGTTCATCACCCAGTCCTTGGCCATGTGGATCGGCGAGCTGGACGTGAACCGCTGGGTGCTGATGGCGTACATCAACCTGTTTTTGCTGGTCGCCGGGTTCTTCCTGCCGCCGGTCGCCGTGATCCTGATGACCGCGCCGACCCTGGTGCCGATGATCGAGGCCGCCGGGTTCGACCCCATCTGGTTCGCCGTGGTGCTGACGATCAACATGGAGATCGGGCTGATCACCCCGCCGGTCGGCCTGAACCTCTATGTCATCAACGGCATCGCCCCCGACGTGCGCCTCCAGACCATCCTGTGGGGCGCCCTGCCGTTCATGCTGTGCATGGTGCTCGGCATCGTGCTGCTGTGCGTCGTCCCGGACATCGCGCTGTGGCTGCCCAACGCCATGATGGGCCGGGCGCTCTGAGCCCGGCGGTCCTTCGGGCCAGCCGTGCAGACGCCGCCGGCGGGACGACACTGGTTTCGCGATGGTTTCATAAATAAATGGTATCCGTAGCCTCCCGGGCTCCGGCGCGGGACGCCTCGGCGCTTTCAGGCATCGAACGGCACCGATGGAACAAAACGAGACCCTGTTCGGACGGACCCTCAACAATCTGGCCGGCGCCTGGCGCGACATCGCGCAGAGCGCGGCGCGGACCGTCGGGCTCAGCGCGCGCGCGCCCGTCGGCGCGGACCGGGAGTCCCTCGAAGCCCTCATGGCCGAATGCCTGGCGGCCCGGGGCGGGGAGGTTTCGGCGCGCATGCGCGCGGCGGAGCTGGGCGAGACCTACCTGGAGCTCGACGCCGCGGGCCGGCGCCGGTTCCTCGACGTGCTGGCCGAGGCGTTCGCCGTCGACGAGGCGGTGCTCGACGAGGCGATCCGGGCCTACCAGCAGGCGGGGTCCGCGCGGGAAAAGCTGGAGGCCCAGCAGCGCCTGCGCCGCGCCGCGGCGCCGCCTGGGGTCAGGTTGTTGACTCAGTTCAATGCCTTGCCGGAGGGCGTTAAGTTCTTGGTAGATCTTCGGGCGGACCTTCTGGCGCTCGAGGAGAAGAGCCCGGCGCTCGACGGCCTGGACAACGACCTGCGCGACCTGTTGGCGTCGTGGTTCGACACCGGCTTCCTCGATCTCACCCAGGTCACCTGGGACTCGCCGGCCACGCTGCTGGAGAAGCTGATCGCCTACGAGGCGGTGCACGAGATCCGCTCCTGGGACGATTTGCGCCACCGGGTCCAATCCGACCGGCGGATGTTCGCCCTGTTCCACCCGCGGATGCCGGACGAGCCGCTCGCCTTCGTCGAGGTGGCCCTGGTCAAGGGCATCGCGCGCAACGTGCAAACGCTCCTCGACGCGCGCGCGCCGGCGGTCGACCCGCCCGAGGCGGACACGGCGATCTTCTACTCCATCTCCAACACGCAGAAGGGCCTGCGCGGGATCAGCTTCGGCGAGTTCCTGATCAAGCGCGTGGTCCAGCGCCTTGCCGGCGAGCTGCCGCGCGTCAAGACCTTCGCCACGCTCTCGCCGGTCCCCGGGTTCCGCGACTGGCTCGAGTCCTGCCCGCGCGCGCTCGTCGAGCAGTGCCTGAGCGAGGCCGAGCGCGGCGGGGTGCGCGCGCTGGGCGGCAGCGACGACCCGCACGCCGCGCTCAACGCCATCCTCGCCCGGCCGGAGTGGCACCAGGACCCGGTGATCCGCAAGGCGCTCAAGGGGCCGCTGCTCGGCCTCTGCGCGCGTTATTTCCTGGAGCGGCGCGACGACGGCCAGCCCATCGACGCGGTGGCTCGGTTTCACTTGAAGAACGGGGCCCGTTTGGAGCACATCAACTGGCTGGGCGACACCTCGCCCCACGGCTTGCGCCGGTCCGCCGGGCTCATGGTCAACTACCGCTACATCCTTGAGGACATCGAGTCCAACCACGAGGCCTACATGAAGGACGGGCGGATCGCCATGGGCGCGGAGGTCAAGTCGCTGAGCAAGGCGGTGACGGAACCGGGCGGCCGCGCCGCGCGGCGTCGGTTCGGTCTCGGATAAGGGGAGACGTGACCCATGCAGGAGACCAAGACCGGCACCCTGGAGCGCGCCCCGCGCGCCGCGGGGCGGACGACCGGGAACCACAGGTTCACGGACGTGCTTGCGGTCGTGCGGGCGCTGCGGCCCAGTTATCCCGTTTACTGCCTGCGTCCGGAGGTGCTGGCGCAGACGACGCGCCGGTTCATTTCCATGTTTCCCGGCCGCGTGCTCTACGCCGTAAAGTGCAATCCGCATCCCATGGTCCTGGACGCGCTGTACCGGGCGGGAATTCGCCACTTCGACACCGCCTCGCTGCCCGAGATCGCCCAGATCTGCGAGACCTATCCGAACGCGCAGGCGTACTTCATGCATCCGGTGAAGGGACGGGCGGTGATCAAGACCGCGCACACGGTCTACGGGATCCGGCATTTCGTGGTCGACCACGACAGCGAGCTCGACAAGGTGATCGAGGAGACCGGCGACCGGGATCTGGTCGTCATCGTGCGCCTGAAGACGCCCGGCTCCGAGCGGACGCTCTACGACCTGTCGTCCAAGTTCGGCGCACCGCCCGAGGAGGGAGCCGCGCTCCTGCGCGCGGCGGCGGCGCGGGGCTGCCGCACCGGCCTCGCCTTCCACGTCGGCTCCCAATGCGGCGACCCCAAGGCGTACCGCCGGGCGCTCGCCCTGGCCGGGGAGACGATCGCGCGCGCCGGGGTGGACCTCGATTGCCTGGACGTGGGCGGCGGGTTCCCGGCGACCTACGCGAACGCGAAGGTCCCGCCGCTGGAGGACTACATGGCCGAAATCCGCGCCGGCCTGAAGGACCTCGGCCTGAAGGCGACGGTCGAGGTCTTCGCCGAGCCGGGCCGGGCGCTGGTCGCCGACGGCTGTTCGCTGCTCACCCAGGTGCAACTGCGCAAGGACGACCGCCTGTACATCAACGACGGCATCTACGGCAGCCTGTCCGAGATGGTGCAGGTGAACATCCGCATGCCGGCGCGTCTCATCCGGCTCGACGCGCCGGTCTCGGCGCGCACGCGCCCCTTCACCTTGAACGGGCCGACCTGCGATTCCCTCGACGTGGTGCCGGGCACCTTCGCACTGCCCGAGGACGTGCGCGAAGGCGACTGGATCGAGATCGACCAGGTGGGCGCCTATTCCAACGCGCTGGCCACCCGGTTCAACGGCTTCGCCCCGGAGACCTTCGTCGAGGTGTACGACGCGCCGCCGGCGATCGCGCGGTGACCGGAACCGCCGCAATGCGCGCGCGCGCCGTGCTCGGCCTGTCGGCGGCCGGGTTCCACCGCATGGCCTACACCGAATGGGGCGCGCCGCAGGCCGAACGGGTGGCGGTCTGCGTCCACGGCCTGACGCGCAACGGACGCGACTTCGACCGGCTCGCCGCGCGGCTGGCCGAGGCCGGCTGGCGCGGCGTGTGTCCGGACGTGGTCGGGCGCGGGCGGAGCGACTGGCTGGCCGACCCGGCCGGGTACGGCTATCCCCAGTACCTCGCGGACATGACCGTGCTGATCGCCCGGCTCGACGTCGAGGCGGTCGACTGGATCGGCACCTCGATGGGCGGGCTGATCGGCATGCTCATGGCCGCTCAGGCGCAAACCCCGGTCCGGCGCCTCGTGGTCAACGACGTCGGTCCCTTCATCCCGAAGGCGTCGCTCGAGCGGATCGCAAGCTACGTCGGCGCCGACCCGCGCTTCGCCGATCTCGCCGCGGCCGAAGCCTACTTCCGCAAGGTGCACGCGCCCTTCGGCGACCTGAGCGACGATGACTGGTGCCGCGTGACCGAGTCCAGCGTCCGGCCGGCGGAGGGCGGCGGCTTGCGGCCGCGCTACGACCCGAGGATCGCCGCGCCGTTCAAGAAGGGCCCGATCGAGGACGTGGACCTGTGGGCGATCTGGGACCGCATCCGCTGCCCCGTTCTCGTGCTGCGCGGGGCGGAGTCCGACCTCCTCCTGCCCGAGACGGCGGCGGAGATGACCCGCCGCGGACCGCGCGCCGAACTCGTGGAGATTCCGGGCTGCGGCCACGCGCCGGCGCTGCTCGACGACCGCCAGACGGGGCTGATTCGGGATTGGCTGTTGCGCGGTTGAGGCCGGCGGGCGCGGCGCTCAACGGACCGGGTTCTCGGGGCCGCGGCCGCGGTATTCGTCGATGAAGGCGGCCGCCGCCGCCGGGTCGAAGCCGTCGAGCTCGAGCACCTTGCGCCAAGCGGTCAGCACCACGTCGCGCCCGAGCCCGGAGAACGGGGTTGCGATCACGCCGTCCCAGTGGCCATCGTAGAGCGCAGCCCAGTCCTTCAACCGGTCGAGGACGTCCGCCCCCGGGTCGTCGTAGTAGATGACGATGTGACCGTGCTCGAGCGCGTGCACGATCCGGGTCGCGCGTTGGGGCTGGTCGTAGAATCCGGGATCGGTCGGAACCGGGTCGTGCGGCCCCGAGGTCGGGAACTCGGCGGCGTACTTGTGGCGTTCGCCCGGCTGCAGGTGGCTTTGCCCGTCGTTGGGCAAGGTCTCGACCCGGGCGAGCGCGGACCGGCCTTTTGCGGCAAGCGCGAAAAACTCGTTCTCCGTCTGGGTGTTCCGCCACCAGAACACGCCCGCCGCAACCACCGCCAGAACCGCGATCGCCGCCAGCGCCACGTTGAGGCGGCCCGTTCCCTTGCCCGCGGGACCGCCCCAGTCGATCTTGGCGCCTTGGGCGCGCGCGGCGCGTTTTCTGCTCCTGGCCTTGGGCATGGCGCGTTCTTCCGTGGTTCCTCTCCGCACGAAACGTCGAGCGGCCCAGCCTGCGCCGGGCCGGCGGGCCTATGGTCCAGGTCGGACGGCCGTAAATCAAGCGTTGTTGCAGGCCGGCGCGCGGGAGACGGCGGGCGGCGGCCGGGGTCAGGCGAAAAGGCGGTCGATGTCGTCCTGGGAGATCGTATCGCCCGGGCGCTGCGGGCCTTCGAGCGTCACGCCGTCGTCGATCACGTCGTCGTCCTCGATATCGAGCGTCTTGCCGATGGTCTCGATCGCCGTCCGCCCGCAGATGTCGGCCATGGCGTTGACCCGCTCCTCGACGAAGCGCAGCGAGCGGACGACCCTGGAGACCCGCTGACCGGTGAGGTCCTGGAAGCTGCACGCCTCCATCGCCTCGGTCGTCTTTTCCGTAATTCGGTCGCACGCGGCGTCGATCTGGTCCGCGGCGGGATGGGCGCGCAGAGTCTCGACCGAGGCGTCGATCGCCTCCATCGCGGCCAGGATCGTATCGGTGGCCTCCGCGGTCGAGGTGATGATGGCGTCGAGCCGGCCGGCCATGCCCTCGAAGCGGGTCTGGCTGTCCTTGTGCTGCGCGATCCCCGCGATCTCCTTGCGCAGGCGCTCGATGTAATGGATCAGGTTGAGGACCTCCGAGTGCAGCTTTTTGTCGAGCTCACTCGGCCTGCTGTTTCCCGATGTCATTTTCGTGTTCGCTGTGAGGGGTATCCCGGCGGGTTCGCACCGCAAACGAAGGCCGCGGGGTCGTGCCGCGGACATCGTTCCTACGATCGGGCGACGCTAGCAGCGCAGGGTGAACGCTTGGTTAAGTACACGCGGTCGTGTGCGTGGCCGGCGCCCAGGGCGCGGCGGGTCAACCGGCCTTGAGGCGCTCGGCCGCCTCGACGGCGGCGTAGGTCAGGATCGCGTCGGCGCCGGCCCGCTTGAACGCCAGCAGGCTCTCCATCACGACCTTGTCGTTGTCGAGCCAGCCGTTGGCCGCCGCGGCCTTGAGCATCGCGTACTCGCCGCTCACCTGATAGACCAGGGTCGGCACGGCGAAGGCGTCCTTCACCCGGCGGACAACGTCGAGGTAAGGCAGGCCGGGCTTGACCATCACCATGTCGGCCCCTTCCTGAAGGTCGAGGGCGACCTCGCGCAGCGCCTCGTCGGCGTTGGCCGGATCCATCTGGTAGGTCTTCTTGTCGCCGACCAGGAAGCCGCCGGACCCCACGGCGTCGCGGAACGGACCGTAGAAGGCGCTGGCGTATTTGGCCGAGTAGGCGAGGATGCGCACGTCCTGGCGACCGGCACCGTCGAGCGCCGACCGGATGGCGCCGATGCGCCCGTCCATCATGTCCGAGGGCGCAATCACGTCGCAGCCCGCCTCGGCCTGGACCAGCGCCTGCCGGCACAGCACCTCGAGCGTCTCGTCGTTCAGGATCCTGCCGTCGCGGACCAAGCCGTCGTGGCCGTCGCTGTTGTAGGGATCGAGGGCCACGTCGCAGATGACGCCGAGTTCGGGGAAGGCCGCCTTGATCTTGCGAATCGCCCGGCAGACCAGGTTGTCCGGGTTGACCGCCTCGGCGCACTCGGGCGTGCGCAGGCCCGGGTCGATGTGCGGGAAGACGGCCAGCGCCGGGAGCCCGAGCTCGGCCGCCGGGCCGACGGCCTCGATCAAACGGTCCGGGCCGTAACGGCGCACGCCCGGCATCGACTCGACCGCGCTCTCTCCGGCCCCGTCCTGGACGAAGACGGGCCAGATCAGGTCGTCGACCGACAGGCGGCACTCGGCCACCAGCCGCCGTGTCCAGGCATCGGCGCGGTTGCGCCGCAGGCGCACGGTCGGATAGGCGCCGAGCGCCTCGGGCGCGCGCCCGGCCCGGGGCGCGCCGGCCTCGCGCGGCACGGCGCGCAGGAACGCATTCGATTCGGTCTTTGCGCTTGCCATGGCTCCCTCGCGCGCCACGCAACCGGGCGCGCCTCTCTCTCTCCTGTTTCCTGGCCGGCGCAGTCTAGAGCGCCGCCCCGGTGGCAACAAGCGAAGTGCGTCGAGTGAGTACGAGCATGCGCGGCGGCGATATTCCGGGTCTGAGGTCGGTCCATAATTCGAAATGAGGGACTTGGCGACCGAGTGGCTCGGCTATCGGCGCGCCTGTGGATTTTCGGGGATATCGTGAACAATCCGGACAAAGCATTGAAGGGTCAAACGAATCCATTTATTGAGCGGCATATGGTGCCCGATTAAGCTGATGGCGGAGTCGGAAGAGGCATATCCGCTTGGATGTTGAGAGCCTGGGATCGGTGCCTGTTGCCGCTCCCGGTTCCCGCCCGGGCAGCGTGCAGGAAGCGGCAGGAAGGGCGAGGGAGGAATTTGGTTCCTCGACCGCTATCCGCGGTACGGCGAGCTGGAACGAATCGAATGAAACAGGCTCCGCCGAAGGAAGCGCAGCAACGATGAACGAGTCTGCGATACAGGCCGTCTTGCCCATAATCGGCGAGGCCCGGGAGCGGTTTTCTGGGATTCTGCCGGCGCAGGAAATCAAGAACCTAATCGATCGGGGCGAGATCAATGCGCTGGGAGACATTCCATCGGCGCAGATCCAGCCGGCGAGCCTCGATCTGCGGTTGGGTGATGTCGCATATCGCGTTCCCGCCAGTTTTCTTCCCGGCAAGCAATGCAAGGTGGAGGAAAAGGTTCTGGCACTTGCGGACGCGCGGATCGACCTGACGGCGGGCGCCATCCTCGAAACAGGCCAGGTATACATTGCTCGACTGCAAGAAAACCTTCGCTTGCGAAAGCGCCATTCCGCTATCGCGAATCCTAAGAGTTCGACCGGGCGGATCGATGTCTTCGCCAGGCTGATCACTGATTTCGGCACCGAGTTCGACAACATTCGGGAGAGGTATTGCGGACCATTGTGGGCGGAGATCGCACCGCGTTCGTTCAATGTGCGGGTGCGTAGCGGCTCGCGTCTTGTCCAGATCAGAATCAAGCGAGGCACGCCCCCGTCGAACGAGACGTTCCTGCGCAGACTGGATAGTGAATTGCGCCTCGTTCGGGCCGAAGGGCGCGCGGCGGATATTAAAGACGGTGGCTATGTCATAACGGTCGATATTGTTGGCGACCCTGTTTCGAGAGTGATCGGATACAAAGCCAAGAGCACGTCGAAGATTATCGATGTTGACAGGAGAAACTTTTACGATCCCCTAGAGTTCTGGGAGCCGGTTTATAGACCAGACGCCCCAGGAATAATCTTGGCCCCGGATGATTTTCATATACTGGCGTCGAACGAACTCATCGCGGTGCCTTCCGACTTTGCCGCCGACATGGTTCCTTATGACACCCTCGTGGGAGAGTTCAGGGTCCACTATGCAGGATTCTTCGACCCCGGTTTCGGATACGTCGACGGCGGCCCGGTAGGAACGCGTGCGGTATTGGAAGTTCGTTCCCATGAAGTGCCGTTCATGATCGAGCATGGACAAGTGGTCGGGCGTCTCATGGTCGACACGCTCACTCAAGCATCCGAAAAGTCTTATGGCGCCGCGATCGGGTCTTCCTATCACCGGCAGGATCTAACCCTCAGCAAGCACTTCAAGCGGGCGGCTCTCTAGACGCCCATCGCACCGGAACCGTATCGAGGAGTTGACAAGCCGGTCGGTCGGATCGTGCGCTTCCGAGCGCATGCGATGAGGAGGTCGCATGGGCGACCACGGCTCGGGCCATTTGCAGGTGCACGGCCGAACTTGTTTCGCTGCTACCGTGCCGCCAACGCTTCGATCAACGCGTTGACCTCGGCCGGCTTCTCCATGTGGACCATGTGCCCGGCGGACTCGAGGACGTGGACCGCGACGTTGGCCGGCAGGCGCGCGGCGTGGTCCGCGGGAACGATTCGGTCTTCCCGGCCCCAGACGACCTGCGCGGGCACGGTGAGGGCGGCCAGGCGCGGGCGCAGCACGGCATCCTGACGCCCGCCCGGGAAAGCGGCCCGCGCCACGGCGGCGAGCGCCCGCTCGACCCCGTCGAGGCGCTTGTACCTGAGCACGTCCTCGACCATGTCGCGGCTGATCAGCCCCGGATCGGCGAACAGCAGCGCGAGCACCGCCTTCATCTCCTTGCGCCGGCCCGCGCGGATGAAGCCCTCGACGTAGTCCATGTTGATCTCGGGCCCGAGTCCGGCCGGGGCGATCAGGGTGAGGCTGGCCGCCCGGTCGGGACGGTCGAGCGCGAGTTGGAGCGCGATCGCCCCGCCGAGCGAGTGGCCGACCAGGTGCGCCCGTGCGATTCCGACCGCTTCCAGGGCGGCGGCCAGAATTGCGGCGAACCAGGCCACCTCGCCGGTGCCCACGTCCTTGCCCGAGCGGCCGTGGCCGGGCAGGTCGAGGGCGTAGACGGCGTGCCGCGCGGCCAGCGCCGGCTGGTTGAACAGCCAGTTGTTGAGGTCGCCGCCGAAGCCATGCACGAGGACGAGCGGCGCGCCGTCGCCGTCGCCCATGCGCACGTAGCTGATCGGCACGCCGCCCGCCTCGACCGTCTCCGGTTCGGCCGGCCCGCCGTCCGCGCGCTCGGCCGCCTCGGCGGCGAAACGCTCGGCGAACTCGGCGACGTAGGCGTCGATCGCCGCGTCGGAGACCTCGGGTCCGGCGAGCACGGCGAGCAACGCGCCGACCGGCGCGCTCGCGCCCTCCGGCACGACGTGCCGGCGCAACAGCCCGGCGGCCGGGGACTCGAGCACGTTGGTGATCTTGGTGGTCTCGATGTCCACCAGGTCGCCGCCGGCCCGAATCTCGGCGCCCTCGGCGGCGTGCCAGGCGACGACCGTGCCCTCGGTCATCGCCAGGCCCCACTTCGGCATGACGACGGGGCGAATGTCCCCCGCCGCCGGACCCTCGGCCATCAACCGCGCCCCGCCACCTCGCGCACCGCCGCCTCGATCTTGTCCGGAGTCGGGATGTAGAGGTCCTCGAGCTGCGGGGCGAAGGGGACCGGCGTATGCGGCGGGCTGACGATCCTGATCGGCCCCTTGAGCGCATCGAAGGCGTCCTGCGCCACCAGCGCCGAGATGTCGGTGGCCATGTTGCAGCGCGGGCTGGCCTCGTCGACCACAACCAGGCGGCCCGTCTCCTCGACGCTCTCGATGATGGTGTCGGTGTCGAGCGGCGAGGTCGTGCGCGGGTCGATCACGGTGCACGACACGCCGTCCCTGGCCAGCTTGTCCGCGACCTCGTTGGCGAACGTCACCATGCGCCCGATCGCCACGATCGTCACGTCGTCGCCCTCGCGGGTGAGATTGGCCTCGCCGAAGGGGATGGTGTAGGGCTCGTCCGGCACCTCTTCCTCGTCGTCGTACATCACCTTGTGCTCGAAGAAGATGACCGGATCGTCGTCGCGGATCGACTGGATCATCAGCCCCTTGGCCTCGTAGGGCGAGGAGGGGATGACGACCTTCAGGCCCGGCACGTGGGTGAAGATCGGATACAGGCACTGGCTGTGCTGGCTGGCCGCGCGGAAGCCGGCGCCGTACATGGTCCGGATGACGAGCGGTGTCGCCGCCCGGCCGCCGAACATGTAGCGGAACTTGCCGGCCTGGTTGAAGATCTGGTCGAAGCACACGCCCATGAAGTCGACGAACATGAGCTCCGCCACCGGGCGCAGGCCGGTCGCCGCCGCGCCGGCGGCCGCGCCGATGAAGGCGCTCTCGCTGATCGGGGTGTCGAGCACCCGCTCGCGCCCGAACTCGGGCATCAGGCCCTTGGTCACGCCGAGCACGCCGCCCCAGGCGTCGTCCTCGCCGGGCGCGCCCAGACCGCCGGCATTGTCCTCGCCCATGACGATGACGGTCGGATCGCGGCGCATCTCCTGCGCGAGGGCTTCGTTGATCGCCTGGCGGAAGGATTTCTTTGGCATCGTTCCGGCCTCCCTCAGTACGAGACGTAGACGTCGGTGAGGAGGTCCTCCTCGCCCGGCGGCGGCCCGGCCTCGGCCTCGGCCACGGCCTCGTCGATCAGAGTCTTGACCTCGCCGTCGATTTGGTCGAGTTGGTCCGCCTCGAGCAGCCCGGCCTCGGTCACCCGGCTGCGGAAGAGCCGCAGGGCGTCGCGCTCGTGGCGCAGGCGCTCCACCTCGTCGGCCGCGCGGTAGGTCATGGCGTCGCCCTCGAAGTGGCCGTAGTAGCGGTTGACCTGGACGTGGATCAGGCTCGGGCCGTCACCCGAGCGGGCCCACTCCACGGCCTGGCGGGCGGCGTCGAACACGGCGAAGAAGTCGTGCCCGTCGACGCGCAGGCCGGGCATGCCGAAGGCCTCGGCGCGCTTGACCTGGTCGCCGCCGACCGACCATGAGCTTGCCGTCGTCTCGGCGTAGCCGTTGTCCTCGACCACGAAGATCGCCGGCAGGTTCCACACCCGCGCCAGGTTGTAGGACTCGAGCGTCGTGCCCTGGTTGGAGCCGCCGTCGCCGACGAAGGCGATCGCGACGCCGCCGGTCTTGAGCGTCTTGGCGCTGAGCGCCGCCCCGCAAATGAGGGGCGGCCCGCCGCCGACGATGCCGTTGGCGCCCATCATGCCGCGCGACATGTCGGCGATGTGCATCGAGCCGCCCTTGCCGCCGCACAGGCCGTCGCGCCGGCCGTAGATCTCCTTCATCATCGCCTTCACGTCGCAGCCCTTGGCGATGCAGTGGCCGTGGCCGCGGTGCGTGCTGGCGATGCGGTCGCGGTCGTCCAGGTTGATGCACACCCCGACCGCCGAGGCCTCCTCGCCGGCGTAAAGGTGCACGAATCCCGGAATCGCGCCGGTCGCGAACTCGTCGTGCACGCGTTCCTCGAACTCGCGGATCGTGCGCATGTCGCGATAGGCCGCGAGCAACTGTTCTCGACTTAACTGCAAGGCGCCCTCCCTTCGTTGTCGTTGTCTGCCGGCTCTGCGGCCGGTGTCGCCGCTCGGCGCGTGGCCGATGCGCTCGCGCGAGGTGTGCGATCTTGGCACGGGCCGCGATCATCGGCAACAAACGGATCGGTGAACGCGGCGCCGGCCGCGCTCGATTGACAGCGCGGGGCGCGCGGCTATCATCGCCGCGCTTGCTCGCCGCAGCGACGGCTTCCCATGGACTTCGAGCTTTCCGAGGAGCAGCGCGCCTTCCGCGACACGGCGCGCGAATTTGCCGCCAACGAGATGGCGCCGTTTGCGGCCGCCTGGGACGAGGACAAGGTCTTTCCCGAGGCGACGCTGCGCAAGGCCGCCGCGCTCGGCTTCGCCGGAATTTACCTCGGCGAGGACGTCGGCGGGGCGGGCCTGAGCCGCCTGGACGCGGCGATCATCTTCGAGGAGCTGGCCGCCGGCTGCACCTCGACCGCGGCCTACATTTCGATCCACAACATGGCGGCCTGGATGATCGAGCGCTTCGGCAACGAGGCGCAGCGGCGCGCGTTCCTGCCGCCGCTCACCTCGATGGCGCACTTCGCAAGCTACTGCCTGACCGAGCCGGGCGCGGGATCGGACGCGGCCGCGCTCAAGACCCGGGCGGCGCGCGACGGCGACCACTACGTGCTCGACGGCACGAAGGCCTTCATCTCCGGCGGGGGGCGCAGCGACGTCTACGTCGTCATGTGCCGCACCGGCGGCGAGGGCCCGAAGGGCATCTCGGCCCTGGTCGTGCCGAAGGACACGCCCGGGCTGTCCTACGGCAAGCAGGAGAGGAAGCTCGGCTGGAACAGCCAGCCCACGGCGATGGTCATCTTCGAGAACGCCCGGGTGCCCGCGGACAATCGCCTCGGCGCGGAGGGCGACGGCTTCAAGATCGCCATGACGGGCCTGGACGGCGGGCGGATCAACATCGCCGCCTGCTCGATCGGGGCGGCGCGCGCGTGCCTGGAGGCCGCCCGCGAGCACCTGCTGGTGCGCAAGCAGTTCGGCCGCAGGCTGGCCGAGTTCCAGGCGCTGCGGTTCAAGCTGGCCGACATGGCCACCGAGCTGGAGGCCGCCCGGCTGATGGTCCACCGCGCGGCGCGCGCGCTCGACCGCGGCGACGGCGAAGCGACGATGTACTGCGCCATGGCCAAGCGCTTCGCCACCGACGTGGGGTTCCAGGTGTGCAACGACGCGCTGCAACTGCACGGCGGCTACGGCTATATCCGCGACTACCCGATCGAGCGATACTTGCGCGACGTGCGGGTGCACCAGATCCTGGAGGGCACCAACGAGATCATGCGCCTCATCATCGCGCGCCGGCTGCTGGGGTTGTGAGGGGGGCGGAACGCGATGAGCGGGGGCCGAGACATCCTGTTCGAGGTGCGCGGCGGCGTGGCCTTGGTCACGCTCAACCGGCCCAAGGCGCTCAACGCGCTGACCCTGGCCATGTGCCAGGAATTCGACCGTCAACTCGCGAGCTGGGCGGGCGACCCGGCGGTCCACGCCGTCGTCGTCGCGGGCGCGGGCGAGCGCGCGTTCTGCGCCGGCGGCGACGTGCGCGCCATCTGGGAGGCCGGCAAGCGCGGCGAGCGCCTGACCGCCGACTTCTTCCGCGCCGAATACACGCTCAACCGGCGCATAAAGACCTTTCCGAAGCCGTACATCGCGATCATCGACGGGATCACGATGGGCGGCGGCGTCGGCATCTCGGTGCACGGCAGCCACCGGGTCGCGACCGAGCGCACCGTGTTCGCCATGCCGGAGACCGGCATCGGCTTCTTTCCGGACGTGGGCGGCTCGTACTTCCTGCCGCGCCTGCCGGGCGCGCTGGGGATGTACCTGGCGCTCACCGGGGCGCGCGTGAAGGCGGCCGACGCCGTCTATGCCGGCGTCGCCACGCACTTCGTGCAGAGCGCGAGGCTGCGCGAACTGGAAGCGGCGCTCGCCGCCGCCGACTGGGCCGCCGCGGAGTCTCCGGCGGTGGTCGACGAGGCGATCGGCCGCTTCGCCGACGACCCCGGATCGCCGTCGCTCGCCGCCCATCGCGCGGCGATCGACCGCTGCTTCTCCGCGGAATCCGTCGAGGCGATCCTCGCCGCGCTGGAGGCCGAGGGCGGGGACTGGGCGGACAAGACGCTGGCCACGCTCAGGACGCGCTCCCCGACCAGCCTGAAGATCACCTTCGAGCAGGTGCGCCGGGGGGCCAAGCTCGGCTTCGACGAGGCCATGATCATGGAGTACCGCTTGAGCCAGGCGTGCATGGCGGGCCATGATTTCTACGAGGGCATACGCGCGGTGGTGGTCGACAAGGACAACGCCCCGGCCTGGAACCCCGCGACCCTGGGGGCGGTCGCGCCCGGGCTAGTCGAGGCGCACTTCCGGCCGCTCGGGGCGCGGGACCTGACGTTCGAATAGGGGAGGCGAGGATGGCCGACATCGGCTTTATCGGGCTCGGCAACATGGGCGGGCCCATGGCGAAGAACCTGGTCCAGGCGGGCCACCGGGTCAAAGGCTTCGACGTGGTGCCGGCGGCGCTCGAGGCGGCCAAGGCCAGCGGCGTGGAGGCGGCGGCGGACGCGCGGGCCGCGGCGCGCGGCGTCGAGGCCGTGATCACCATGCTGCCGGCGGGCGAGCACGTGCGCGCGGTGTACACGGGCGCGGACGGCATCATGGCCGCCGCCGGGAAAGGCGCGCTGCTCATCGACTGTTCGACCATCGACGTGGCCAGCGCCCGGGCGGTGCACGAGGCCGCCGCCGCCGCGGGTCTGGAGATGCTCGACGCCCCGGTCTCGGGCGGGGTGGCGGGCGCGGCCGCGGCGACGCTGACCTTCATGGTCGGCGGCTCGCAGGCCGCCTTCGCGCGCGGCAAACCCTACTTCGAGGCGATGGGCCGCACCATCGTCCACGCCGGGGGCCCGGGCAACGGCCAGGCGGCCAAGGTGTGCAACAACATGATCCTCGGCATCACCATGATCGGGATTTCCGAGGCCTTCACGCTGGGCGAGAGGCTGGGGTTGGAGCCGCGCAAGCTCTTCGACATCAGCTCCAAGGCCTCCGGGTCCTGCTGGGCGATGCTCAACCACCTGCCGGTGCCCGGCATCGTCGAGACCTCGGCGGCCAACCGGGACTACCGGCCCGGCTTCGCCGCGGCGATGATGCACAAGGACCTGAAGCTGTCGCAGGAGGCGGCCGGCCAGGCCGGCGTGGCCACGCCGCTGGGCGCCGAGGCGGCCGCGCTCTACACCATGTTCGTCAACGCGGGCAACGGCGGGCTCGACTACTCGGCGATCATCAAGCTGATCCGGGGCGGCTGAGCCGCCGCCGACGGGCCTCGGAAGCGGCAGGAGTCCGAGTGACGGCAGCGTCCCGGGCGTGTGCCGGTCAAGCCCGCGTTTAGTTTAGATGACTTATGAGAATCATATAATAAGCATATGATATATATATAAGAAAGCGGCGCGGCACGACCCCTTGTCGGGGCCTGCGCAGGATTAAGCGAACTTTAACCGGCTTATCCCTAAACTGATCGCCAAATCCGCAAGGTGCGTGTCTGGATATCGAGGCGAGGGTACCGTGAAGGCTGCATATCTCGAAACGATCTCTCTGGTCGAGCGCTTGCACCGCCAGTGCTTGGAGGTGGTGAAGGCGGAGTTGGACCGCCGCGGCATCCGCGACCTCAACAACGTTCAGGCCCTGATCCTGTTCAACATCGGCGAGGAGGAGTACTCGGTCGGCGAGCTGACCCAGCGCGGCTACTACCTGGGTTCGAACGTGTCCTACAACGTCAAGAAGATGGTCGAGAACGGCTATCTGATCCAGGAGCGCTCGCCGCACGATCGCCGCTCCTTCCACGTCCGCGCCTCGGAGAAGGGTGTCGAGGTCTTCCGCTACCTCAGCAAGCTCTTCGACAGCCACGCCAACGACTTGGCCGCCGCCCAGATCGGGCGGGACGGGCTGGAAGAGGCCAACGCCATGCTGCGCCGCCTGCAGCAGTTCTGGTCCGCGCCGCAGCAGGCCGGCACCCACCTCACCTCGGCGGCCTAAGTAACAATCACCGCCAGCCACTCGAAGCGCGCTCGCAGGCGGGTGCCGGCCATGCGAGCCTACGCCGCAACATAATCGCGCACATCGACCCTAACGCCCGCCCGGGCTGCTTGCTCCGCGGCGTCTAAGAGACGCGACGCTTCTGCTTCCTCCACATATTCCTCGCCGCAGTTTTCGCAGATGCGAGCGGGAACCCCCTTCACGACCAGCGTCAATCCTTCCCGTTCCAGCGTCACCGTCGCCTTCCCGGGCCGCGTCTCGCCGTTTCTGCAGACGACGCATTTCATGATTGTTTCCTCCGTCGAAAATCTCGATTCCAAGAGGCTGGGTCTGGCTCGTAAACGGTAATGACCACGGTTTCGCCGGCCTCGGCGTTGTCGGCTGCCACCACATGGAGAGGGCGAGCGCCAATCCAACCGAGCACTAGCCGGCTCGGATAGGGCGTGTCGTCAGGGTAGGTTTCGATGTCCTCACCTGTCTCAAGAACGTGGCGTACCTCTGCAATACTTATTCTTCACTTATTCTTCCGGCGGAGCATGCGCCGCAGAGCATGCACCCGAAAGACAGGTTTTGCTTCCAAACGCCGGTCCCCCGCCCGCACAACATCTTACGTTGTGGGCGGTGTACCATGAAGACGGCGTCAAGTGGAGACGCTTTGATCCCGGTTCCTCTTCCTCCGCCACCCTACACCTTCGGCTTCGGGTGGCAGGCCACGAAGTGGACTGACTGTCCTGATCGAGTAATCACCTGACGGTCGGCCCCGCCGGCCCGCGCCCGTCAAGAGGCAGGCGGGCCGGCGGTGGCCAGGCCGCTCCTGGAAGGATAAAGGTGTGTTTGCCAACAACCGACCTTTCAGGAGAACGACATGACCACCAAGGACAAAGTAGCACGGAGGAAGCTGAGCCTCCTACAGTTGGCGGCGGAGCTCGACAACGTCTCCAAGGCGTGCCGGATCATGGGCTACTCGCGCCAGCAGTTCTACGAGATCCGGCGCGAGGTGGGCTTGCGGATCGATCTCTCCGACCACGAGCTCGGTCCCGGCGATGCCGAGCGTCTGGTCGCTGAGGCGCTGAAGCCGGAGAACCGGCCGATGCTGGGGTCCAATTGCCTCAGGCTCAGCCAGGCCGACGTCTATGCCCTGGCGTGCGTAGTGCGGGAAGCCGGTTAGCCAGCCACGGTCACTGGCCAGCCCTCAGGAAAACGCCTGGATGCCGGTCTGGGCGCGGCCGAGGATGAGGGCGTGGATGTCGT
This sequence comes from Kiloniellaceae bacterium, assembly GCA_046758005.1. Taxonomy (GTDB): domain Bacteria; phylum Pseudomonadota; class Alphaproteobacteria; order Kiloniellales; family J153; genus JBHHZJ01. The sequence goes on from JBHHZJ010000019.1 coordinate 32,158, forward strand.
GCGTGCCCTCGTAGGTGTTGACCGCCTCCAGGTTCATCACGTGCCGGATCACGTGGTACTCGTCGGCGATGCCGTTGCCGCCGTGCATGTCCCGCGCGGTGCGGGCGATGTCCAAAGCCTTGCCGCAGGAATTGCGCTTGAGCATCGAGATCGCCTCCGGCGCGGCCTTGCCCTCGTCCATGAGCCGGCCGAGGCGCAGGCAGGCCTGCAGGCCGATCGCGATCTCGGTCTGCATGTCGGCCAGCTTCTTCTGGACCAGCTGGTTGGCCGCGAGCGGCCGGCCGAACTGCTTGCGCTCGAGCGTGTAGCTACGCGCCGCGTGCCAGCAGAACTCGGCCGCGCCGAGCGCGCCCCAGGCGATGCCGTAGCGCGCGCGGTTGAGGCAGCCGAAGGGGCCCTTGAGGCCCTCGACGCCCGGCAGCAGGTTCGCCTCCGGCACGAACACGTCATCCATGACGATCTCGCCCGTGACCGAGGCGCGCAAGCTGAACTTGCCCTCGATCTTGGGCGCCGACAGGCCCTTCATGCCCTTGTCGAGGATGAAGCCGCGGATCGCGTCGTCCTCGGTCTTGGCCCAGACGACGAAGACGTCGGCGATCGGCGCGTTCGTGATCCACGTCTTGGCGCCCTTGAGGACGTAGCCGCCCTCGGCGGCTCGCGCCCGCGTCGTCATGCCGGCGGGATCGGAGCCGGCGTCCGGCTCGGTCAGGCCGAAGCAGCCGATCAGCTCGCCCTTGGCCAGCCCCGGCAGGTAGGCGCGCCGCTGCGCCTCGGTGCCGTAGGCGTGGATCGGGTGCATGACCAGGCTCGACTGCACGCTCATGGCCGAGCGGTAGCTTGAATCGACCCGCTCGACCTCGCGCGCGATGAGCCCGTAGCAGAGGTAGGAGACGCCGGCGCAGCCGTACTCCTCGGGCAGCGTGGCGCCGAGGAACCCGAGCTCGCCCATCTCGGTCATGATCTCGAGGTCGAAGCGCTCCTCGCGGTTGGCCCGCAGCACGCGCGGCATCAGGCGCTCCTGGCAATAGGCGCGCGCGGAGTCGCGCACCATGCGCTCCTCCTCGCTCAACTGCTCCTCGAGCAGCAGCGGATCGTCCCATCGGAACTCGGGCTTGGCCGGCGGCGTCCGGGGCAACGGGGCGGTCGTCTGCGCGCGGGGCATGGGCTGAACCCTCCAGCAGCGTCGGGCGAGTCTCGACCGCCTAATGTAACCGATCCGGGCGGCGGGAAAAGGGCCGGTGGACGCCCGCCTCCGCGCCCCTTAAGGGTTTGTTTGCCATGTTCGGCGATCATGGCGGGATGGCCGATTCCGGGGAAGTCATCGTCGAGTTCTACCGCGTCGGCGCCTACGTCAAGGTCTCGGCGATCGACCCCGATACCTTGACCGAGGTCTCCATCGTCGGCGCGCCCGAGGCCGGCGAGGAGGCGCTGAGGCGCGCCGCGATCCGGAAGCTCCGGTACGTTCTCGAACGCCGGGGCCCGCGGGCCCCGGCGTCCGCCAGCCGGCGCGCGTAAGCCGGACCCACGCCTCTTAACCCTTGCGGCGGCCGGGCCGGCGCGCTATCAAGCCGCCCCTAAGAAAGTCGGACTGCGGCCATGGCCCCGGTCCGGTGCGGGTCCGACGGGGAGGCTGTCGCGCGAGGACCGTGCCGAATTGGCGCGCTCGGGCGTGATCGCCTGTACTACCTGTTTGCCCGCCCGAACGGCGCCCGAACCGCGAGCAACGGGGGGCGGGCCGTGGTCGCGCACGGTCTTGGGCAAGAATGCAGAACTCCTTCGCGTATTTCCTCGATCAGCTCATCAACGGCCTGACCCTGGGCTCGATTTACGGCCTGATCGCCATCGGCTACACGTTGGTCTACGGCATCATCGGCATGATCAATTTCGCCCACGGCGAGATCTTCATGATCGGCGCCTTCATCTCGATCATCACGTTTCTGATCTTGGGACTGGCCGGCGTCACATGGATGCCGCTGGCGCTGATGATCGTGCTGATCGTGGCCATGCTGCTTACCTCGATCTACGGCTGGACGCTCGAGCGGGTCGCCTACCGGCCGCTGCGCCGCTCGCCGCGGCTGGCGGCCCTGATCACCGCGATCGGCATGTCGATCTTTCTGCAGAACTACGTCCAGCTCCTGCAGAGCGCGCGCAACAAGCCCATGCAGCCGGTGATCAGCGGCGGCATCGAGGTCATGCGCCAGCAGGACTACGTCGTCGCGCTGAGCTTCATGCAGATCATCATCATGGTGCTCACGGTCGTGCTGATGATCGTGTTCTCGCTGATCATCGCGCGCTCCGCGCTCGGCCGCGCCCAACGGGCCTGCGAGCAGGACCGGGACATGGCCGCGCTGGTCGGGATCAACGTCGATCAGACCATCTCGTTCACGTTCGTCATGGGCGCGGCGCTGGCCTCGGTCGCCGGCATGATGTTCCTGATGTACTACGGCGTGATCGACTTCTTCATCGGTTTCCTGGCCGGCATCAAGGCCTTCACCGCCGCGGTCCTGGGCGGCATCGGCTCGCTGCCGGGCGCCATGCTCGGCGGCATTCTGATCGGCCTCATCGAGGCTTTCTGGTCCGCCTATTTCACGGTCGAATACAAGGACGTGGCGGCCTATTCGATCCTGGTGCTGGTGCTGATCTTCCGGCCCACCGGTTTGCTCGGCAAGCCGGACATCGAGAAGGTCTGAGACCGTGACGGCGACCACGGCGACCGGTATCGCGGTACGCCCGCTAGACGTCCCCGCGATGGTGAAGGAGTCGGGGGCGACGGCGCTGGTCATCCTGGCGCTCGCCTTCGGGCTGGTCGGCTTCGAGACCCGCGACGTACCCGGCGGCATCGACATCAACCTGCGGTTCGGCGGCGTCGCCGCGGCGGCGGTGATCGGATTCTTTGGCCGCCTCGCCTTGATCCTGCTGCGCGAGCACCGACCGCGGCCCGTCCTGCTGGCTACGCCGGTCGTGGCGGCGCTCATGCTTGTGCTGCTGCTCTCCGAGACCCTCTTCGGTCCCGAGACGGGAGCCGAACTCAAGAGCATCATCCCCTTCCAGGATCCGATCGCGCTGTGGGGCGTTCTGGCCGTCGTCGTGATCCTGGGCGCGCGCGCCGCCTACGCCCAAACCCACGCGAGCTCGGGGCTTTCGCCCGAGGAACGCGAGGCGCGCATGGACCGCATCAGCGCCCGCGTGCAGCGCTCGGCGCGCCTCCTCGGCCCGTTCCTGCTCGCTTTCGCGATCATCTTTCCGTTCCTGCCTTTCGCCAATCGGCAGCTGGTCGACATCGCCACCCTGGTCGTGACGTACATCATGCTCGGCTGGGGTCTTAACATCGTCGTCGGCCTCGCCGGCCTGCTCGATCTGGGCTACGTGGCCTTCTATGCGGTCGGCGCCTACAGCTTCGCTTTGCTCGCCACGTACCTTGACGTGAGTTTCTGGGTGGCGCTGCCCTTCGCCGGGGTCATGGCGGCGACGGCCGGGGTGATCCTGGGCTTTCCGGTGCTGCGCCTGCGCGGCGACTACCTGGCGATCGTCACCCTGGGTTTCGGCGAGATGATCCGGATCATCCTGCTCAATTGGTACAGTTTCACCAATGGCCCGGACGGCATCTCCGGGATTCCGCGGCCGAGTTTCTTCGGGATCGCCCTGTTCAAGCGCAAACTCAGCGAGGGCCAAACGTTCCACGAGCTGTTCGGGCTCGAGTATTCGTCCCTGCATAGGATCATTTTCCTGTTCTATCTGATTCTGGGGCTGGCGCTCGTCGTCAACGTGTTCACGATGCGCATCCGCAAGTTGCCCGTCGGCCGGGCCTGGGAGGCGCTGCGCGAGGACGAGACCGCCTGCCGCTCGCTCGGGATAAATCCGCGCAACACCAAGCTGACCGCCTTTGGAATCGGCGCCATGTTCGGCGGCTTCGCCGGCTCCTTCTTCGCCACCCGGCAAGGCTTCATCAGCCCCGAGAGCTTCACCTTCATCGAATCCGCGGTGATCCTGGCGATCGTCGTCCTCGGCGGCTTCGGCAGTCAGATCGGGGTCGTGGTCGCGGCCATCCTGTTGATCGGGCTGCCGGAGTTCTTCCGCGAGCTGCAACAGTACCGGATGCTCGCCTTCGGCATGGCGATGGTGCTGATCATGCTCTGGCGCCCGGCCGGACTTCTCGCGCACCGGGAGCCCACCATACGACTGTTCGGCAAGAACAAAGGCGCGGAGACCGCCTCATGACCGTCGAGGCCGTCTCGGCAGCCGAGGCCGCGCAGATTCCGGGCGGCGGGCGGCCGCTGCTCGATGTCGAGCACCTGAGCATGCGGTTCGGCGGTCTGGTCGCGGTCGACGACGTCTCGTTCCACGCGGCGGACGGGCGGATCACCGCGATCATCGGCCCGAACGGGGCCGGCAAGACCACGGTGTTCAACTGCCTGACCGGCTTCTACAAGCCGACCGTGGGCCGCCTGAGGCTGCGTCATCCCAAGGGCGATTTCCTGTTGGAGCGGCTCGAAGGCTTCAAGACCGCGCAGGACGCCGGTGTTGCGCGCACGTTCCAGAACATCCGCCTGTTCCCGCGCATGACCGTTCTGGAGAACCTCATCATCGCCCAGCACAACAAGCTGATGCGCGCCTCGGGCTATACCGTGTTCGGCCTGTTCGGGCTCAAGGTGTACCGCAACGCGGAGGCGCGGGCGGTGGACCTGGCGCGCTACTGGTTGGACCGCACGCGGCTCACCCGGCAGGCCGACATCGAGGCGGGCAACCTGCCCTACGGCGATCAGCGCCGGCTCGAGATTGCGCGCGCCATGTGCACCGAACCGGTGCTGCTGTGCCTCGACGAGCCGGCCGCCGGACTGAACCCGCGCGAGTCGCACGATCTCAACGAGCTGCTCACCTACATCCGCGACCAGCACGCGATCGGCATCCTGCTCATCGAGCACGACATGAGCGTCGTCATGGGCATCTCGGACCACATCGTGGTGCTCGACTACGGGCGCAAGATCTCCGACGGCACGCCCGAGGAGGTGCGCAGCGATCCGGCCGTGCTCCGCGCCTACCTGGGCGAGGACGAGGACGCGGAGCTGCCGGCCGAGGTCGCCGCGGACCTGCAGGCGCGCCCGGACGGGGAACACGCCGGGTAGAGCGATGCTCCAGGTTTCCGGGCTGCACACCTTCTACGGCAACATCGAGGCCCTGCGCGGGGTCGACGTCGACGTCTCGCAGGGGCAGGTGGTCAGCCTGATCGGCGCCAACGGAGCCGGCAAGACCACCCTGCTCATGAGCATCTGCGCCAACCCGCGCGCCGCGCGCGGCCGTATCCTGTTCGAGGGCCGGGACATCACGGGGCTGCAGACTTACGAAATCGTCCGCATGGGCATCGCGCAGGCCCCCGAAGGCCGGCGGATCTTTCACCGCATGACCCTGCTGGAGAACCTGCAGATGGGCGCGGTCACGACCGATCCGTCCTACTTCGAGGAGGATCTGGAAAGAGTGTTCGAGCTTTTTCCGATCCTGCGCGCCCGTCAGCATCAGCGCGGCGGGACGTTGTCCGGCGGCGAACAGCAGATGCTCGCCATCGCCCGTGCGTTGATGAGCCGGCCCCGGCTGCTCCTGCTCGATGAGCCGTCGCTCGGCTTGGCGCCGATGGTGGTCAAGCAGATCTTCGAGGTGATCCGGGACATCAACCAGAAGGGGGTCACGGTGCTGCTGGTCGAGCAGAACGCGTATCACGCCCTCCGGCTCGCGCACCACGGGTACGTCATGGCCAACGGCCGCATCGTGTTGCAGGGCACGGGGCGGGACCTTTTGGCCAACGAGGAAGTGCGCAAAGCCTACCTCGAAGGCGGCTGAGCGAACCGGGAGCTTGCCGGAGCGATGGAGCAACTGCTCGGAACCACGTGGCCGGTCTTCATCGGGGTCACCGTGATCGTCATGGGCTTGACCAGCTTCGTGACCGGCCAGGGCCTGGCCAACACGTGGCGGCCGATGTGGCAGACCGTGCCCTACTGCGTGTTGCTCGGATGCGTCGACCGTTTCCTGGTTTGGGGCCTTTTCCAGGGCGAATTGTTCATCCTTTCGGGATTCGTCATCGACAGCCTGGTGTTGCTGGCCATCGCCCTGATCGCCTACCGGCTCACCCAGGCGCGCAAGATGGTGGCCCAGTATCCCTGGATCTACGAGCGCTGCGGCCCGTTCGGCTGGCGGAGAAAATTGTAGGCGGAGTATGGTTAAGGCGGGCGTCGGCGGCGCTAAGCTCTTGCCGCCGTTGAGCCAAGTGATAAAGTAGCCGCAGAGTTCCGGCCCGGAGTCCGCAACAGGCCAGCATCTTGCGGGGCCGGGCCCGGCGAAGATCCGCTTAGAAATTTTCATACAGGGAGCTAACTGAACATGGGAAAGACAACACTCGCATTCGTCTCCGCCGCCGCCGTGGCGGTCGCCCTTGCCGGCGCGGCGCACGCGGACATCAAGATCGCGACGGTCGGTCCGATGACCGGCCCGTATGCGTCCTTCGGCGATCAGATGAAGCGCGGCGCCGAGATGGCGGTCAAGGATTTGAATGCCGCCGGCGGCGTGCTCGGCCAGAAGGTCGTGCTTTCGGTCGAAGACGACGCCTGCGACCCGAAGCAGGCCGTTGCGGTGGCCAACAAGCTGGTCTCCGGCGGCACGGTCTTTGTCGCGGGCCACTTCTGCTCCGGCTCGTCGATCCCGGCCTCCAAGGTCTACGAGGAAGAGGGCGTGCTGCAGATCTCCCCGGCCTCGACCAACCCGAAGCTGACCGAAGAGGGCGGCGACAACGTCTTCCGCGTCTGCGGGCGCGACGACCAGCAGGGCATCGTGGCCGGAAACCTCTTGGCCGACGAGTTCGGCGACAAGAAGATCGCCATCCTTCACGACAAGACGGCCTACGGGAAGGGCTTGGCCGACGAAACCAGGAAGCAGCTCCACAAGCGCGGCATCAAGGAGGCCATGTACGAGGCCTACACCGCGCAGGAGAAGGATTACACCGCGGTCGTCTCCAAGATGAAGGCGGCCGGCATCGACGTCTTCTACGTCGGCGGCTACCACACCGAGGCGGGCCTGATGATCCGCCAGGCGCGCGAGCAGGGCTATAACGTCCAGCTCGTTTCGGGCGACGCGCTCGTGACCGACGAATTCTGGAAGATTACCGGCGACGCCGGTGAAGGCACGCTCATGACCTTCAGCCCGGATCCGCGCAAGAACCCCGAGGCCGCGCCCGTGGTCGAGAAGTTCCGGGCCCAAAACTACGAGCCGGAGGGCTACACGCTCTATACGTACGGCGCCATCCAGGCTTGGGCTCAGGCCGTCGAGAAAGCCGGCGGCACCGACCTCGACAACGTGATCGCCGCCCTGCGGTCCAACCAGTTCGGCACGGTGCTGGGCAAGATCGGGTTCGACCCGAAAGGCGACGTCACGGCGCCGGGCTACGTCTGGTACGTCTGGAAGGACGGCAAGTACGATTACCGCACCGGGACCTAACCGGCGCGAACACAGAACGTTCCTACGGCTTCGGCCCGGCGGGCAACCCTGTCGGGCCGATCCTTTTTTTACGCTGGGGCCAAGCGAGCCCCGGGAACACCCGCTGCGGCGGCCGGGATTCGCTGGCGCGCCGGGGTTTTAGGCGCGCCCGCGCCGCGCCCTGTGCCCCAGGCCGATCTTCTTGGCGAATTCGGACCGGCGCTTGGCGTAGTTCGGCGCCACCATGGGGTAGTCGGGACCGAGCTGCCACTTCGCCCGGTACTCGTCCGGCGACATGTTGTACACGGTCCGCAGATGGCGTTTCAGCATCTTCAGCTTCCTGCCGTCTTCCAGGCAGACGATGTACTCGGGCGTCACCGACTTGCGGACCGGCACGGCCGGCTTCGGCGGTTCCGCCTCCCTCTCGCCCGTCCCGTCCAGGCTCGCCAGCGACCCGTGCACCGCACTGATCACCGCCGGCAAGTCGTTCGCCGGAAGCGGATTCTTGCGCACGTATGCGGCGACGACGTCGGCGGTCATGCGGAGCAGATCAGTGGAAGAAAGCTTTTCCGATATTGGCCCGTTCATAATTTCTTGCTTCCTTCTTGAGTTCTCACCCTGGGCAAAGAAATAATATCGCACAGTATTCTAATATCGTCAATTGCTTAATCGGCGTGGACCACAATACTGTGAATGATTTGGCGATCCCGCCGAGGGATCTGGTCTTGATCGTCCGAGTGCGGTCTTGGTCCGGCCGGCGCTCGCCAGACCTTGTGGCGACCTTCCATGCCAGGGCGACATATGGTAGGCTTCGCGCTCCTTCGTCGAGCAGCAACCTGCCCGCCATGTCCGCCAAGCCGGTCGCCGTCGCTTCCGATCACGCCGGATACGAGCTCAAGTCGGCGCTCGTCGAGGAGCTGCGCGCGCTCGGTCACGAGGTTCTCGATCTGGGCGCCCACGGCCGCGAATCGGTGGACTATCCGGACTTCGGCAGGGCCGTGGCCGAGGCGATCGTTTCGGGCAAGGCCGAACGCGGCGTGGCGATCTGCGGCACCGGGATCGGGATATCCATTGCCGCCAACCGGCATCCGGGCGTTCGCGCCGCGGTCTGCCACGACGAGACCTCGGCGCGTCTGGCGCGCGAGCACAACGACGCGAACGTGTTGGCCCTGGGCGCCCGTCTGATCGGGACCGAGGTCGCCAAGGACTGTCTCAAGACCTTTCTGACCACCGGGTTCGCCTGCGGCCGGCACGTGCCGCGCGTGGCGAAGCTCGGCTGACCGCCCGTTGGGCACATGGAGGGAGATCGACACGCGATGAGCGCAGCAGACGCCGCTCAAAGGGACTGGTGCGAGGAAACCTTCTTCGGCGCGCACCTCGGCCAGGCCGATCCGGAGGTGGCCGAGGCCATTCGCGGCGAGATCAGGCGACAGCAGGACCAGATCGAGCTGATCGCCTCCGAGAACATCGTGTCGCTCGCGGTCCTCGATGCCCAGGGCTCGGTGCTCACCAACAAGTACGCCGAGGGCTATCCGGGGCGGCGCTACTACGGCGGCTGCGAGTTCGTCGACGTTGCCGAGCGGTTGGCGATCGACCGCG
>JBHHZJ010000020.1:0-40714 GCA_046758005.1 Kiloniellaceae bacterium
CCCGGTCTCGACCCGGTCTCGACCCGGGGCAGGCCGCGCTCGGTCGCGACTTCCATGGCGCGCTCGCGGCACGCCTCGAACGGCAAGAAGCGGTGGAAGGCGTCCCGGTGGCGAGGCGCCGAGCCCGGGCACGCGGCCGTCACGATCGGCGCTCGCCGAGCGTTGCGGCGGCCCGGTTATGCGGCTGCCGTGCGCCCTGCGGCGGCCCGGGCCTTCGCCTTGGCGACAGCAGCCTTGGCGGCATCGCTATGCTCGAACAGATCAAGATGCTCCTCCTCGGCCTGGGTAGCCGGCGTCAGCGCCAAATCCGAGTACGACCTCATCGCAGGGTCCTTCTCGATACGCTTGCGCAACAGGGTCAGCCTCACGTAGTAGGCCAGCAAGGGCAGGTAGGTCGACAGAGCCTCCCAGACGCGCCGCGGGTAGAACAGCAAGGGGCTTTCCAGCGGCATTCCGGAGCGGCGTTGCGTGCGTACCTTGCGCCGGAAGTACCCGCTTTGCAGCGGATGTACCCTCTCGTAGATCAGGCTGCCGTAGAACTGAAGCACGTGGTGCATCGTTCGCACCGGCTTGATACCGCTGGCCGCCGAGCGCTTGAGCAGCGTCTCTACGTGCTCGGGAGAGTAATAGAGGTCCCAGGCCTCGCGGTAGATCGCCTGCCACTGCTCTTTCGACATGCGCGGGTGATCCGTGCAGACATGCTCCAGATCGTACATGTTCATGTCCCGGTCCATCGGCACGCCGCGCACGTAAAGGTCCTTGTGATCCGCCGAACCCGGCAGGGGAGTCAGGCAGAAGAACTCCAGCAGGTCGATCGGAAGCTCGCGCTTGATGATCTCGATATCGCGCTTGATCGACTCGGGAGTGTCGTTCGCGAAGCCCAGGATGTAACCGGCATAGGTGATGACGCCGACGTCGCGCCAGGCTTGCAGCATCCTGCGGTATTCGGTGATGCGGTTCTGGCGCTTCTGGGCGGCGATCAGGTTGTCCGGGTTGATGTTCTCAAGCCCGATGAAGACTCGCGTGCAGCCCGCCCGCGCGGCCTTCTCCACGAAGCCCGGGATCTTGTGGCACAGGGTGTCCACCTGGATGATGAAGTGCGGCTTCAGACCGTCCTTTTCGCGCAGCTCGATCAACCGGTCGAAGATGGCTTCCCAGTTGCGGTTACGGGCGAAGTTGTCGTCCGTGATGAAGAACCGGTGGACGCCCCGGGCCAAGTTGGCGCGCACCAGCCGCTCCACGTCGTCGGCGTCCCGCCAGCGCGATTTGCGCCCCTGCACGTTGATGATCGTGCAGAAGCTGCATTGGAACGGGCATCCGCGACCGGCGTCGAAACTGCTGATCGAGCCGACGTATTTCTTGACGATTTTCTCGGGCAGGATGGGGACGACCTGCCCTTGCAGGCCGGGCAGGTCGCTCAAGAAGTTGTAGATCGGCTTCAGGCGCCCGTGCAAGGCGTCGGCGAAAACGTGATCGAGCCGGCCTTCGGCCTCGCCGGCGAAGAGCGTGATTCCGCGGTCGACGGCCTCTTGCAGATCGTCCGGAAGCTCCGGCAGCATCGAGATGCACCCGCTGACGTGGAACCCGCCGATGGCGACCTGGATGCCCGCGGCGCGGAACCGGCGCGCGATGTCCATCGCGCGCGGGTACTGGTTGGACTGGACGCCGACCAAACACACAAGGCCCGGATCGCCGCTGCGCGTGAGCCGCTTGATGATCTTCCGGACCGGAATGACGGTGTTCGTTTCGTCGTAGGCGTTGATGACGATCTCGACATCCTCGCCCAGGGCCCTCCGATCGGCCAGGTCCAGCGAGAGCGCGTACAAGCAGGCCAGAGAGTTGGAAGGGATCCACGCCTTCCACCACTGGACGACGTAGCCGTCATCGTCGTAGTGCGATGGCTTGATCAGTTCGACAAGAAACCGATTCGGCCGGCTTTCCGGCACACCGCGCACGGAGTCCCCCACACCCTGTCGGCCGCGAACGCATCGGGTGTCGCACACCGCGAAGACGGGACGCGGCAACCCAAATATTAAACCATCACGGGTCGAGGAGGGCTACCCTGGAATCCTTCCAAAGATCTCCTTTGCGGAACGGGTTGCGTTGGTCGAGCGCCGCGATCTCGCGGCGAACGATGGCGCGTTCGCGGTCCAGGAACCGGCCGACCGCGTCGCGCAGGCCCGGGTCAGCGATCCAATGGGCGCTGTAGGTTTCCACAGGCAGGTAGCCGCGCTGGATCTTGTGCTCGCCCTGGGCCCCGGCCTCGACCCGGCGCAGGCCGCGCTCGATCGCGAATTCGATGGCGCGGTAGTAGCATGCCTCGAAGTGGAGGAAGCGGTAGTCGCCGAGGCAGCCCCAATTTCGACCGTAGAGAGTGTCGCCGCCGCACAGGTTGAGGGCCCCGGCCACGGGCTTGCCCCGGTCCTCGGCGAGCACGAGCACGATGCGCTCGGCCATGGTCTCGCCGATCCGGTGGAAGAAGGCGCGGGTCAGGTAGGGGCTGCCCCACTTGCGATCCGACGTGGCGCGGTAGAAACGGTGGAAGGCGTCCCAGTGGCGCGGCTCGATGGCGGGACCGGTGAGGGTGCGCAGCACGATTCCGCTCTCGGCCACCTTGGCGCGCTCCTTGCGGATGGCCTTGCGCTTGCGCGAGGCGAGCGCGGCGAGGAAATCGTCGAAGCTCGCGTATCCCGGGTTCTCGAACACGTACTGCCGGCCCAGGCGCCGCAGGAACCCGGCCGCACCGAACCGGCGCCACTCCGCCCGGGTCGGGAAGGTGACGTGCACCGACGACGCATCGTAGCGGCGCGCCAGCTCGACCATGGCGGCCATCAGGTTGGCGGCGACCGGTTCCCAGGCCGCATCCGCCCGGATCAGGAGCCGCGGCCCGGTGACCGGCGTGAAGGGCACGCAGCCCTGCAGCTTGGGGTAGTACCGGCCGCCGGCGCGCTCAAGGGCGTCCGCCCAGGCCCAGTCGAAGACGTACTCGCCGTAGGAATGGCTCTTCAGGTAGAACGGCGCGGCGCCCAGGATACCGCCGTCCCGGTCGGCGACGATCAGGTGCTGCGGTTGCCAGCCGGCCTCCGGCACCGCCGAGCCGCTGTCCTCCAGCGCCCGCAGGAAGGCGTGGCTGACGAACGGGTTGTCCGCACGGGCGCAGGCGTCCCATGCCGCGGCCGGCACCTCGTCGATGCGGCCGAGCACGCGGACGGTGACGGCCTCGCCGCCGTCGGGCATGGGCAACCTCCGCCATGACGGGTCGCGGGAGTCCCGCTCGGGCGAACACTATAGTCGGATGCCGGGCGGACCGGGAGTCGAAGCCTCGCCGCGCACGACCGCGCCGCGGCCCCATCGAGGCCGCTGCGGGGACAACGACATCGCGACTCGCCCGGGCCCGGGCCGGCCCACGCCGAGTCGCGTTTCGGTCAGATCAGGCGGCGATACCTTCGCGCCAGGCGCTTGAGCTCTTGCACGTGCGGCAGATGCGCTCGCCCGGCCAGCTGCTCAGGAACTCCTCACGGCACCTCAGGCACTTCCGGGTTTTGGCCTCGTACTGCCGGTCGGGTTCCGGTTTGGAGTTTTTCTCGGAACTGCTCATGGCGCGCACATTAGCAACAACTTTTGGAAAATGCGACATATTTGGTGCAGCGCACAAGAATTTTTTTTGCCGGCGACGGGGCGGCGGCGCGGATTCGGCCGGGACCGGCCGGGACGGTTGCCTCGCCGACCGGGGCTCTCGATAATCGCGGAACCGACCAGGTTTTTCCGGCGACGATCCCCAACGGTGTCACGTTCGATGCGCACCGGTGCGAGCTACGACGCCATCGTGATCGGCGCCGGCCACAACGGGCTGGTCTGCGCGGCCTACCTCGCGCGCGCCGGGCTCAAGGTCAAGGTGCTCGAACGGCGCCACGTCGTCGGCGGCGCCGCGGTGACCGAGGAGTTCCACCCCGGGTTCCGCAACTCGGTCTGTTCCTACGTGGTCAGCCTGCTGCACCCGAAGGTCATCGCCGACCTCGACCTTCACCGCCACGGCCTTGAGATCATCGACCGGCCCGGCGGCTCGCTGGCTCCGCTCCCGGACGGGCGCTGCCTGTCGCTGCCGCGCGAGGATGCCCGCGCGGTGGCCGAGATCGCCAAGTTCTCCGGGCGCGACGCGGAGGCCTACGCGGCGTTCCACGGCGTGCTCGAGCGCACGGCCAGGGCACTGCGCGCCCTCGTCCTCGAGACCCCGCCCAACATCGGCGGCGGCTGGCGCGACCTGTTGCGGGCGCTCGCCGCGGGCAACCGGCTGCGCCGGCTCGACGCCGGCGACCAGGCCGCCTTCGCGCGGCTCATGACCAAGAGCATCGGCGACTACCTGGACGAATGGTTCGAGTTCGACGGCCTCAAGGGCGTCTACGGCTTCGAGGGGGTCATCGGCAACATGGTGAGCCCCTACGCGCCGGGCAGCGCCTACGTGCTGCTACATCACTACTTCGGCGAGGTCAACGGCCGGATCGGGGCCTGGGGCCACGCCAGGGGCGGCATGGGAGCGATCACCCAGGCCATGGCGCGCGCGGCCGCGGCGCGCAGCGTCGAGATCGAGGTCGGCGCGCCGGTGGCGGAGGTCCTCCTCGAGGGCGGCAAGGCGGCGGGCGTGGCGCTGGCCGACGGGCGCACGCTCCGCGCCCGGGCCGTGGCCGCCAACGTCAACCCGAAGCTTCTGTTCCTGAAGATGGTCGACCAGGCCGCGCTCGATCCGGAGTTCCTGCGCGCGATGCGGGCCTGGCGCTGCCGCTCCGGGACGTTCCGCATGAACGTGGCGCTGAGCGAACTGCCCGCCTTCGGGGGGCTGCCCCCCGGCGACCCGGCCGAGCTCATGAGCGGGAGCATCGACGTCTGCCCCTCGCTCGCCTACCTGGAGCGGGCCTACGACGACGCCAAGGCCGGCGGCTGGGCGCGCGAGCCCATCGTCTCCATGTGCATTCCCAGCACGATCGACGACACGCTGGCGCCGCCCGGCGCGCACGTGGCCAGCCTGTTCTGCCAGCATTTCAACCCCGAGCTCTCGGGCGGCCGCACGTGGGACGACGCCAAGGACGAGGCGGCGGACCGGATCATCGCGACGGTCGACCGCTACGCCCCCAACTTCAAGCGCGCGGTGATCGGCCGCCAGGTGCTCAGCCCGCTCGACCTGGAGCGCGAGTTCGCCCTCACGGGCGGCGACATCTTCCACGGCGCGCTGCACCTCGACCAGATCTTCAGCCTGCGCCCGTGCGCGGGGCACGCGGACTACCGCGCGCCGATCAAGGGCTTGTACATGTGCGGGTCGGGCACGCACCCGGGCGGCGGGGTGACCGGCGCGCCCGGCCACAACGCCGCGCGCGAGATCGTCCGAGATTTCCGGCGCCGGCGGGTGGGCTAGGCCGTGTGGAAGGCCCTGCTGATCCTGCCGTTCAACGTCACGATCGCCGTGCCGGCGGCGATCCTTTGGCTGAGCGCGGGCGGCGCCTTCGGCGGCGAGCTTCCGAACCCGGCGACGGTTGCGTTCTGGACCGGCGCCGCGCTATTGGGGTCGGGTCTGTTCTTGATGGCCGGCACGATGCGGCTCTTCCGGCGCCTGGGCGAGGGGACCCCGGCGCCCTGGGATCCGCCCAAACGGATGGTCATCGCCGGCCCGTACCGCCATGTCCGCAACCCGATGATCGGCGGCGTGATCGCGGTGCTGTTCGGCGAGGCGGCGATGACCATGTCGCCGGGCCTTCTCGCCTGGGCGGCGCTGTTCCTTCTGGCCAACATGATCTACATCCCGCTCTTCGAGGAGCCGGGCCTGGAGCGGCGATTCGGCGAGGATTACCGCACCTATCGTCGGCACGTGCCACGTTGGATTCCCCGCCTGACACCTTGGCGCGGGTTCGAGAACGGGTCTTGAGGCGCGCGCCGGCGGCGCGGTGAAATAATTCCGAAGGGCATTGTGATCGACTCACAATGCCCTTTGGCAAGCGCGACCGCGCGCCCGAGCTTACGCGAGGAAAGCTTGCGTGGCGTTTGAACGCCCAGCGGTCATATTCAATGACCGCTGGTATAACTGGAACCACAGAGGCACAGAGACGCAGAGATTGGTTAACGACGAAGAGCGCGAAGACAAAAATTCGCCCGCATCCTTCGACAAGCCCAGGATGAGGAAAACGTTATTGGTGTCTTCGTGCCCTTCGTGTCTTCGTGGTTGAATTTTTTTCTGTTTTCTCTGTGTCTCTGTGGTTTCCTAAAACAGGCCACTCCGCCTGGAGGTGCCATTCGTGCTCCCGCGCGGCCGATGTGGCGCTGGACGGCGTCGGGCTTCGCGGTCTTGCCCGCGACGTCCGCGCGGAAGGCATGAGGCAGACGTTCCCGGCGGTCGGCCGGCGGGTCGCCTCGCGGCCCGTTCCACGCCCAAACTAACACGGCGGCCGCCGAGGGCCGCCGTTCGTTCTCAAGTTCCGTCGGCCCACTATGCTGGCTCGCCGAGGCCGGCGGTGCGGAACGTCACCATCCGGTGCTGCCGCTCGTCCCAAAGGACGTAGAACATCGCCTTGAATGCCGAACGCAGCGTCATGACGGGGACGTCGCGTAGCTCGGCGACGGCGTCGTGGCACTGCTGCAATCGGTAGTTCGGTATCTTCGAGTTGAGGTGATGGACATGGTGCAGGCCGATGTTGCCGGTGAACCATTGCAGCATCGGAGACAGGCGTAGGTACGTCGAGCCCTGGAGCGACGCCGTCATGGCGTTCCATTCGTTCTGGCGCGCCCACACGATATGCTCCGAGCGGTGCTGCACCGTAAAGAGCCAGACGCCGCCGATCGAGGCCAACACCATGATCGGCAGCTGGACTTCGGCGACGCGACCGAAGCCGAAGACCAGCCCGACGCCGCCGATCAACGCGACAAGCGCCAAGTCGGTCAAGTAGACGGCGAGCCGTTCCCGCCGCCATCCCGCCGGCATGTCGAACGGAAGCCGGTAGAGCACCAGGAACACGAGCGGCGGCACGATGACGTTGGCGATGATGGGGTTGCGGCTGAGCCGGTACCATCGCCGGCGCCACGGGCTTAGCGATCGGTATTCATCGACGGTCAGGCAGGATGAATAGATGTCGGCGCCGGTGTTTCGCCGATCGAGGTTGTTCCAGACGCCGTGATGGCCGGCATGCTGGCGGCGCCAGGACCGATAGGGCGCGAGGGTGAGCAGGCTGCATGCGAATCCCAGCGTGTCGTTCATTCGCCGCGAGCGGAAGAATGCGCCGTGGCCGCAGTCGTGCTGGATGATGAACGTCCGGACGAGGAAACCGGCGGCCAACGGGGCGAGGGCGAGGGCGATCCAGTAGGAGATCCCCGCGGTCGCGTACATGGCCGCGCATACGGCGAGAAAGCCCCCGATCGAGGTGAGGGTTTGCGCGAGGCTCTCGTGCAGGACCGGTGTCTGGAAACGCGCGATGCGACGCCTGAAATCGTGGCCAGGGGTGTCGCGGATGGAGGCTGCGGGTACGTATTCCGATAAGTCGATTGCTTTCATTGCGACGGTTGAAAGTTCTCATTGCGCCGGCTGCGGCGGCGGGACGTCCCCGAACGGGTCACCGCACCGCAGACCGTTGAAGAGGCGTCTTGCCGGAACGAAAGAGGCCCGCACGAGGCGGGCCTCCCATAGCCGTCGCCGGCGCGCCGAAGCGTCAGGCGACGATCGACAGATTTTCCGCCGACGTTTTGCCGTTCTTGCCGTTCTGCAGTTCGTACTGCACTTGCTGGCCTTCGGTGAGGCTCGTGAGCCCGGCGCGCTCCACTGCGGTGATGTGGACGAAGGCGTCCTTCGAGCCGTCGTCCGGCGCGATGAAGCCGAAGCCCTTCGCGGCGTTGAACCACTTCACGGTTCCTTTTGTCATAGATCTTTTCTTTCCAATCGACATGTTGCATCCGCCGGGCACACCGCCCGGCGGGTCTCGGCTTACCGAAATCTCTGGGAAAACGGTAACGGGTCGGCGTTGCGAAGCGGCACTTATCCAGCATTCGAACGGCGATCACAATACCATATATGGGGCACCGGTTGCTCAATATCAAAGAATATATTCGAACGCAGGTCATTTGTCGCTTCACGGTGAGTTCCCACGGTGTCGGCGCGAGGCGATAACGCCGGCCGGCGGCCGCAAATCCGCCGGCGAAGCGGCGCACGCCCGAATCGCGGTGGGGCCGCTGGCGAAAGGCCGACGGTGTTAGAGACCGGCTCGAAATGAATGGATGGATTTCAATGGCTTGCGGATGCAGTCGTTGCCCCTGTTGTCACCCTCGCGCTTGACGCGAGGGTCCATCCATCAGCGAGACTGCGACCTCGATGGATTGCCGGGTCGCGCCCGGCCATGACAGTTGGCGAAGGCCGTTAGGCCAAGCCATTGATCAGAAACACTTCATTTCGAGCCGGACTCCGAGAAAAATCCAACCACGAAGACGCGAAGGACACGAAGGGAGTGTGCCGGGCTCTCTTCCTTCGGCAAGATTTCGACAGGATCAGGAGGACGGCAAAACAATTGTCTTGGTGGCCTTCGTGCCCTTCGTGTCCTGGTGGTACATCGCCCTTGTCCGTGTCTCCGCGCCTCTGCGGTTCACTGATTCTCACTCCGCCTGCAGGTACCATTCGTACTCCCGCGCGCCGATGTGGTCCTCGAAGGCGTCGAGCTCCGCGGTCTTGCAGGCGACGTAGGCGCGCAGGTACTCGGCGCCGAAATAATCGGCGAGCACCTGCGACCGCTCCAGGCGCTCGAGCGCCCGGCGCGGCCGGAACGGCAGGTCCTCGTCGTAGGCGTAGCCGGCGTTGCCCTCGAAGGCCGGCGGCGGATCGATCCGGTTCGCGATGCCGTGGTGGATGCCGGCCAGCGCCGTGGCCAGCGCGAGGTACGGGTTGGCGTCGGCCCCGGCGATGCGGTGCTCGATGCGCCGCGCCGCCCCGGGCCCGAGCGGCACGCGCAGCGCGGTCGAGCGGTTCTCGAAGCCCCAGGAGCGCCGGATCGGGACGAAGATGTTGGGCACGTAGCGCCGGAACGAGTTCACGTTCGGCGCCAGGAAGGCCATCGATTCGGGCATGATGTCGAGGATGCCGCCGATCGCCCGTTCGAGCGCGCGGCTGGCCGGGCGCTTGCCGCCGTCGAAGACGTTGCGCCCGGCCTTGTCGATCAGGCTGACGTGCAGGTGCAGGCCGCTGCCGGCCTCGTCCGGATAGGGCTTGGCCATGAAGGTCGCCTGCAGGCCGCGGCGGCGCACCACCCCCTTGATCGCGCGCTTGAACATGACGCAGTGGTCGGCGGCGAGCAGCGGGTCGTCGACGTGCTGCAGGTTGATCTCGAACTGGCCCGGCGCGTACTCGGCGCTGATCGCCCCGGTGGGCACGTCCTGGGCCTCGCAGGCCTTCGCGATGTCGTCCAGCAGGTCGCCGTAGGCGTCGACCTCGACCATGCCGTAGACCTGCGTGCCGCGGTCGCGCCGGCCGGACAGCGGCGAGACCGGCGGCTGCGGCGCCCCGCCATCGGCGCGCTCGCGGTCGATCAGGTAGAACTCCAGCTCGAACGCGACCACCGGCCGCAGGTCGAGGTTCCGCAGGCGCTCGACCACCGCGGCCAGCACGTTGCGCGGCTCGAAGGCGTAGGGGCGGCCGTCGGCCTCGACCAGCGTGAGCATCACCTGGCAGCTCGGCCGCTCGGCCCAGGGCACCGGCTTCAACGACCCCGGCACGACCTTGGCGAGGCGGTCCGGGTCGCCGTCGCTGAAGCCGCGTCCGGCCGGGTCGTGGCTGCGCCCCATGGTGTCGAGCAGGAACACCGAGGCGGGGAAGGCCAGGCCGTCGGTCAGGAGCTTGCCGAGCTGCTCGATCGGGTACCGCTTGCCGCGCACGACCCCGGACAGGTCGGCGAAGATGGCGTCGACCGCGGCGGTCCCGGGATGGGCGGCGAGGAACTCGGCCGCCTCCTTGGGCGGCTTGGCGAGGGGCTTGGTCATCCGGCGCATTTGGCCCCGCGGGCCGTTAACAAAGCGCAACCGGCGCTCTCAGGCGATCTGCGCGACCGCGTCGATCTCGACCGCCACGCCGAGCGGCAGGGCGCCGGCGGACACCGCCGCGCGGGCGTGGCGGCCCTTGTCGCCGAACACCGCGACCATCAGGTCCGAGGCGCCGTTGATCACCTTGGGCTGGTCGGTGAAGTCGGGCGCCGAGTTGACGAAGCCGCCCAGCTTGACGATCCGTTGCACCCGGTCCAGGTCGCCGCCGCAGGCCGCCTTGAGCTGGGCGATGATGTTGATCGCGCACAGCCGGGCCGCCGCCTGGCCGTCCTCCAGCGGGATGTCGGCGCCGAGCTTGCCCTGGTACTTGAACGCGCCGCCCTGAACCGGGACCTGCCCGGAGACGAACACGAGGCTGCCGATCGCGACGTAGCCCACGTAGTTGGCGACCGGCGCGGCGGCCTCCGGAATCTCGATGCCCAGCTCCTTCAGGCGCGCGTCGACCTGTCCGGCCATGGCGTTTTCCCCTTTCCTGCGGCGTTGGAGTCCAAAAGCGGCGCGAGGATAGCCGCGCCCCGCGGGCCGGACAAGGCGGGCCGCGGCGCACGGATGAGGCGCCGAAAAAATCGGGGTGCTGCCGCCGCAGACACCCCGAAGGTCACAGGGAGAACTCAGACGTGAGTCGTCAGGTGGGATGCTGCTTTCGAGGCATGACGCAAACCCTCAAGAGCAGCCGCTGGTGGCGCCGCAGGTCGCGCACTTCAGGCACGTCCCGTTGCGCACCAGCGTGAAGTTGCCGCAATCGCCGCAGGGATCGCCCTCGTAGCCCTTCATGCGTGCTTCGCGCACGCGTTCCAGGCGCAGGTTGATCCCGTTGGCGACCACGGCGTCCTCGACGGCGATGGCTTCGGCGGAGCCGCGAGCGCCGGCGAGCTCGTGCGCGATGCCGGAAACCATGGTTCGGGCGGCCGTGGCCGCCGGCTCGAGGTTTCCGGCACCGCCGTTCAGGACCAGGAGCTGGTTGCGGACGTAGCCCGTGGAGGCGTAACGCCGCACGGTCTCCGCGACCGACTGGCGGTCGGTGCCCGGCAGGTCGCCCTCGCCGTCGCCGCGGCCCATGCTGTCGGGCAGCATGTCGCCGGGCTCGGCGTGGGCCAGGTCGCTCCGGCCGAGGTAGGAGATCGCCAGTTCCCGGAAAACGTAGTCGATGATCGACGTTGCCATCTTGATGGCGTCGTTGCCCTCGACGATGCCCGAGGGATCGAAGCGGGTGAAGGTGAAGGCCTCGACGTACTCCTCGAGCGGCACGCCGTACTGCATGCCGATCGAGATCGCGATGGCGAAATTGTTCATGAGCGAGCGGAAGGCCGCACCTTCCTTGTGCATGTCGATGAAGATCTCGCCGAGCGAGCCGTCCTCGTACTCGCCGGTGCGCAGGTAGACCTTGTGGCCGCCGACGATGGCCTTCTGGGTGTAAC
Source organism: Kiloniellaceae bacterium (assembly GCA_046758005.1). Lineage (GTDB taxonomy): Bacteria > Pseudomonadota > Alphaproteobacteria > Kiloniellales > J153 > JBHHZJ01. Next base: position 11,475 of record JBHHZJ010000020.1, read on the forward strand.
CCTTGCGCCGCTGGGGCAGGCGCCGGCGCCGCGCGTTGTGCCGCTCGATGACGCGCTCGATGACGCGCTCGGCGACGATCTCGGCGCGGCGCGCCGTCGGCGCGGCGGCCACCCGCTCGGCCAGGGTCTCCTCGTCCTCGTCGAGGTCCTCGTCGAGCAGGGCGGCCGAGAGCGGCTGGGACAGCTTCGAGCCGTCGCGGTACAGCGCGTTCGCCTTGAGGCCGAGCCGCCAGGACAGCATGTAGGCGTCCTTGCAGTCCTCGACCGTGGCGTGGTTGGCCATGTTGATGGTCTTGGAAATGGCGCCCGAGATGAACGGCTGGGCCGCGGCCATCATGCGGATGTGGCTCTCGACCGAGAGGTAGCGCGCGCCGAGCCGCCCGCACGGATTGGCGCAGTCGAACACGGCCAGGTGCTCCGCCTTGAGGCGCGGCGCGCCCTCCAGCGTCATGGCCCCGCAGCAGTAGGTGTTGGCCGCCTCGATCTCGGCCCGGGTGAAGCCGAGCGCCCCCAGCATGTCGAAGGCGACGTCGTCGAGCTGGGCCTGGTCGAAGCCGAGGGCCTTGACGCAGAACTCGGCGCCGAGCGTCCACTTGTTGAAGGCGAATTTGATGTCGAACGTGCTGGCCAGCCCGGCTTCCAGCGCCTGCAGCGCGGCGTTGGTGAAGCCCTTCTCGCGCAGCCGCGCGTGGCAGACGCCGGGCGCGTCCTCGAGCGTGCCGTGACCGACGGCGTAGCGGATGATGTCCTCGATCTCCGACTCATCGTAGCCGAGCGTGCGGAGCGCCTCGGGCACCGTGCGGTTGATGATCTTGAAGTAGCCGCCGCCGGCCAGCTTCTTGAACTTGACGATGGCGAAATCCGGCTCGACGCCCGTGGTGTCGCAGTCCATGACCAGGCCGATGGTCCCGGTCGGCGCGATCACGCTCGCCTGCGCGTTGCGGTAGCCGTGGGCCTGGCCGAGGTCGAGCGCCCGGTCCCAGGCCCGCTTGGCCGCCTTGATCAGGATCTTCTCCGGGCAGGCCGCGCCGTCGAGCGGCACCGGCGCGACCGACAGGCCCTCGTAGCCCGCCGTCTCGCCGTAGGCCGCGCGCCGGTGGTTGCGGATGACGCGCAGCATGGCCTCCCGGTTCGGCCCGTAGCCGGGGAAGGGGCCGGTCTGCTTGGCCATCTCCGCCGAGGTCGCGTAGGCGGTACCCGTGAGGATCGCGGTGAGCGCGGCGCAGGTTGCCCGGCCCGCGTCCGAGTCGTACGGCAGGCCCGAAGCCATGAGCAGGCCGCCCATGTTGGCGTAGCCGAGGCCAAGCGCGCGGAACTCGTAGGAGCGCCGGGCGATCTCGCGCGACGGGAACTGGGCCATGACCACCGAGATTTCGAGCACGATGGTCCACAGGCGCACGGCGTGCTCGAAGGCCTCGACGTCGAAGCCGCCGCCATCGACCGAGCCACCCGGGCGGCGGAACGCCATGAGGTTGAGCGAGGCCAGGTTGCACGCCGTATCGTCGAGGAACATGTACTCCGAGCAGGGGTTCGAAGCGTTGATCCGGCCCGACTCGGGGCAGGTGTGCCATTCGTTGATCGTGGTGTCGAACTGCACGCCCGGGTCGGCGCACGACCACGCGGCGAAGGCGACCTGGTCCCACAGGTCGCGCGCGCGAAGCGTCTTTTGCGTCGCGCCGTCGGTGCGCCGGATGAGCGGCCAATCGCCGTCGCCCAGCACCGCCTCGACAAAGCCGTTGGGCACGCGCACCGAGTTGTTCGAGTTCTGCCCCGAGACGGTGAGATACGCCTCCGAATCCCAGTCGGCGTCGTAGGTCCTGAACTCGATCGAGCGGAAGCCCTGGCGGGCGAACTGGATGACGCGCTGGATGTAGTTCTCCGAGATCTCGGCCTTGCGCGCCGCCTTGATCGCCTGCTTGAGCGCCGGATTGCGCTTCGCGTCGAAGGCCGCCTCGCCCCCCGCCGCGCCGGCGTGACAGGCCTGCATGATCGCGTTGAGATGCCGGTTGCAAAGCTTGGAGCCGGTCACCATGGCGGCGACCTTCTGCTCCTCGACCACCTTCCAGTTGACGTAGTCCTCGATGTCCGGGTGGTCGATGTCGACGGTCACCATCTTGGCCGCGCGTCGCGTCGTGCCGCCCGACTTGATGGCCCCGGCCGCGCGGTCGCCGATCCGCAGGAAGCTCATCAGGCCCGAGGACTTGCCGCCGCCGGACAGCGGCTCGTTTTCGCCGCGCAGCTTGGAGAAATTGGTCCCGGTGCCCGAACCGTACTTGAACAGGCGCGCCTCGCGCACCCACAGGTCCATGATCCCGTTCTCGTTGACCAGGTCGTCCTCGACCGACTGGATGAAGCAGGCGTGCGGCTGCGGCCGTTCGTAGGCCGAGGGCGAGCGCACCACCTCGCCGGATTCGTGGTCGACGTAGTAGTGGCCCTGGCTCGGCCCGTCGATTCCGTAGGCCCAGTGCAGGCCGGTGTTGAACCACTGGGGCGAGTTCGGCGCCGCCATCTGGCGCGCCAGCATGTAGCGCAGCTCGTCGTAAAAGGCGCGCGCGTCCGCCTCGGCGTCGAAGTAGCCGCTCTTCCAGCCCCAATAGGTCCACGCCCCGGCGAGGCGGTCGAACACCTGCCGGGCGTCGTTCTCGCCGCCGAAGCGCGCGTCCTCGGGCAGCTCGGCCATCGCGGCCTCGTCGGGGAGCGAGCGCCACAGCCAGGACGGGACGTCGCGTTCCTCGACCCGTTTCGACTTGCGCGGGACGGCGCGCTTGCGGAAATACTTCTGCGCCAGGATGTCGCAGGCGACCTGGCTCCAGGACGCCGGCACCTCGATGTCCTGTGCTTGAAAGACGATCGAGCCGTCCGGATTGCGGATCTCGCTCGCGGTGCGGCGAAACTCGATCTTGGCGTAGACGTCGTGTCCGGCTTCCGTGAAACGGCGCTCGATCCGCATATGGTTGTCGCCTCCTTATTTCCCATATGTCTGTTGTTGCCCCGCGCTCGGGCCCCCGCCGACACGCGCTCCTCCGCCTGCCCGGCCGCCTTGGGCCAATCCCCGCGCGCCACCCGACCTGCGGTTCCGCAACGAACTCCAGCAGATATTGTGGCTGGAGCGCATTAGAGCACAACATCTAGGGCAACACAAGGCTAAGGATCTAGCCGCACAGGCGGGACATCGCACATGATTTTGTGTGTCCAGCGTCGTCGGCCGCGGCCGACCCGGCGGCGGGGCCGGCCTTATGCGCGCTCCGCCAGCGGCAGGTTGACCAGCAGGTTCTGCGGCTTGAGGCGCAGCAGGCCCTCGGGCGTCATGGCCATGGCCAGGTAGACCCGGCGGCCGGCGATGGAGGCGAGCATGACGCTGGGCTCGGCGAACTCGAGCCGGAACAGCGCGAGCAGGCGGGCCAGGCGCGCCTCGCCGACCTCGGCTCCATCGTAGAGGTCGTTGAGAAGCTTGGTGCCTTCGGCGTCCAGGCCGACGTGCCAGACCCATTTGTCGTCGCTGATCTCCTGCACCGGCTGGATGCTGACCGCGACATCGAGGAAATGCCGGACCCAGGCCTCGAGCACCCGGCACAGCGCGTCCAGGCCGGGGCCGGCGAAGTTCAGGATGAGCACGGTGTCGTAACGCTGGTCGCGGCCCCAGTAGAGGTCGGCGTTGTCCTCGCCCAGCACGTCGAGCTCGACGGTCCTGAGCGGCGTCTGCGCCTCGATGATGAGCCGGCCGAGCGAGCCGAAGCCGCCCGTGGTCGCGTACATCGCCACGGTCTCGGCGTCGGCCGCCATCACCGCGCCGTCGTTGATGGTGATCTTCTGCTCGCGGAACAAGAGCTCCGCGGCCCGGACGCGCAGGCCGTCGGCGCAGCCATCGAGGATCGCGCGCAGGATGACGTGCGCCATCTGGTCCACGAAGAGCGGCGGGATGTCGACGCGGCCGGCGCCCGGCCCGGGGCCGGATTGCGGGAGGAAGGTGCGCAGGTAGCACTCCTCCACGGTGCCGGCTTCGACCAGCCTGTCGCGGAAGCGCAGGACCACCCTGTAATTCTCGCGCGCGTCCGGGTCGGCGAGCGCCGCGAGACGGTCCTGCGAAACCGCCTCGCGCGGGTTGCGCAGCAGCGCCTCGTGCAGGCTGCGTTCGGCCGCGCAGGAGTCCTCGACCGGGCGCACCTCCGGGCGCAGGAAATAGGCGCGCACGAAGTCGTCGGTCACCGCGAGATGGCCGCGCGCCGTGCGCTCCAGCAGGTGATAGCCCGAGTCGCGCCAGAAGTCCGGCATGGCCGCCTCTCTATAAGGGCTGCGGCCGCCGGCTGTCCAGTATGCCGCCGGGCGGTGGGCGCTGCCCCTGGACTGCGCCGCGGCGAGGTGCAATATTCCGGGCCGCCGGCAGGACGGCTGAGGGATTCATGGCAGGCGCCAATATTGGGACCCGGCTCTACACCTGGCTGCGGGGCGAGGAGGTCGGGCGCGATCAGTTCGGCAACCGTTACTTCCGCGAGAAGGGCGGCGGCCGCGTGCATAGGGAATCGATTCGCAAGGAACGGCGCTGGGTGATCTACGTCGACGAGGTGGAGGCCAGCCGTGTCCCGCCGGAGTGGCACGCCTGGCTGCACCACACGGCGGACGCGGTGCCGCCTGCGGACGGCGCCCCGAAGCGGCCCTGGCAGAAAGAGCACGTGCCCAACCTGACCGGGACCGGCCATGCCTACCGGCCGTCCGGGCACACGCTGGCGGGGGGCCGGCGCGCCCGGGGAACCGGCGATTACGAACCCTGGACCCCGGAGTGAGCGGCGCGGCCGCGGCCATGGGCTCCGCCACGGCCAAAGGCGGCGGAGGGCGGACGAGGGAGACCGGAATGCAGAGGAACATCATCGAGACCGTGATAGGCGGCGTCGTCCTGCTCGTCGCCGCGGGCTTCGTCGTCCTCGCCTTCCAAAGCGGCGCCGTGACCCGCAACACCGGCTACAAGGTGTCGGCGGAGTTCGACAACGCCGCGGGCGTCGGCCCGGGCACCGAGGTGCGCATGTCGGGCGTGAAGGTCGGCGTCGTGACGAACCAGCGGCTCGACCCCAAGACTTACTTCGCGGTGGTGACCATGACCATCGACGAGTCCATCATGCTGCCGCGCGACACCTCGGCGCGCATCCTGGCCGACGGCCTGCTGGGCGCCAGTTTCGTTTCCCTCGAGCCCGGCGGCGAGGAGGAGATGATCCCGCCCGGCGGCCAAATCACCTTCACCCAGGGCTCGATCAACGTCGTCGACCTGCTCGGCCGCTTCATCTTCAGCGCCGCCGACGCGGCGGGCAAGGCCCAGGAATGACCGAGCGCACCCCTTGAGCGCCCGGTCCAAGACGCCCGGGGCAGCCACCTTCGAGCCGGGCCAGCAAGCCGAACCGGTCCAGACGTGGGACCCGGATCGTTACGCGCGCAACGCCCGCTTCGTCTCCGATCTGGCCCTACCGCTCGTCGCGTTGCTCGACCCCCGGCCCGGCCAGCGCATCCTCGACCTCGGCTGCGGCGACGGCGTGCTCACGGAGAAGATCGCCGCGGCGGGCGCCCGCGTCGTCGGCGTCGACGCCAGCCCGGAACAGGTCGCGGCCGCGCGCGCCCGGGGCCTGGATGCCAGGGTCGGCGACGCCGCCGCCCTGACTTTCGACGCCGCCTTCGATGCGGTCTTCTCCAACGCCGTCCTGCACTGGATCCGCAGGCCCGATGCCGCGATCGACGGCGTCTGGCGCGCCCTCAAGCCGGGCGGGCGCTTCGTCGCCGAGATGGGCGGGCACGGCAACGTGGCCCGGATCACGGAGGCGCTGGTGGCCGCCCTCGACCGGCGCGGAATCCACGGCCGGGCCGCGGTTCCCTGGTACTTCCCCACGCCCGAGGAATACCGCGCCAAGCTGGACGCGCGCGGCTTCGCCGTGGAGTCGATCGACCTGATCGAGCGTCCCACGCCCCTGCCGGGCGAAGTGGCGGACTGGCTGGCGACCTTCGCCGAGCCCTTCACGAAACGGGTGCCGGAGGTCGAGCGGGCCGGCCTCGTCGCCGAGGTCACCGAAGCGCTACGCCCCCACCTGTGCGACGCGGAAGGGCGCTGGAGCGCGGACTACGTCCGTTTGCGCTTCGTCGCGCACAAGCCGGCGTGAGGCGCGCCGCTCCGCCCGCCTGGCGCCGGCGGTTGCACCGGCGGTTGCAAGGGTGCCTCGGGGCCCTTAAGTCTCTTTCGAGCCCGTCCATCCGTTCCCGCATGCGAGACATCCCGTGACCGCCCCGGGGCCGAAAAAGTTCCAGCCGCCGGTCTGGCGCAAGCCGGACGGCGAGCCCGTGTCGTGCCGGGACAAGATCAAGGTTCTGAACGAGAACCTCGAGGAAATCCGCCAGATGTGCCAGGACGCCCTGGAAGACGGAATCCTGATGGAATGCGACGAGGCTCAGCTCCGCAGCGTCCTGCACCAGATGGTCGCTTCGCTTGAGAACCCGTACGCCCGTAAGGGAAAGGGCTGAGCCGGTGCGCCGCCGCGCCTCCCGGTCGTCCCGGGCGCCGGTCCCCCCGGCCGGCGCAGCCGCGTTCGCAGCGGGCCTTCTGGGCCTCGCCGGGGCGGCTGCGGCCGAGCAGGGCCAGGCGCTCGGCGCCATCCTTCAGGGCTTGGACAAGACGACCGCGCGGGTCTCCACGATCGAGGCGCCGATCGGCGTCGTCTCGCGCTTCGGCACCCTGGAAATTACCGCCCGGGCGTGCCGCAAGAAGCCGCCGACCGAGACCCCGGAAAGCGCCGCCTTCCTGGAGATCGTCGACGTGCGGCCGGATTCCCCGGCGGTCACGGTCTTCACCGGCTGGATGTTCGCCTCCTCCCCGGCGGTCTCGGCGATGGAGCACCCGGTCTACGACGTTTGGGTGATCGACTGCCGCAAGGTCTCGTTGCCGGACGATCCCGGCGTCGTCGCCGGGGCGGCGCGGGCGCCCGAAACGCCGCCGGCGGACGGCGGCGGCCAGATTCCCGAGAATCCCGAGGCCGAGGCGGCCGTGGGCGACTGAACGGGTCGCCGGCGCGGCGGGAGCCGTCCAGCGTCGTGCCGCGTCGAGAGGTACGATTCGGGCGGCTTAAGGAAATTGGCAACGACTTACGATTACCTTATCCCGCGCACGGATCGGGGAAATCGAGCATGCCGTTCGGATCTCAACGCGGCCCGGCGTTGCGGGCTCGGCGTCGATGACCGACGTGCCCGCACGAACGGACGCACAGGGTAGCCGCGGGCGAGCGGCCGGCCCGACCCATCCGCGCACCCTTGCCCGCCTGGTGCGCGGCAAGAGCATCGACGAGACGACTCTGCTCGCTACGGACTATCTCAATCATTTCAATGAGATAATCATGCTCCTGGAGATGGTCCCGGAGATGCCCGAGTGCCTCGACGACGCCAAGGCGTGGAGGCCCAAGAGCTATGCGGAGCATTTCCGGCACAGCGCCTTCGCCGACAGGGAACTGGCGATCTTCGCGTACGAAAACGCCCCCGCACGGTTTCGCGCCCCCTTCGACAACGCGATCGTCCAGATGAACGCCCTCGTCGCGGAGGCAATCCCCGGCATCGAACGGGCCCTGGAATGCCGGGACGACGGCCGCCTGGCGGGTATCGTGGAGACCGTGTCGCGCAACCTGCGCAAGTTCGTCGACGTGGCCAGCGCCATCATCCACGGCGACGAGCGGACCATGGACCAAGCCGAAATCGACGCCATCCTGAACCGGTAGAATTAGGGTCCCACCGCCGCCGAAGGCGATATCGGGCCCAGAGTCCAAGCCGCGGGAAGACCGGCGCGGGGCCGAGGTGGAGCCGTGGACGGCGTTTGGACGACCGCCCGTCCAAACGAGACGGCGCTGCTCAAACGGAACGTTCAATTTTTCATGCGGTATTTCAATAGCTTAATGCCTGGGCTGGTTCTTTCAGGAAAAATTGGTTAAGATAATTAGTTAAGGCCTAATTCCAGACATGCTTCTCGCCGGGCAAAAGAGGAAGCAGTCCAATCAGGGGAAAGGATAGGGAGACGTGCCTATCGTCCAGGCTGAAAATCCGATGCCAGATCTCATTGGATCGATATACGACAGCGCTATCGAGGACGGTACCTGGGAGAATGTACTCGGGGATATTTGTGCCGCCTTTGATGCAACGGCCGGCGGACTCAGTTGTTATGATTTTTCCCGAATGAAAGGATTCATCAGAAGCAGTATCAACATCGGCGACGAATACTGCCGGTCCTATAACCTGGAATTATGCAAGAAGAACCCCTGGATGCATTCGCCCTCGGCGTATCGACAGGGCGCGATCAGCACCGGCGAGGAACTGTTTCCGACAGAGCGCCTGGTGACGACCGAGTTCTATGACAAATTCTTGCGGCCACAGGGTTTTTTGCATCGGCTGTGCGGGGTTTTCGCTCAGCACGGGCCGATCACCGAGTTCGTCGTCCTGCTGCGCCCGGCGGAGGCGACGCCGTTCGACAAGAGCGACAAGGGCCTGCTTGGCGAGGTTCTGCCCCATCTCGTCCGGTCATGGGAGATCCGCGACCGCCTGAGCCAGGACCGGGAGGAGCGGCAGAACCTGTTCGAGGTGCTGGACCATCTGCCCGTCGCGTGCCTCCTGGTCAATCGTGGCGGGCAGGTGCGGTTCATCAACGCGTCCGCCGAACACCTGCTCGCCCGCCGCGACGGGCTCATGGTGGCCGGCGGGTGCTTGACCGCCGCCACGACGAGGGACACGGTCCGGCTGCGCCGGATCATTGCCGAGAGCGCTGTCAGCAAGAAGGCGTTTCGCGAGCCGCTGTCCGGAGAACACACCATCCTCTCGCGCGGATCGGACCGGCCGCCGCTCGTCTGCATCATCTTCCCGATCCACCGAACCGAGCTCGACGACGTGCACCGGCGGGACCGGGCGGTCGCGATCCTGGTCAAGGACCCCGATTACGACAATCTCGGCTCGCTGGATGATTTCGCCGGCGCGTACGGGTTGACGCCGGCGGAGGCGCGGCTGATCGCCCTTCTCACCGGCGGCCTCGGCCTGAACCAGGCGGCGAACCGCCTGGGGATCACAAAGAACACTGCCCGCACCCACATGCGCAGCATCTATTCCAAGGTCGGCGCCCACAGGCAGGCCGACCTTGTTCGCCTGCTCGGTAAGTTTCCGATGTTTTGCGGGGGGGCGACGCGGGGGCCGCCGCCGGGGGGGGGGCCGCGTCGAGGCTGCGTATTGGCGGGAGCCCGTCCGGCCAACGCCACGAGAAATAAAGAATTATTTGAACGTGCCTCACCCCTAGGGGTGATGCCCGCACTTGCCGTTGGCCACTAACCTTAATTTCGGTCGGCGCAGATCCTCCGCGACGACGCGACGTGCCGCATCGTCATACGCGTAGGGAGTTCCCTGAAAGAGGATTCGCGAAACAATCGACAAAAGACGACCTGAAAGGAGGAACCATCATGCCAAGAACCGCGTTCAAGGCCGAGATGAACAAATGGCCGGAGCAGCAGGATATCAAAACGCACAATCGCTGGCATCCGGACATACCCATCGTGGAATGGTTGAAGCCCGGCGACGAGATCCGGGTCGAGTGCTACGACTGGACCGGCGGGCAGATCAAAAACGACGAAAGCGCCAACGACATACGCGACGTCGATCTGTCCAAGGTCCATTATCTGAGCGGGCCCTTCGGCGTCGAAGGCGCCGAGCCGGGCGACCTGCTGGTCGTCGATATCAACGACATCGGGTGGCTGCCGGATTCCCAGTGGGGGTTCACCGGCATTTTCGCCTTAGAGAACGGTGGCGGATTCCTCGACAAGCACTTCCCCGAGGCGCGGAAGGCTTGCTGGGACTTCCACGGGATCTACACGACCTCGCGGCATATCCCGGGCGTGCGCTGGCCCGGCTTGATTCACCCGGGATTGATCGGAACCCTGCCGTCGGCGGAACTGCTGGCGCAGTGGAACCGGCGCGAGTCCGCCCTGTTCAATACCGACCCGGACCGGGTGCCACCGCTCTGCACCCTGCCTGACGGGCTTGCCGGAACGACCACGGCCCTCATGGGCCAGATGACCGGCGCGGCCGCGGAAAAGGCGGGCAAGGAAGCCGCACGCACGGTTCCTGGCCGCGAGCATGGCGGCAACTGCGACATCAAGAACCTGTCGCGCGGCTCCAAGGTGTACTTCCCTGTTTACGTGAAGGGCGGCGGCCTTTCGATGGGCGACATCCACTGGTCGCAGGGCGATGGCGAGATCACCTTCTGCGGCGCCATCGAGATGGCCGGCTGGATCGACATCGCCGTCGACATCATCAAGGGCGGGGTCGCGAAATACGGCATCACCAACCCGATCTTCCGGCCCAGCCCGGTCGAGCCGCACTACTCCGAATATCTGATCTTCGAAGGGGTTTGTGTGGACGAACACAACGGCGAGCAGAAGTACCTGGACGCCACCGTGGCCTATCGCCGGGCCTGCCTGAATGCCGTCGAGTATCTCAAGAAGTTCGGCTATTCGGGTCAGCAGGCGTACATGATCCTCGGCACCGCCCCGGTCGAAGGGCGGATCAGCGGGATCGTGGACATTCCCAACGCGTGCTGCACCGTCGCCGTTCCCACGGAGATCTTCGAGTTCGACATTCGGCCCAACGCCAAGGGCCCGACGAAGATGGTCTCCGGGGCCGACGCTGCGGCCTGCACCTGAGCTGAAAGCCGAGGGGGCGCGGCGCGGCCGCGCCCCCCTCTTTCGGTGACTCGCGCGAGTTAATCGCGCAGCCGCGCGCAACCGGCCGACCGCGCCCGCGCAGCGAGGGGATGCTGGGGCGCGACGCTCGATTACCGAAGGCTGGTTGGGAAAGGGAGGACACCGCGATGTTGTTGGGCTTAGTGCTGCTATACGTGGGGGCCGTATTGTTTTGCAACGGTCTCTGGATCTTGGGCTATATCGGCGACAAGGAGATCTCCGTCATCGATGTCTTCGTTGGCGGGCTAACTTTGTTGGTCGCCCTATTTCTTGCGTTTGGGCCAGGTGCGGATGCCGGGTCCATCAAGGCGGCGGCCTTCACGCTCCTGTTCACCTTCACGTACTTTTGGGTGGCGTGGAATCGGTGGAATGGGGCGGACGGCCGTGGTCTGGGATGGTTCTGCTTTTTCGTCGGCATCACGGTCATACCGGTCGCGATTGACACGTTCGCCGCCGCTAGCACGACCTGGGACGTGTGGTTCGGCGTGTGTTGGGTTTCGTGGTCGATCCTGTGGCTCATGTTCTGGTTGTTGCTTTCGCTGAACCGGCCGATCGCGAAGGTGACCGGGGTGGTATGCGCGGCCCAGGGCGTCTATACCGGATGGATACCGGGATACCTGCTTCTGACGGGGGTCATGGGTCCCGCCGCCGGTGGCGGCTGATCGGCCCGATGACATGCAGCGCGGAACGAGGTATCCTTGGCCATAACGAACGGAGGCGAAGCGGAAGCGGTTCGGAAGGGAGATCTGTCACATGCCGCTTTATAATTACGTATGTGAAGGCTGCGGCGAGTTCGATGCGTGGGGCAGCATGAGCGAGTGCGAGAAGCCGGCGCGCTGTCCCACCTGCGGGCATCGCTCGCGGAGGGCGGTCTCCGCGCCCGCCCTTGCCCTCATGAACGGCGCAAACCGCAAGGCGCACCAGATCAACGAGCGCAGCGCCGACGAACCGAAAGTGGTGGAGGTGCCGGACGGCGGCTCGCCCTTCAAACGCGGGCACCGCCACGGTCACGGCCATGGTCACGGCGGCAAGAAGCACTGGCACGTATCGCCTCGCCCGTGGATGGTCGGGCATTAGACGGCCGCCGCGCCTAACAACAACGTCCGCCCTCTCGGACCCGACGTGTAGGGACGGGGAGATGCGCGGACGGGCGTCCGACCGGGGCGGCGGGCGCGGGCCGCTTGAGTTGTCCGATGGCTCCGCGGACCGCTCCCGCCGAACCAACTCCTGCACCACGCCCCGGGGACGCTGACTGCCGGTCAGCCGAATCGTCTCGAAACCCCGGTCATGCCTGCGGGGCTTCCCCGGTCCGTCCAAACTCGGCGCTGCTCCTGACGTAGAAGATCGATAGGTTCTCGGACTCCAGCAGTTCCAGAAAACGGGTCGCTTGATCCTCGTTCATGAGGAACACGACCTCGATCGGCAGGTCCCCTGCCAGCTCGAAGAACGCCTCTTCGTGCAACCTGTTGCGGCGCCCGTAACCGGCGATCTCCCTGAAGGCGGCGCCTCCTCTTATGCCCATCTTTTTCGCCTGTTCGAGGAGCCATTCGTACAGCAGGATGCCGTGGTGCCTCTGCTGTTCGAGAACGAAGAGCCTGAGATGCACGCCTTCCATATCGGGTCCTATTGGGTTAGCCACTTGGCGGTGAGAATTCCCAGGATCGTCAACACGATCGATCCGGTCAGATGACTGGCAATGTGAACGAAGACCCATCCATATTGCTGTCGGGTGATCAGGGTGACGGCTTCGGCGGAGAACGTGGAAAACGTCGTCAACGCCCCCATGAAGCCCGTGATCACGAATAGCCGCGCCTCGGGGGGCACCTCGCCGTGCGTCGCGAACAACTCGATCGCAAAGCCGATCAGGTAGCCGCCGATCCAATTGGCCACAAGCGTGCCGAGCGGCAAAGTGGGGAACACCGCATTCAGAAGGTATCCCAAGCCCCAGCGTGCCCAGGCGCCAAGCGCGGCGCCGACACCGACCGCGACGAAGTTATTGAGAATCATCGTACGCCAACCTTGCGAAAGGCTAATCATAGCTGCGCCACCTTTTCCGGCAAGGTCCGGCTGCGCCGGCGCCGTCCTTTAGGGTCGGCGAGGCGGAAGCGCTAAAGCGGATCTGCTCTAGGCGATCCGCCGAAGAAATCCTTCCACCTCCTCGTCGCTGACCTCCAGGGGAAACCGCGCCTCGGTGGTGATCGCCTTGGCCAGGCGGCTGCGGTATTCCTCGCGCGGAATTTCGAGCACGCCGAAGCGGCTCAGGTGGGGCGTGACGAACTGGGTGTCGAGGAGCTGAAAGCCGCCTTTGCGCAACCGCAGGACCAGATGGACCAGGGCGATCTTGCTGGCGTCCGTGGCCCGGCTGAACATGCTCTCGCCGAAGAACGCCGCGCCCAGCGAGACCCCGTACAGCCCGCCGAGCAGCGCGCGGCCCCGCCAGCACTCGACGGAATGGGCGAAGCCCGCCTCGTACAGCTCGGTATAGAGCCGCTCGATGGTCGGGTTGATCCAGGTGTCCCGGCGGCTCCTCGTCGGCGCTGCGCAAGCCTGGATGACGCGGCCGAAGGCAGTGTCGCAGCGCACCTCGAAGTCCTTGCGCCGGACCCGGCGCCTCAGCTTGCGCGGGATATGGAAACGGTCGAGCGGAAGGATGCCGCGCAGCTCCGGGTCGATCCAATGGAGCTCCGCGTGGTCGCGGCCCTCGGCCATCGGAAAGATGCCGATCGCATAGGCGCGCAGCAGGACGTCCGGCGTCAGGTGCATCGCGCCCGTCTTTCCTCGCGGTTGCTATCGTGTCTCCTCGCCCGCCTCGCCGACAAAACGCTCCAGCCAGTGGATGTCGTAATCGCCGTTGAGGAAATCGCTTGCTCCGATCAGCCTCTGGTGCAGCGGGATCGTGGTCTCGATTCCGTCGATGACGAATTCCTCCAACGCCCGGCGCAGGCGCATGAGGCATTCGTTGCGCGTCTGGCCGTGCACGATCAGCTTGGCGATGAGGCTGTCGTAGTGCGCCGGCACGCGGTAGCCGCTGTACAGGCCCGAATCGACGCGCACGCCGAGCCCGCCCGGCGCGTGGTAGTCGGTTACCACGCCGGGCGAGGGCAGGAAAGTCTCCGGGTTCTCCGCGTTGATGCGGCATTCGATGGCGTGCCCGAAGAAGGTGATGTCTTCCTGGCGCACGCTCATCGGCAGGCCGGCGGCGATGCGGATCTGCTCGCGCACCAGGTCGATACCGGTGATCGCCTCGGAAATCGGGTGCTCCACCTGCAGGCGCGTGTTCATCTCGATGAAGTAGAACTCGCCGTCCTCGTAAAGGAACTCGATGGTGCCGGCGTTGCGATACCCGAGTCGGCGCATGGCCTCACTCGCGCGCGCGCCGATCTCGGCCCGCACCTCCGCGTTGAGGGCCGGCGAGGGGGCCTCCTCCAAGAGCTTCTGGTGGCGGCGCTGCAACGAGCAGTCGCGTTCGCCCAGGTGCCCCACGTTGCCCTGCTCGTCGGCGAGGATCTGCACCTCGATGTGGCGCGGGTGGCTCAGGTACTTCTCCACGTAGACCGCCTCGAAGCCGAACGAGGCCTTCGCCTCGGCGCGGGCTACGTTCAGCATCTCGAACACCTCGCCTTGCGCGCGCGCGACCTTCATGCCGCGCCCGCCGCCGCCGGCGGCGGCTTTGATGAGCACCGGGTAACCGATCCGATCGGCGATTTGCGCCGCCTCCTCGCCCGAGGTTACCGTCCCCTTCGAGCCGGGCACGACCCGCAGGCCCAGGCTGTCGGCCGCTTGCTTGGCCGCGACCTTGTCGCCCATGAGGCCGATGTGCTCCGGCTTGGGGCCGATGAAGACCAGGCCGTGCTCCTCGACCATGGCGGCGAAATCGGCGTTCTCGGCCAGGAACCCGACGCCCGGGTGGATCGCGTCGGCGCCCGTGATCGTGGCCGCCGACAGGATCGCCGAGGCGTTGAGATAGCTGTCCTTGCTGGGCGGCGGGCCGATGCACACGCTCTCGTCGGCCAGGCGCACGTGCATGGCATCGGCGTCGGCGGTCGAGTGCGCCGCCACCGTCTGGATTCCCATCTCCCGGCACGCGCGGTGGATCCTGAGCGCGATCTCGCCCCGGTTCGCGATGAGGACCTTCTCGAACATCAGGCCCGCGGGCGGCCGCTCATTCAATGACGACCAGCGGCTCGCCGTACTCAACCGGCTGGCCGTCGCTGACCAGGATCTGCGTTACCTTGCCGGCCCGCGGGCTGGCCAACGGATTCATCACCTTCATGGCTTCGATGATCAGTAGGGTCTGACCTTCGCGGACCAAGTCGCCGGCCCTGACGAACGGCGTGCCGCCCGGCTCCGGGGCCACGTACACGGTTCCGACCATGGGCGAGGTGACGGCGCCCGGCGGGATCGCCTCGGCGCTTGCCGGGGCCGCCGGCGCCGGCCCGTTCGCTGGAGCGGCGGATGTCGCCCCGGGCGGGGACGCAACCGCGGCCGGTCCGGGCGAGGCGCCGCGGCCGACCCGGATCCGGCGGCCGTCGGCCTCGTATTCGATCTCGTTCAGGCCGGTCTCCTCGAGCAGCGCCGCCAGCCTGCGGATCAGCTCGTCGTCCGGTTCGAACTTGGCCATCACGCGTCTTGTCGCCGGGCCAGCAGCTCGGCCAACCCGTCCAGCGCCATCACGTAGCCGCGCGGGCCGAATCCGCAGATGACGCCATGCGCCGCCTGCGACACATACGAAACGTGGCGGAAGGCCTCGCGCTTGTGGATGTTCGACAGGTGCACCTCGACGAGCGGCAGGCCGACGGCGCGCAGCGCGTCGAGGATGGCCACCGAGGTATGCGTATAGGCGCCGGCGTTCATGATGATGCCGTCGGCGCTTTGGCCCGCCTCCTGGATCCAGCCGACCAACTCGCCTTCGCCGTTCGATTGGCGGAAGTCGATGTCGAGTCCGAGGGCTCTGGCCCGCTCTCGGCAGGCGGCCTCGATATCGGCCAGGGTCGCCGTGCCGTAGACCTCGGGTTCCCGGGTGCCCAGCATATTGAGGTTGGGGCCGTTCAGGATCAGCACCTTGGGCGCGTCAGCCACCCGCGACTCCCCCGTCGTCACGTCGAGCAAGCGTTAACATAGCCCACGGCGCATGCGCAATGCACCTTCGGGCGCGCTGATTTGCGCGAACGCGGCGCGCTCAGCTCCCCTTGGCGCGCGCTTCGGCGACCAGCCGCTTGAGCGTCTCCAGGTTGACGGCGCCCGGGACGAGTGTGTCGCCGATGACGAAGGCGGGCGTGCCGTTGATGCTCAACGCTTCGGCCAGGGCGTAGTTGCGACGCAGACTTTCCTCGATCTCGGGCGCCTCCATGTCGCGCTGCAGCCGCGCGACATCCAGGCCCACCTTCTCGGCGATTCGTTTGAGGTGCGCCTCGCTCATGTCGCCCGGCGCGGTCATGAGCGCGAAGTGGTACGCCTCATACTTTCCCTGCTTGGTCGCCGCAAGCGCCGCGCGCGCGGCCCGGACCGACTCCGGCCCCAGGATGGGGAACTCCTTCATCACCAGGCGGATGTTGCCGTCGTCGGCGACGATCCGGCGCACGTTGCCGGCCACGCGCCGGCAGTAGGGGCAGCGGTAATCGAAGAACTCGACGATCAGGACGTCGCCCTCCGGGTTGCCGAGGACCGGCGAATCCGGATCCCCGGCGAGCGCCCGGCGGTGTGCGATCACCGCGTCCTGCTGGCGCTGCGCGTCGGCGCGCTCTTGGCGCTGCTGGTAGGCGCGCAGCGATTTGACCAAGACCTCCGGATGCTGCATCAGGTAGTTGTGGATAATCTGCTCCAGACCTTGCGCCTGCTCCGGCGTGAAGC
This sequence comes from Kiloniellaceae bacterium, assembly GCA_046758005.1. GTDB lineage: Bacteria > Pseudomonadota > Alphaproteobacteria > Kiloniellales > J153 > JBHHZJ01. Next base: position 28,055 of record JBHHZJ010000020.1, read on the forward strand.
CGCCCGGCAGGCTCTGCTCCTGGGCCGAGGCGGGCGCGCCCGCGGCAAGGAGGACGGCCACGACCGGCACCGCCGCGAGGCGGCGGATCCCGGACAATGATCCAAACGACGTGCGCGCCATTGGTCTCTCCACGTTTGCGGCCGGATGGAGCCCTGCCAGGGCAGCAAGAGCCCCCTCCGGACGCGGGGCCGTGCCGGAATTCTGTCATCCGATGTCTTGGAATGTCTTAACCGTTCCCCGGCCCCAGGGCAATCCACGGTCGATTTACTGCTTCGCCACCCGGCGCTTGGCCAGCTGCTCGAGGTCGCGGGCGCGCAGCCAGGCAGGCGTGCCCTCGGACAGGATCTTTTGCGCCCGCACGGCCTGGTCCCGGGCTTCCTGGGCGCGGCCCCGGGCCAGGGCGCCTTCGGCGAGCGCCAGCGCGGTCATGCCGACATCGCCCTTGCGGCCGTGCGCCACCGCCGACAGGCGCCACGCGAAGGCGTTGCCCGGCTCCTCGCGCAGGGTCTCGTTCAGGTGGCCGAGCGCCGCCTCGTCCAACGCCGGGTCGTTCATCTCGATCTGCGCCTGGGCCAGCGCCAGGTTGATCTGCGGCGAATCCGGCAGCAGCCGGGCCGCAGCCTCGTACGCCGGCACGGCCTTCGCGATGCGGCCGTTCTCGAACAGCATCTGGCCCTTCAACTCGTGGAAGTACGGGTCGTCGGGGTGCTCCGCGATCAGGGCCTCGATCATGGCCAGCGCCGTGTCCAGCTCTCCGCTCTGGAAGTACGCGATGGCCCGGGCGTAACGCGCCGGCAAGCTGGTGTCGCTGTCCGGGTAACGGGCGAAGACCCGCTCCTTGGGTTCCAGGAAACCGAAGAGCTTGGCGAGCATGCGCTCGTGCATCGCGACGAACCTCGGCGCCGCCGGCCGGTCGGCGTATGGCGAGCGAGCGATTTGGTCTTCCAAGAAGGCGATCCGGTTTTCGGTCAAAGGGTGGGTGCGCAGATAGGGGTCCTGGCTGCTCGTCAGCAGCACCTCCTGCCCGCTCAGGATGCGCAGGAATTCGAGCAGGCCGCGCGGCGATTGGCCGGTGCCGTTGAGCAGGTTGACGGCAAACTGGTCGGCGGCGGACTCCTGGCTTCGCGTGTAGCTGAGCAGGCCCTTGAGGGCGATGTCCTGCCCGCCCGCGATGGCCGCCGTGGCGAGCTCCGGGCGCCCGGTCGCGATCGCCGCGCCCAGGCCGAGGATGTAGGAAGCGATGATCGTGTTGGTCGAGGCGCGCAGGCTATCGCCCCGGGTCGCCGTGTGTCCGGCCGCCAAGTGTCCGGTCTCATGCGCGATCACGCCGATGACCTGAAGCGGGTCTTCGGCGCGCATGAGCAGCCCGGTGTGGATGAACATTTTGAGGCCCGGCGTGGCGAACGCGTTCAGGGTCGAGTCCTGAACCAGGTAAACGTCGATCGCTTGCGGGCTCAGCCCCGAGGCCTGGAACAGTGGCGTGGCGTAGGCCCGGATGATATTTTCGATCTCCGCATCCCGGATCAATCGGAGATCCCTCGCATCGGCCCGGGCTGAAACCAGCGCGGCCAAGAGCAGCAAAGCCGCGGCAAGGGGAGCTGTACGTTTGCGCAACAGTCAGGTCTCACCTCTTTTGTTTAGAAGTAACCATCCGCCCGCGCCGTTTCAACGCGTTTGGCCGCGCCCGGCGGTAACGCTGGTGACGGCCCTGGGTCTGATGGTCGCGGCGTGCGCCGATGGCGCGCCGGGCACCTTCGCCCCGGTGACGGGCTTCGCGGGCGTGGTCGCCAGCGACGAGCCGCGCGCCGCGGTCGTCGGCCGCGAAATCCTCGGCAACGGGGGCACGGCCGTGGACGCGGCCGTGGCCATGTATTTTGCATTGGCGGTGACCATGCCGTCGCGCGTCAGCCTGGGCGGCGGCGGCGTGTGCGTCGTCTTCGAGGGCGGGCGGATGAAGGGCGAGGCGATCGAGTTCCTGCCTCGCGCGGCGCCGTCGGGCGGCATGGTGCCCTCGGGCATGCGCGCCATGGCGGCGCTGCATGTCCGCCACGGCGCGCTGCGCTGGGAGCAGCTTTTGGCACCTGCCGAGACCTTGGCCCGCTTCGGCCATGCGGTCAGCCGCGCCTTCGCGCAGGACCTGGCCGCGGCCGCCGATCATATCGCCGCCAACCCGGACCTGAGGCGTCTGTTCTCGGCGCGCGACGGCCGCCTGGCGCGCACCGGCGACCGCATCGTTCAGGCCGAGCTGTCGGCGGTGCTGAGCGGCATCCGTCGGCGCGGCGCCCCGTACCTGCACAGCGGCCCGTTCGCGCGCCGCCTGGCCGCGGCCTCGAGCGCCGTCGGCATGCCGCTGACCGCCGCGGACGTGCGCCAGACCGTGCCACGCATCATGGAGGCGGTGGCCGTGCCGGCCGGCAAGCGATACGTCGCCTATTTCGCGCCCCCGCGCGCGACCGGCGGGGTCGTGGCGGCGCAGATATGGGGTATGCTGACCGAGGTCGAGCGCTACGACGGGGCCGCCGGCGAGGAGCGGCCCCACCTGTTCGCCGAGGCCGCCCTGCGCGCCTTTGCCCAGCGCAGCGCGTGGATGCTGCCCGATGGGTCGAGCCGAGAGCCGCTCGCGGCACTGGTCGACGAGGACCGGCTGGCGGCAGCGATGGCCGACTACGATCCCAAGCAACACACGCCGGCCGCGCGCTTCTCCCCCGCGCCCCGGGAAATCTCGGCCCAGGCCTATGCGGCGGGTTTCGCCGTGGGCGACCGGCGCAGCAATGCGGTCGCATGCAGCTTCACCATGAACCGTCTGTTCGGCGCCGGGCGCATTGCCCAGGGAACCGGGATCCTGCTGGCGGCGCCGCCGCGCTCGCAGGACGACGGTTCGACCTCGCTGACGGCGGTCGTCGTCGGCAATACCCGCACCGGCGATATCCGGTTCGCCGGGACCGCCGGCGGCGGGCCGGTCGCGGCCACGGCCTTGGCCGGCGTGATGCTCGACTCGATCGAGCGGAAGCGGCCGCTGGCCGAGGCGATCGCCGCGCGGCGGGTGCATCACGGCGGCGCACCGGATATCCTGCTGCACGAGCCCGGGTGGGGCGCGGCGGCGCTGGACGCGCTGCGCCGGCGCGGGCACACCCTGCGGGAGGTTCCGGCCCTGGGTCACGTCAACGCGTTCTACTGCCCCGACGGCCTTAAGCACTCCGGCGAGACCTGCCAGGTCGCGAGCGATCCGCGCGGCTACGGCTTGGCGCAGTCGGCGCAGTAGGCCCATGGCACTGAAAGTCGCGTCCCGGGGAAGCATACCCCCTTTCATCGTGATGGACGTCCTGCGCGCGGCCAACGCGCGCGCGGCCGTCGGCGAAGAGGTCCTGCACCTCGAGGTCGGCCAACCCGGCACGCCGGCCGCGAGTCGGGTCATCGAGGCCGCCAAGCGGGCGCTCGATGCGGACCAAATCGGCTACACCGACGCGGCCGGCCTGCCGTCGCTGCGCGCGCGCATCGCGCGTCATTACCGGGAGGTCTACGGCGTCGAGGTCGATCCCGGGCGCATCGTGGTCACCCCCGGCTCCTCGGGCGGGTTCCTGCTCGGATTTCTCGCGTGCTTCGACGTGGGGGACCGGGTCGCGCTCGCCGCGCCGGGTTACCCGGCCTATCGCAACATCCTCAAGGCGCTCGGCGTCGAGCCGGTGCTGCTGCTCACCGACGCCGAGCACCGGTTCCAGCCGACGCCTGAACTCCTGGACGCGGTACAGGGCCGGCTCGACGGGCTGATCGTCGCCAGCCCGTCGAACCCGACCGGGACCATGCTCGGACGCGCCGAGCTGGAGCGCCTGGTCGAGGCCTGCCGCGAGCGCGGGGTGCGCCTGGTCTCGGACGAGATCTATCACGGCATTACCTACGGCGTGCGGGCCGTCTCGGCGCTCGAGCTGACCGCCCACGCCGTGATCATCAACAGCTTCTCGAAGTACTACTCCATGACCGGCTGGCGTCTCGGTTGGATGGTCCTGCCCGAGGAGCTGGCGCGGCCGGTCGAATGTCTGGGGCAGAACTTTTTCGTCTCCGCGCCGACGTTGTCGCAGCTGGCCGGGGAGGCGGCGTTTGACTGCCGGGAGGAGTTGGACCGTTACGTCGCGGCCTACGCGCGCAACCGCTCGCTCCTGCTCGAGCAACTGCCCAAGGCCGGATTCGACCGCCTGGCGCCCGCGGACGGGGCCTTCTACGTCTATGCCGACGTGGCCCGCCTGACCAACGACAGCGACGCCTTCTGCAAGCGCATGCTGGCCGAGACCGGGGTCGCGATCACGCCGGGGATCGACTTCGACCCGGAGCGCGGCAACCGCTTCGTGCGCTTCTCCTTCGCCGGGCCCGAAGGAGACATCGCCGAGGCCGCGCGCCGGCTTCAGGCGTGGCTATAATTCAGATGACGGATGTCGGCAATCGGATGCCGAGCATCGGTCGTTTCCGATCCCTGACCTAACCCCAGCGCTGCCACCAGCCGCGGCGCTTGGCCCGGTCCGGCTCCTCGGGTTCCTCCGGCTTGCCCACGACCGGACCCGACTCCTCGCTGTTGGAGGTCGGCGCCTCGGACTCGGACTCGGCCTCCGCCGGCGGTCTGGTGCCGAGCGGCTCGGCCGGCGCCCGCACAGCCGCCTCGCCGTGCGGCTCGAAATTGGCGGTGCCGAATTCGACGGTCGCCTCTTCGGGTCCGCCGGCGGCGCGCGGCGGGACCGCGTCCGGGGCGTCCACGACGCCGCCGCGCGCGTCGGCTTCCGGGCCTACCGAGGGCGCCTCGGCGGGCACTTCACCCGCCGCCCAGGGCGGGCGGATCCCGGAGGGCGCCTCGCCGGCGGTCGCCGGCCCCGCCTTGGCGGCGGCGCGCCGTCGACGCGGCGTCCGGCGGCGCGGGGCCTCCTTCGGCGCCTCGGCCTCGGCCGCAGGCGGAGCCTCGATGTCGGTCCCTGGCGCAGGCTCGGGCTCGGCCTCGGCGTCGAGCGCCGCCTCGCTCGCGGCCACGCCGGGCTCGTCCTTTTGCCGGCCCCCGCGGCGCCGGCCGCCGCGCTTGCCCCGGCGGCGGCGTCTGGGCTTCTCCTCGCCCGTTTCCTCGCCCCTTCCCTCACTCGCTTCCGCGACCGCGGGTACGCGGTCCTCCAGCGGCTCCGGCGGTTCGGCCGCTTGGGCCGTTTCGGGCAGAGCCGCTTCCTCGGCGGCGGGCGGCGCTTCGCCCTTCTTGCGCCGACGCCGTGGGCGCGCGCGCTTGCGCTCCACCTTTTCGGCCTCGGCGGCGGCCGCGCGCTGCGGCTCGGCCTCGCCGCGCGCCGCCGGTGCGCCGGGAGCGAGACGTTGCAGCGTGTACTCCGGCGGCACCAGCGATTCGTCGGTGTCGACCCGGATTCGGAAGTCGTAGCGCCGCTCGATCTCGACCAGCCGCTCGCGCATCTGGTTGAGCAGGTGCAACGCGACCGCTCTTGGGGCGGCGACCGCGATTTCCCCGTGGCCGCGCCGGATGCCCTCTTCCTCGAGCCCGCGCAGGACGTGCAGCGCGACCGATTCGGTGGTGCGCACGTAGCCGCTGGCGTTGCAATGCGGGCAGACCACGGTCGAGCTTTCGAACAGGCTCGGCCGCAGCCGCTGGCGCGACATTTCGAGCAGCCCGAACGGGCTGATCCGGCCGAGCTGGATGCGCGCCCGGTCGCTGCGCATCGCCTCTTTCAGCTTGCGCTCGACGGCCCGGTTGTGGCTCGGGCCCTCCATGTCGATGAAGTCGATGACGATGAGCCCGGCCAGGTCGCGCAGACGGAGCTGCCGGGCGATCTCCTGGGCGGCTTCGAGGTTGGTCTTGTACGCCGTCTCCTCGATGTGCCGCTCACGGGTCGCCTTGCCCGAGTTCACGTCGATGGCGACCAGCGCCTCGGTTATGTTGATGACGATGTAGCCGCCCGACTTGAGCTGCACGGTCGCGTTGTGCATGGCGTCGATCTGGCGTTCCACCTGGTAGTGGTAGAACAGGGGAACCGCCGGATCCTTGTACAGCTTGACCTTGCGCGCGTGGCTCGGCATCAGCGACTTCATGAACGCCTTGGCGGACTTGTAGCCATCCTCGCCATCGACCAGGATCTCGTCCATTTCGCTTTGATAGAGATCCCGGATCGCCCGTTTGATCAGGCTGGCCTCCTCGTAGATCAGGCATGGCGCCGTCGAGGCCAGCGTGGTCGAGCGGATCTCGTCCCACAGCCGCAGGAGGTATTCGTAGTCGCGGCGGATCTCCGCCTTGGTGCGCTCGCTGCCGGCCGTGCGCACGATCACCGCAACGCCTTCCGGAATGTCCAGGTCCTCGAGGATGCCCTTCAGCCGGCGCCGGTCCTTGGGGTTGCTGATCTTGCGGCTGATCCCGCCGCCCCTGGCGGTGTTCGGCATCAGCACGCAATAGCGCCCGGCGAGCGACAGGTAGGTGGTGAGCGCCGCGCCCTTGTTGCCGCGCTCCTCCTTCGTCACCTGGACCAGGATTACCTGGCGGCGCTTGATGACCTCCTGGATCTTGTACTTGCGCAGGAGCCGGGCGCGCCGGCGCGCGGCGTCCTCGACCTCGTCGCCGCCCAGCGTGTCGACCCGGGTCTCGGCCGCGAGCTCCTCGACCTCGCCGGCGTCGTCGTCCTCGACCTCGCGCTCGCCCCCGTCGCCGTCCGCACCCACCTCGCCCGGGCCGGCCTCGGCGGCCTCCGCCCCGACCACGGGCTCCTCATCCTGGGGTTCGGGCTCCGGGTCGACCTCGACCTCGCCGACGATTTCCTCCTCGGCCGTCTCCGCCTTGAGTTCGGCCTCGGCGGCGAGCAACACCTCACGGTCGGCGATCGGGACGCGGTAATAGTCCGGATGAATTTCGCTGAACGGCAGGAAACCGTGCCGGCTTCCCCCGTAGTCCACGAAAGCGGCTTGGAGCGAGGGTTCGACCCGCGTGACTTTCGCGAGGTATATGTTTCCCTTAAGCTGTTTTCTTGATATGCTTTCGTAGTCAAACTCTTCGAGACGGTTGGCGCTGAAAACCACCACCCGCGTCTCCTCCGGGTGGCTGGCATCGATCAACATTCGTTTGGCCATAAAAAAGATTCTCCAACACGCGTCCGGCAACGCCCGCCTCGGGGGCGGGCTGCGGCGCGATGATTTGCAAGACTGGTTCCATTGTCGTCCGAGCGTTCGTTCTGCCCTGGGTGCCGTCGCCGTCCGAAGGCGCCGCGAACACTCAGGGGCCACGCAGCGCACCGATGCGCAGCGCGGCCGTAAATCGAATGGCCGGGCGCGCCCCAATCGTGGGACGGCGCAACTGGCCCGCCAAGAGCCGGGCGCCGCGCGGCAGCCCGGCACCCCGATAGCGTCTGCCTTTTCCTCGTGGAGGAAACGGGGCAGTGCGGCCCAACTCCATCCTGACGGCCACAGCCGGGCCCCAGGGGGGCGCGGGGCGATTCGCTACACTAGATTAGCAGGACCGTGGGTGCCGTGCCATACCCGAGTGGCCGGGGGCGCGGGGCGGCCGCGTGCGTCGCCGGTTGAGCGGGCCGTCTGCCGTTTCGAGGCGAATTTCCTTGGTTGCACTCGAACTATTCTACGTATATCTCGTTAAGGCGTGAACCCGCCGCACTAAATGTGCAAGTGCGTCCATCCGATGTTGCGCACACTACTTGTTTGGCCCTGTTTACTGTTGATGCTGCCGGCGGCGCTGGCGCAGCCGACGGTCACCGCCGTGCGCGTGGGTGAACACCCGGACAAGACGCGCTTCGTGATGGAGCTGTCCGAGGCGCCGCGTTACCGGGTCTTCACGCTCCCGGACCCGTTCCGCGTCGTGATCGATCTGCCCGAGCTGCGCTGGAAGCCGCCCTCGGACGTGCTGCGGGACGGCAACGGCCTGATCAGCGCCATGCGCTTCGGCCTATTCGCGCCGGGCACGAGCCGCGTGGTGCTCGACATGCGCACGGCGGTACGGGTCAAGAGTGTCTTCCTGATCCCGCCGCAGGAGGGCTATCCGCACCGCTTCGTGGTTGACATGGTGGCGGTCAGTCGCAAGACGTTTTTCGCCGACGGGCGCGCCGTGCCGTTCGTCTCGCGCCCGCCGCTGGCGCCGTTGCGCGCGGCCATCGTGACGCCGCCCAAACCGAAGGCGGACACACGCCCGACGATCGTGATCGACCCGGGCCACGGCGGCGTCGACCCGGGGGCGCGCAGCCTCACCGGGGTCAACGAAAAGGACATTGCGTTGGCTTACGCCCGGGAACTGAAGCGCCGGCTCGAGGCGACCGGGCGCTACCGCGTCGTGATGACCCGAAACAAGGACATTTTCGTGCGCCTGCGCGACCGCATGGACATGGCCCAGCGCCTGGGCGGCGACCTCTTCATCTCGCTGCACGCCAACAACCACGAGTTGGCGAAGATCCGCGGCGCCTCGGTCTACACCCTGTCGGAGAAGGCCTCGGACGCCGCGGCCGGGGCGCTGGCGGCCAAGGAGAACAAGGCCGACATCATCGCCGGCATCGACCTGTCCGACCAGCCCGAGGTGGTCAGCAAAATCCTCATCGACCTGGCCCAGCGCGAGACCATGAACCTGTCCAAGCAATTCGCCAACATGCTGGTCCAGAAGCTCGGCCGGGTCACGCCGCTGCTCCGCAACACCCACCGCTTCGCCGGGTTCGCGGTGCTGAAGTCGCCGACCGTGCCCTCGGTGCTGCTCGAAATCGGCTACCTGTCGAACCGGGCCGAGGAGCGCCTTCTGCGCTCGCCCAAGCACCGCGCCGGGATCACGGCCGCGACCGTGCGCGCGATCGAGGCGTATTTCGCGTGGCAGCACGCCTTGAATCGATCATAAGGGCGCCACATTGTTCAAGTAAGCCTATAAGCCCATCCCGGGCGGCGCGGGCCATGGTTACCGAACGGTAACCGCTGCCGGGTTACGATGCCGCCCCGCCCGGAGGCCGCGCAGACCCGGGGCGTATTGCGGTCCGAACGGAGGGCAGCCTGAGATTTCTCGCTTCACTGGTGGGCTTGGTCTTGCTTCTGGCGATGCTGGCGAGCGGGGGCGTCCTGTACGTCTTCTACCATTACGGCCAGGACCTGCCCGACTACAACCAGCTCGCGGACTACGACCCGCCGACGGTGACGCGCGTACACGCCGGTGACGGCCGCCTGTTGGCGGAGTACGCGACCGAAAAGCGCGTCTACGTGCCGATCGGGGCCATACCCCGGCGCGTCGTCAACGCCTTCCTCGCCGCCGAGGACAAGAATTTCTACAGTCACCCGGGCGTCGACGTTCTCTCGGTGGCGCGGGCCATCGTCACGAATCTGGCCAACCTCGGTACCGACCGTCGGCCGGTCGGCGCCTCGACCATCACCCAGCAGGTGGCCAAGAACTTCCTGCTCAGCAACGAGCTGTCCATCGAGCGCAAGATCAAGGAAGCGATCTTGGCCTTCCGCATCGAACACGCCTTCACCAAGGATCGGATTCTCGATCTGTACCTGAACGAGATCTACCTCGGCTTCGGCTCCTACGGCGTCGCGGCGGCGGCGCTCAACTACTTCAACAAGTCGCTCGACGAGCTGACCATCGCCGAGGCGGCCTTTCTCGCCGCGCTGCCGAAGGCGCCCAACAACTATCACCCGATCCGCCGGCCGGACGCGGCGCTCGCCCGACGCAACTGGGTCGTCGGCCGCATGCTGGAGGACGGCCGCATCACGCCCGCCGAGGCCGAGGCGGCCTGGGCCGAGCCGCTCCAGGTGCACCGCACGGATCCGACCGAGATCGTCCAGGCGGACTATTTCGTCGAGGAGGTGCGGCGCGAGCTGGCCGCGCTTTACGGCGACGCGGCGCTCTATCAGGGCGGCCTGTCGGTGCGTACCACGCTCGACCCCCGGCTGCAGGCGATCGCCGAGCGGGTGCTGCGCGCGGGCCTGATCGCCTACGACCGGCGGCACGGCTGGCGCGGGCCGGTGGCCAGGATCGATCCCGCCGCCGAGGATTGGCGCGAGGCCCTGGCCGCGATCGAGCCGCCAGCCGGCATGTCGCCCTGGATCCTGGCCATGGTCTTGGAAGTCGATGGCGAGAACGCCGGGATTGCTTTCCCGGACGGCCGGCGCGGCCACATCCCGATGGCCGAGCTGGCCTGGGCGCGGCCTTGGTTGAAGGACCAGCGGGTCGGGCCCAAGCCGAAGCGGCCCGCGGACGTCCTGGCGCCCGGCGACGTCGTCATGGTCGAGCCGGTCGCCGCGGACGCCGAGGGCGAGCCCTACGCCGCCGGCGCCTATGGCCTGCGTCAGATTCCCGGCGTCAACGGCGGGCTGGTGGCGATGGACCCGCACACCGGGCGGGTGCTGGCGATGAACGGCGGCTTTTCCTTCGCGCAAAGCCAGTTCAATCGCGTGACCCAGGCCCGGCGCCAGCCGGGCTCCGCGTTCAAGCCCTTCGTCTACCTGGCGGCCCTGGACAGCGGCTTCACGCCGGCCACCATCGTGCTCGACGCGCCCTTCGTGGTCGACCAGGGCCCGGGCCTGGGCAAGTGGAAACCGGCCAACTACACGCGCAAGTTTTACGGTCCCACACCCATGCGGATCGGGATCGAGAAATCGCGCAACCTGATGACGGTGCGCCTGGCGCAGACCATCGGCATGGAGAAGATCGTCGCGTACGCCCGGCGCCTGGGCATCGTCGAGGACATGCCGGCGCTGTTGTCCATGGCGCTGGGCGCGGGCGAGACGACGCTGCTCAAGCTGACCACCGCCTACGCCATGCTGGTCAACGGCGGAAGACGCATCCGCCCCACCCTGATCGACCGGGTCCAGGACCGGCACGGCGTGACGATCTACCGGCACGACACGCGGGCCTGCCCCGGCTGCCGGGTCGAGGCCTGGGCCGAGCAGCCGGCCCCGGAGTTGCCCGACCCGCGCGAGCAGGTGGCGGACCCGCGCAGCGCCTATCAGGTCGTCTCTATGCTTCAGGGCGTGGTCCAGCGCGGCACCGGCCGGCGCGTCAGGGCGGTCGGCAAGCCGCTCGCCGGCAAGACCGGCACCACGAACGACAACTCGGACACTTGGTTCCTCGGTTTCACGCCCGACCTGGCGGTCGGCGTGTTCGTCGGCTTCGACGAGCCGCGCACGCTTGGGCCCCGGGAGACCGGCTCCTCGGTCGCCGCGCCCATTTTCCGCGACTTCATGGCCGCCGCTCTCGAGACCCGTCCCGCCATTCCGTTCCGGATCCCGCCGGGCATCCGGCTGGTCCGCCTCAACGTCGAGACCGGCCAGGTGGCCCGGCCCGGGGATCGCAAGGTGATCCTCGAGGCCTTCAAGCCCGGCACGGTGCCGACCGGCGAGCAGACGGTGATCGACGGCGGCTACAATCCGCTGAGCGGCGAGGCCGCCGGCGGCACCAGCGGGCTGTACTAACCCGCTGCAAGCGCGTAAAACCCCGGGCGCGCCGACCCCATATCTTTGTCGTCGGGCCGATCAGCTTTTCGGAGGACATGACGTGCGCGCCGAAACGGAAGCGGTGGTGAACGACATCCGACAGTCGTTGACCCTGCTGAGGAGGCATCTTTGACTTGGACCGGGCGCTCCGGCGCCTGGAGGAGCTGAACCGCCGCGCCGAGGACCCCGACCTGTGGAACGATCCGGAGACGGCGCAGAACGTCATGCGCGAGCGCACGCATCTCGATTCGTCGATCGCCACCTACCGGGGCTTCGAGCGGCGGCTGGAAGACGCGCTCACGCTCATCGAGCTGGGCGAGGCGGAGGACGACGCGGAGACCGTCGCCGAGGCCGAGACGGAGCTGAACAAGTTGCGCAAGGCCGTGGCCAAGCAGCAGATCGCCAGCCTGCTCTCGGGCGAGGCCGACGCCAACGACTGCTACCTCGAGGTCCACGCCGGCGCCGGCGGCACCGAGGCCCAGGACTGGGCCGAGATGCTGGCGCGCATGTACACGCGCTGGGCCGAGGCGCGCGGCTACGGCGTCGAGTGGCTCGAGGAGAGCCCGGGCGAGGAGGCCGGCATCAAGTCGGCGACCCTGCGCATCAAGGGGCACAACGCCTACGGCTGGCTGAAGACCGAATCCGGCGTGCACCGCCTGGTGCGCATCTCGCCCTTCGACGCCCAGGCCCGGCGCCATACCAGCTTCGCCAGCGCCTGGGTCTACCCCGTGGTCGACGAGGCCATCGAGATCGAGATCAACGACAAGGACCTGCGGGTCGACACCTACCGCGCCTCCGGCGCCGGCGGCCAGCACGTCAACAAGACCGACAGCGCGGTGCGCATCACCCATCTGCCCACCGGCATCGTCGTGCAGTGCCAGCGCGACCGCTCGCAGCACAAGAACCGGGCCGAGGCGACAAAGATGCTACGGGCGCGACTCTACGAGTTCGAGCTGCGCAGGCGCGAAGAGGCGGCCCAGGCCGAGGCGGAGGCCAAGTCCGACATCGGCTGGGGCCATCAGATCCGTTCCTACGTCCTCCAGCCCTATCAGATGGTCAAGGACCTGCGCACCGGAGTGGAGACCGGAAACGTCCAGGCCGTTCTGGACGGGGACATCGACGCCTTTCTCGAGGCGTCGCTGGCCCATCGGCTGGGCGGCGGCGACGGCGCGGCAGACGAAGCCACGCGCGCCGGGGCGTAGGTCCCACCCTGCGCCGGGCGG
>JBHHZJ010000021.1:0-39310 GCA_046758005.1 Kiloniellaceae bacterium
CGCCATCTACGGCGCCGTGCTCGCGGCGGAGCTCTTGTTCAGCAAGAGGCGGATTGGACACCCGGTATAAGACCGATGAGCGCACGAGGTGACTCGGGCGCTCGTCGGTATCCGCGCGCCGGGTTGGCCTTGGGCGGCGGCGCCCAAACAAAGGACGAAATACCAGCGAGTGGATGGCTTGATCCGCTCGCTGGTATAAGGCGGATGTCACACCTGTGCGTACCGAAGATCTCATCCGGTAAGGATTCGGCGCGACTCGGAACACTGTGACATGATCCCGGTCCATGGTCGGGCTCATCAGGGCACTGTGGTGGATCCTTGGACTACGGCTCAAATCGCGTGCGCGGATCGAGGCCGAGAACCTGGCCCTGCGGCGTCAGCTTAATGTCGTGTGCCGTTAGGCTGTGAATCGGCACGCCAATTGAACGCCGATCCGCGTTGTAACTACCTGATTTCCCTGGAAGCGGCAGGGTCAAGGTTTGGCCGCGATTCACAGCCACGCCCGCCGACGCCTGAAGGGTCCGCCGGGAAGCGTTCGCCTCTGCTCATGAGCAAAGAAAAAATGCCGGCAGCCCCCTATATTGGGATTGATTGAGGCCTGCCACTACTACATATTGGGCTGTGCTCAATATCATGGTCCCCGCACGCGGCCTGCTGCGCACTCCGCGGGGGCTCTTACGGCGGAGGAATTTAGCTTGTCGGGACAGCGACGCATGAGCGGCTCGGCGCGGCAGGTCGCCTCCCGGGTGCGGCGTATGCTCGATCGTCCGCCCAGCTTTCTCGGCTGGCATAGCACCGACGAGCAGGAGATTACCCGTCGCCGTTGGCGCGGCCGGAGCGAGGTCGAGGCGGTCGAGCCGGTGGATCCGGCCGACCCGTTCTACGGCCTCTATCGCGTGCGCTCCGCGAGCGGGGGGACCTATGAGGTCGAAATCCGCGCCCTAAGCGCGCGTGAGAATTCCTGCGGCTGCCACGACCACGCGGTCAACGGTCTCGGCACCTGCAAGCACATCGAAGGCACGCTCTACGCCCTGCGCCGGGGCCGGGCCCGGCCGTTCGACGCGGCGGCGCGGCAAGGCTCTCCCTGGGCGGAGGTCTATCTGTCGCGGCGCGAGGAGCCCTCGGTCCGCGTCATGTGGCCGGCCGACGCGGACTTGGCCGCGCGGCTCCGCGAGCACCTCGGCGCATTCTTCTCGGACGAGGGCGGCCTGAACGGCGACCCGCTGATGGCCCTGCCGGCGCTGAAGCAGGCCGTGGCGGCGCTGCCCCCGCCGTTGGCCCGCCACGTCCGAGTGTCACGTCACCTCGATGCCTGGTCCGAGGACCAACGACGGCGCCAGGCGCGCACGGCGGAGCGCGAGCGCTTCCTGGCTGAGATGGCCGGCGGCGGCGCTGGTCTCGAGGTCCTGCGCTACCCGCTGCTGCCCTATCAGCGCGACGGGATGCTGCACTTGGCGTTCGCCGAGCGCGCCCTGCTGGCCGACGAGATGGGCCTTGGCAAGACGGTGCAGGCGATCGCCGCCTGCGAGTTGCTGCGCCGGCGCCGCGGCGTCGAACGCGTCCTCGTGGTCGGTCCGACCTCCCTCAAGGCCGAGTGGCAGGAACAGATCGCGCGCTTCACCACGCTGCCGACGCGGATCATCGAAGGCGACCGCGCCGCACGATTGGACCTCTATCGGCAGCCCGCCTTTTTCAACCTCGCCAACTACGAGCAGGTCATTCCCGACGGTCCGGAGATCAACCGGCTGCTCAAGCCGGACGTAGTGATCCTCGACGAGGCCCAGCGGATCAAGAATTGGCAGACCAAGACGGCGCGCGCAGTCAAGGGACTGAAGAGCCCCTACGCGTTCGTGCTCACCGGCACGCCGCTGGAGAACCGCATCGACGAGGTCTACTCCATCGTCCAATACCTGGACCCCGGGCTGCTCGGGCCGTTGTTCCGCTTCAATCGCACATTCTACGAGCTGGACGCGCGCGGCCGCCCGGTCGGATACCGCAGCCTGGACGAGCTACATCGCCGCCTTCAGCCCGTGATGCTGCGCCGGCGCAAGGACGACGTCGAGGACCAACTTCCGCAGCGCACGGTCGGGACCCGCTTGGTCACGATGGAGGCCGAGCAGCGCCTGCGTTACGAAGAGTATGAGGCGCGCGTCGCGCGGCTCGTCCACATAGCGCGCCGGCGCCCCCTGACCCGCGAGGAATTCGAGCGCCTGCAGCGGTGGCTGGCCTGCATGCGCATGCTGTGCGACACGCCCTATATCCTCGACCCCGAGTGCCGGCTCTGCCCCAAGCTGGAGGAGCTGGAGCCCGTGCTCGCCGACCTGCTCGCCCAGCCGGACTGCAAGGTCATCGTCTTCTCCGAATGGGTCCGCATGCTCGAATTGGTGGGCGAGCTGGCGCGCGAGATGGACCTGGACGTGGCCTGGCACACCGGATCGGTGCCCCAGAAGCGGCGCAGGGCCGAGATACGGCGGTTCAAGGAGGACCCCACCTGCCGGGTGTTCCTGTCCAGCGATTCCGGCAGCGTCGGCCTGAACCTGCAGGCGGCGAACGTGGTGATCAACCTGGACCTGCCGTGGAACCCGGCCAAGCTGGAGCAGCGCATCGCGCGCGCCTGGCGAAAGCATCAGAGCCGGCCGGTGCGCGTCATCAACCTGGTGACCGAGGACTCGATCGAGCAGCGCATGCTGGACGTGCTCACCCGCAAGCAGGACCTGGCGGACGGCGTGCTGGACGGCATGGGCGATCTCTCGGCCCTGCAAATGCCCTCGGGCCGCGCCGCCTTCCTCGAGCGGCTGGACGCGGTCATGGGCGGACCCACGGGCGAGGGCCCGGTGCTCGAACGCGTGGCCTTCTGCGCGGAGCGCCTGCGCGCCGACCTGCTGGCGCGCCACGGGGACGCGTTGTTGCTGCTCGAGATCCGCCGTGACGCGGCCGGCGCCCGGACCGTGCTCGCGGTCATCGACGCCGCCCCCGGCGCCGACGCCCGCGAGGCCAAGCACCTAGCCCAGGTCCATGGCGGCGAGGCGGACGGGGACGCGCCGCGGTTCGAGGTCCTCGACCGGGCCGGATACACGGCCCTGCGGCGCCTGATCGACACCGGCATCCTGCGCTTCGCCGAGGAGGAGGCATGCCGCCTGCACGAGGCGCCCGGCTTAGCCGATGCTGCCCAGCCCACGCCTGCCGAGAACGGTGCCCCGGTCGAAGCCGCGACCTGAGCCCTGTGGCTACCAGAAATGTGATCCGGGAAGATTCTGCGCGACTCGGGCGGTCTCGCGGCGCTTTGTCGCGCTGTCGCGCAAGAAGCTGAAGGCCTGGCTCGGCTCGGATCTCTCGGGCCTCGACCTGCTGGTGATCCAGATCGACGCCCTGCACGTCGGCGATCATGTCCTGGTCGTGGCGATCGGCGTCGATGGCAAGGGCGACAAGCATGTCCTGGCCGTGGTCGAGGGGGCGACGGAGAACGCCGCCACCGTTCAGACGCTGCTCGACAACCTGATCGAGCGCGGCCTCGACCCGGCGCTGCCCCGGCTGTTCATCGTCGATGGCGCGAAAGCTCTCAGCAAGGCGATCCGCAAGACCTTCGGGATCGCCGCCGGCCTCTTCGCGGCGCAATAGACATTCCGCCGCCTCAGTGGCCCGTTTTTGCACCGGCGTTCTCACGCCAATGTCCGCCGTTGGGCCTAAAGCAGACATGATTCGCTAAAAAGCGGGCGTTCAGGACGTTGGTTCGGCAGGTCTTGAAACCGAGGCACGACCCGGTTCCAAGCGAGTTTGCACGACTCGCTGCGCCGGTTCAGAGTGACCGGGCGCGGCCACGCGTGGGACCGCGTTCCCGGAGGAAACAACCATGACCAGCGCGCAGATCACGCTGTTCGCCATCCTGTGCGCCTTCTTCGCGCTGCTCGCCTGGGGCCGCTGGCGCTACGACGTGGTCGCCTTCCTGGCGCTCATGGTCTCGGTGGTGACCGGCGTGGTGCCGGCCGGCCAGGCCTTCACCGGCTTCGGCCATCCCGCGACCGTGACCGTGGCCGCGATCCTGATCCTCAGCCGGGCGCTCACCAGCACCGGCGCCACCGACTGGATCGCGCGCGCGGTCCAGCCGGCCACGGGCTCCACGCCAAGCCATATCGGGGTGCTGTCCAGCCTGGCGGCCGCCATGTCGTCGTTCATGAACAACGTCGGCACGCTCGGCCTGCTCATGCCGATCGCCCTGCAGTCGGCGCGCAAGGCCAAGCGCTCGCCCGCCGTCATCCTCATGCCGCTCAGCTTCGGCGCGATCCTGGGCGGCCTGGTGACGCTCATCGGCACCCCGCCCAACATCATCGTCGCCACCTACCGCGGCGAGGTCATGGGCGAGGCCTTCCAAATGTTCGACTTCACGCCCGTGGGCGCGACCACGGCGCTGGCCGGGGTCATCTTCGTGGCGCTGCTCGGCTGGCGCCTGGTGCCGGTGGCGGCGCGTGAGCGCGCGGTCTCCGCGGAGCTGTTCGACATCGAGCACTACGTGACCGAGGCGCGGGTGCCCAAGGGCAGCGCCGCGCGCGGCAAGACCATGGCCGAGATCGACGAGGCGACCAAGGACATCGACGCGCTCTTGATCGCCCTCATCCGCGGCAGGCGCAGGTACGGCCCGGCGGCCGGCGTGCCGGTCCAGGCCGGCGACGTGCTGGTCATCGAGGCGGGCCCGGAGGAGATCGACAAGTTCGTCACCGCGCTCGGCCTCGAGCTCGGCCGCGCCAAGAAGGACGACAAGACGCCGCTCGGCCACGCCGAGGGCGCGCTGGTCGAGGCGGTGGTGGCGCCGCGCTCGCGCCTGGAGGGCCAGACCGTCGGTTCCCAGCGCCTGATCGGGCGCCACGGCTTCATGCTGCTCGCGGTCGCCCGCCAGGGCCAGCCCCACCGCGGCCGGCTCAAGGCGTTCCGCATGCGCGTGGGCGACGTGCTGCTGCTGCACGGCGAAGCCGAGCGCGTGCCGGAGGCGATCGCCGCCTTCGGCTGCCTGCCGCTCGCCGAGCGCGGCCTGAGCCTGGGTCAGCGCGGCAAGGCGCCCGTGCTGATCGCCATCTTCGCCGCCGCGATCGCCGCGGCCAGCTTCGGCCTCTTGTCGATTCCGATCGCGCTTTCGCTGGCGGTGGCGCTCACCGTGCTCGCCGGCCTACTGCCGGTGCGCGAGCTCTACGACGGCATCGACTGGCCGGTCATCGTGCTCCTGGGCGCGCTCATCCCCGTGGGCGGGGCGCTCGAGGACACCGGCGCGACCGAGGTCATCGCGACGTTCATCCACGACGCGACCGCGGGCCGCTCGGCGGTGCTGGTGCTGGTCCTCTTGATGGTCGTGACCATGACGCTCTCGGACATCCTCAACAACGCCGCCACCGCGGTCGTCATGGCGCCGATCGCCGCCGGCATCGCCACGCGCCTGGGGGCGAGCCCGGACCCCTTCCTGATGGCGGTCGCGGTCGGGGCGTCGTGCGCGTTCCTGACCCCGATCGGACACCAGAACAACGCCCTCATCATGGGTCCGGGCGGCTACCGCTTCTGGGACTACTGGCGCATGGGCCTGCCGCTCGAGGCCCTCATCGTCGCGGTCGCAACGCCCATGATCCTCGTGGTCTGGCCCATGTGAGGTCCGCGCCAGGGTCAAGGTCATGGGCATCGAGGACGTGGTGACGGCCCCCGGATGGAGTTTCCAGCAACGACCGACAAACCGGTGGCAACAGGAGTCGACTTGTCCGTTGATGTTCCTGGATGAATAGCCGTCTGTTACGGTCATGGCTCGAATCGAGTTACGCAGAGGCTCACAAGCAATCTCATGCGGCATCGGACCAGGCACATTCACAGACTAAGGAACATCCTGCAGTCCGTTCTCCTCATTGCCGGGATGGCATCGATCGCGGGCGCCTGCGCCTGGACGATCTTGGGGACGGACGGTGTCGTCTGGGCCTTCGCGGGCGTTGCGCTTGCCATGGCGCTGTCACCGTCCATCCCGCCGGGCCTGGTTCTGTCCCTCTATCGGGCCCGTCCACTGACCCCAGCGGAATTCCCCGAGGGATACGCCATCGTCCAGCACCTGGCTCAGCGCGCTGACCTCCCTGCCGTGCCGAGGCTGTACTACGTGGCGAGCTCGATCCTGAATGCGTTCTCTCTGGGCGGCCGGCGCTCCGCAGCCATCGCCGTCACGGACGGGCTTGTGCGCACGCTCGCCCTTCGCGAACTGGCCGGTGTCCTGGCGCACGAGGTCAGTCACATCCGCAACAACGATCTCTGGATCATGAATCTGGCCGACACGATGAGCCGCGTTACCGGATGGCTCTCGTATTTTGGGATGTTCCTTTTGATCGTGAATCTGCCGTTGTTGATGACCGGAAGCACCGTGGTTCCATGGCTCCTTGTCTTAATGCTCGTGTTCGCGCCGACACTGATGAGTCTGCTCCAGCTCGCCCTCTCCCGCGCACGCGAGTTCGATGCCGACCTGAGTGCCGCCGGGCTCACCGGCGATCCGATCGGATTGGCTTCGGCCCTGGAAAAGCTGGAACGCTATCAAGGGCGGTTCTGGGAGGAGATCCTGTTTCCAGGCCGGCGCATCCCCGAGCCGTCCTTGCTGCGCACGCACCCGCCGACGGAGGAAAGAATCCGGCGGCTGCTGGAGCTCAAGGGGCCGCCGCGCGCGGCGATCACGCGGCGGCCGACTGAAACCGTCGAAATCCCGGTTGCACTCCAGCTCGTCAAAGCGCCGCCGCACTGGCGGTGGCCTGGTCTTTGGTACTAGCCAGGACGAACCGGGACCGGTATCGGCAAGTGGGTCGACGTCTACAGTCACCGGCGGCCCCACACCGCCCATGGCGGACCGGCACCGCAGACGGTACACCGAAGCGCGCTGCCGGCCCCTGGCCTCTTTGGGACCGGGCCCTCAGCGCAGGCGGCATGAACGCATGAGGAGCGACCCGACCGGACGAGGCGATCCGTAGCTTGATCTCCCCCCGAACCTGTCCAACGGATGGGGCGTAGCTCACGGTATCGGCCCTCGGTAGCCGCCCTTGATTGCGAGTTCAACGCGCGCCCACATGCATCACCCGTTGCGGCACCCCCTCCGCACCCCGCAAGAGCCACAAGATGTACGCTCGTTCAGGCGGCCCCGAGCGCCCGATTGACTTGGATCAAGGGAGTGATGCACCCGGCGTGCGACCTATTCGTCCTTGGAAGACGAAAGAAGGTCTAAGCCATGCAGCTCGGGCGTGCTTTGCTCACGGCGCTCAAAGACCACGGCGCCGAGGCCATATTCGGCATTCCGGGCGACTTCGCACTCCCGTTTTTCAAGGCGATCGAGGAAAGCGGCATCCTGCCGCTTTATACGCTGTCCCACGAACCCGGCGTTGGCTTCGCGGCCGATGCGGCAGCGCGCGTCAACTGCTCGCTGGGCGTGGCGGCGGTCACCTACGGCGCCGGTGCGTTCAATTTGGTGAACGCCATAACGGGCGCCTGCGCCGAGCGCTCACCGGTCGTGGTGATCTCCGGTGCGCCCGGCACGGCGGAACGGGCGAGCGGTCTGTCGCTGCATCACCAGGCCAAGACACTGGACTCCCAGTTCCGGGTCTTTCGAGAAATCACGTGCGATCAGGCGCGGCTCGACGATCCGGAACGCGCACCGGCGGAGATCTCCCGCGTATTGCGCAGTGCGCTCGATCAATCCATGCCCGTGTACTTCGAACTGCCCCGCGACAAGGTGACGGCCGAATGTAAGGCGGTCGCGAAGACCCCGCCCGACCCGGTCCCAGCGGATGCGCTGGCCGAATGTGCCGCCGAGATCTTGGCGCGCATCAAGACGGCGCGCGCGCCGGTCCTGATGGCCGGGGTCGAAATTCGTCGCTACGGCATCGAGGATAAAGTGGCTGAACTCGCAGGTCGCCTCGGCCTGCCCATTGTGACCAGTTTCATGGGCCGCGGCCTGTTCGCCGCATCCGATGCGCCGCTGGCCGGTACCTATCTCGGCGTGGCAGGCCAGCCCGAGATCACCGACCTGATCGAGCAATCGGACGGCCTACTGCTGTTGGGCGTGATCCTGTCCGACACCAATTTCGGCGTCTCGCTCCGCCAGATCGACCTGCGCCATGCGATCCAGGCGCTCGGCCGCCAGGTGCAGATCGGCTATCACGTCTACCCGGACATCCCATTGGATGCGCTGGTCGATGCGATGCTCGCACGGGTACCCGACGCCGTGGCGAATAGGACGGGCGGGACGGCGGCAGCCGAGTATCCGGCTGGGCTTGTTGTTGATGGAGCGGCGATCGTGCCAACCGATATCGCGCGCGCGGTCAACGACATGATGCGCGCGCAAGGACCCATGCCGATCGCGGCCGATGTCGGCGACTGCCTGTTCACCGCGATGGATATCGAGCATACGCAACTTGCCGCACCGGGCTATTACGCCGGCATGGGATTCGGCGTCCCGGGCGGGCTGGGCATTCAGGCCGCGACGGGTCTGCGACCGTTGATCTTGGTCGGTGACGGCGCCTTTCAGATGACCGGCTGGGAGATCGGCAACTGCCGCCGCTACGACTGGGACCCGATCGTCATGGTGTTCAACAACGCGAGCTGGGAGATGCTGCGCGTTTTTCAGCCGGAGTCGAAGTTCAACGACCTCGACGACTGGCATTTCGCCGAGCTGGCCGGACCCTTAGGCGGCATCGGCGAACGCGTAACGACCCGGGCCCAGCTCAAAAGCGCGCTCGACCGGGCGGTGGCCACCCGCGGCCGATTCTATCTGATCGAGATCATGCTGGAGCGCGGGACCTTGTCGAACACCCTCACCCGCTACGTCACCGGGCTGAAACGCGGCCAGGGGAGCCCGGCGGAATGACCCGTCCGCCAGTCGTCTGCTCCACCAGAAATGGCGGACCCGGATGACCTATCGGGGTCAGGCCATTCGAATCCATGCTTGAGTGAAAATACTACTGTAAAAACAATGGCTTAATGCTGGCGGAGGGGGTGGGATTCGAACCCACGGTACCCGCGAGGGTACAACGGTTTTCGAGACCGCCCCGTTCGACCGCTCCGGCACCCCTCCGCGGACGGCGGCAATTCGGCCGGACCCTAACCCAAGGCCACAAGGCTCGCAAGCGAGCCTCGGCGGCCGGCCGAGGCCGACGCTCGCACGAGTCCGACGGCACCGGGGCGCCCCCATTCGCCGCCGTCGAGCCGCCGGCGTGTGGGATGAGGCAAAGAATCTTTCGCACATTTGAGTGCGGGAGTTGAGCCCGTCCCGCCGCGACGCCGCCCGTGCGAGCTACTCCTTGACCGCGCCGGTCATCGACGAGACGTAGTGCTCGACGAAGAAGGAGTAGAGGATCGCCACCGGCAACGAGCCCAAAAGCGCGCCCGCCATGAGCCCGCCCCAGTTGTAGACGTCGAAGGTGATCAGCTCCGTGATCGCGCCGACCGGCACGGTCTTGTTCTCGGCCGAGGAGATGAAGGTGAGCGCGTAGATGAACTCGTTCCACGACAACGTAAAGGCGAAGATCCCGGCCGAGATCATTCCCGGCACGGACAGGGGCAATACGATCTTGGTCAGGATCTGGAGGCGCGTGGCCCCGTCGATCAGCGCGCACTCCTCGAGCTCGTAGGGGATCGAGCGGAAGTAACCCATGAGCAGCCAGGTGCAAAACGGAATCAGGATGGTCGGGTAGGTCAGGATCAACGCCAGGTTGGAGTCGAAGAGCCCCAGTTGGAAAACCATGATGGCCAGCGGGATGAACAGGATGCTGGGGGGCACCAGATAGGCGAGGAAAATCGCCATGCCGACGTAACGCGAGCCCGTGTAACGCAGGCGCTCGATCGCGTAGGCGGCGCACACCGCGCAGAAGATCGACACAAAGGTGGACACAACCGTGACCAGCATGGTGTTCCACAGCCATCGGGGATAGTCCGTTTCCCAGAGCAGGAACCTTATGTTCTCCAAGGTCGGCTGATAGACCCAGAAGGCCGCCAGGCCCTTGTAGGCGTGAAGTTCCTCGTTCGTCTTGAAGGTGCAGACCGCCATCCAATAGAAGGGGAAGAGGAGCACGAAGAGGAAGATCGCCAGGGGGATGTAGACGGTCACCACCTTGCGCGGCACGGACTGCAGATAGGCCATGCCGCCTTCGTCGGCGACGACCGGCCGGTGCGGCTGCGATGCCCGGGCGGCTTCAGTCATCGCCGCCTCCTTGCTGCCACTTGCGCCGCTGCAGCCCGAAATAGCTGAACAGGATCGCGCCCAGCAGGAACGGGATCATGGCGGTCGCGATCGCCGCGCCCTCGCCCAGCGAGCCGCCGACGATCGCGCGTTGATAGGACAGGGTCGCCATCAGGTGCGTCGCGTTGATCGGCCCGCCGCGGGTCATGACCCAGATGAGCTGGAAGTCGGTGAAGGTGAACAGGACCGAGAAAGTCATCACCACCGCGATGATCGGGGTCAGCAGCGGGAAGGTTATGTGGCGAAAGCGTTGCCACTCGCCGGCGCCGTCGATCGTCGCCGCCTCGTAGAGCGAGGGCGAGATGGTCTGCAGCCCGGCAAGCAGGCAGATCGCCACGAACGGTATGCCGCGCCAGATGTTGGCGGCGATGACCGAAGCCCGGGCGCTGTTGGGCTGGCCCAGGAAATCGATCGTCTCGTCGATCACTCCGGCCTCGATCAGAATCCAGCTGATGACCGAATCCTGCGAGTCGTAGATCCACCAGAACGCCAGGGCCGACAGGACCGTGGGCACGATAAAGGGCAGCAGCACGATCGCCCGGATGAAGGCCTTGAACGGCATGTGGTTGTTGAGGATGAGCGCGAGCCAGAGCCCGAGAGCGAACTTGATGGCGCTCGCCGCGACCGTGTAGAGGAACGTGTTGAAGACGGACAGCCAGAAAACGGCGTCGTCGAAAAGCCACCTGTAATTGTCCAGACCGATGAAGACCCCGTCCCGACCGACCTTCACGTCGGTCAGACCCAGCCAGATGCCGAGCCCCAGCGGATAGGTCAGGAACACGAGCAGGATCGACGCGGCCGGCAGCATGAACAGGAACCCCAGCAGGTTCCGGTTGTTGTTCAGCCGTGCACCGAGGCCGATACGCGGGACTCCGTTTGCGGCTGCGTCGGCGGCGGCCATGCGAGCTGGCTCCGGAATAAGGCGCGGGCGGCCCGCCGGTACCGGCCCCCGGGAAGGAGTCCGGCCCGACGTGCCGCCCGTGGGGATCAGACTTTGTAGTACCGCTCGGCGCGCTTCTGCGCGTCCGCGGCGGCCTGTTTGGGCGACTTCGTGCCGCCGGCGGCTTCGGCCACCATGTTGACCACGACGAAATCGGCGAACACGCTCGACGCGGCGTAGCCCAGCGAGCCGGAATAGCTGTACGGGACGGTTCTGTGCACGGTGTCCTTGAACACCCTGCGCTTGGGATCCTCGGTCCACACCGGATGGTCGTCGTAGGCCCTGAGCGAGTGGGACAGATAGCCCACCGACCCCTGCATGATCTCGTCGTACTGCGGCTTTTCCATCATCCAGGCGATGAACGCCTTCGCCGCGTTCGGGTATTTCGAATGCTTGTAGACCATCATCGGGAACTGGACGTGGAACTCCATCGGCCGGCCGACCGGTCCCGTCGGGTAGTAGGCGTGATCCATGTCGTTGGCGATCTCGGTCATGCCCTCCCGGACCGCGGCGGCGTAAATCGAGATGCCGTTGTTGGTCAGGCTGCAGGCGCCTTGCAGGAACGCCTTGTTGTTGTGGCCGTCCAGCCAGGACGCGACGCCGGGCAGGAAGGTCTTGCCCAACTCGGCGACGTACTCCAGCGCGGCGACGACCTCGGGGCTGTTCAGGACCACGTTGTCGTCGTCATCGACGACCTTGCCGCCGTGGGACCACAGAATCCAATGGGTCCAGCAGTTGCCGTCGCCGCTCGCGTTGCCGAGCGCGAAGCCGCCCGGCGTCCCGTTCTTCTTGAGGTTCTGCATCAGTTTCAGGAAATCGTCCATGTTGTCGGGAACGGTCTCGAACCCGGCCTTCTGGACATGGGAGATGCGGTAGTTGATGAAGTTTCCGCCGAAGACGAAGGGGATGCTGATCCACCGGTCGTCACTCTTCGAGTAGAACTCGGCGATCGGGTACCAACCGCCGTACTTGCCGCCCAGATACTCGGCTACGTCCTTCATGTCGATCAGCTTGTCCGGATAGAGATGCGGATCGGCATGGATGGTCCACACGATGTCCGGGCCGGAGCCGATCGAGGCCGCGACGGCGGACTTGGGCCGCAGGTCCTCGAAGCCCTCGCTATCGACGCGCACGGGAACGCCGGTCGCCTTGGTAAAGGCGTCGACCATGGCGTTGAAGGCTTCCTCCTCCGATTGCACGAAGCGCTTCCAGCGCAGCAGCCGCAGCTTGGCGCCGCTCTCGGGCGTCCACCTCATGTCCTGCGCCCAGGCCCGCGCCGCGCTCAGCAGCGCGGGGCTGGCCACGGTCGCGCCCACGGCGACCCCGGCGCTGGTCTTTAGAACGTCACGTCTGGTAAACTTTCGCATCGTTTCCTCCTCTTTTTTTTCACGTTTTTTCACGTCTTGTCATCGGGACCGCCTTTTGCCTCGCGGTTCCTGCCGTGCCGTCGAAGCGGGGCGCCGAAAGCGATTCATTCGACGCGCCGCCCGTGTGCGGCGTCGAACAGGTGAATTCGCTCCACCAGGGGCCTCAGCGCGACCTTCTGGCCGGGCCTGAAGCCGTAGCGCTCGTGAAAGGCCGCCTCCACGTCAACCCCGGCCAGCTTGCACACGACCAACGTCTCGGCGCCCGTGGGTTCGACGACCACGACCTCTGCCGGGATCCCCTCGCCCTCTTCGGCCAGCGCGAAATGCTCCGGGCGCACGCCGTAGATGACCTTGTCGCCTTCGGCGACGCCGTTTCCGGGCGCGAGCGGAAGCGCCGTGCCGTCGCCGGCGATCACGCTGGCGGTTCCGTTGGCGGTCTGCACCGTGCCTTCGATGAAGTTCATCGCGGGCGAGCCGATGAAGCCGGCCACGAAGGTGTTGACCGGGTAGTCGTAGACCTCGAGCGGTTCGCCGATCTGCTCGACCCGGCCGTCGTTCATGACCACCATCCTGTCCGCCATGGTCATGGCCTCGATCTGGTCGTGGGTGACGTAGATCGAGGTGGTCTTGAGACGCTGCTGCAGCTCCTTGATCTCGGTGCGCATCTGCACCCGCAGCTTGGCGTCCAGGTTGGACAGCGGCTCGTCGAACAGGAACACCGCCGGGTCGCGCACGATCGCGCGGCCCATGGCCACGCGCTGGCGCTGCCCGCCGGAGAGCTGGCGCGGGTAGCGGCCGAGGAACTCGGTGAGCCCGAGGATCTCCGCCGCCCGGCCGACCCGGGCCGCGATCTCGGCCTTTTCCACTTTCGCCAGCTTGAGGCTGAAGGCCATGTTGTCGAAGACCTTCATGTGCGGGTAGAGCGCGTAGTTCTGGAACACCATGGCGGTGTCGCGCTCCTTGGGCGGCACCTTGTTGACGGCGCGCCCGCCGATGCGGATCTCGCCGGAGGTGATGTCCTCCAGGCCCGCGACCATGCGCAGCAAGGTCGACTTGCCGCACCCCGAGGGCCCGACGAGGACGCCGAAGGCTTGGTCGGGAATGTCGATGTCGATGCCGTGAAGGACCTCGGTCGACCCGAACGACTTGCGCACGTTCAGGATCTCGACGGACGCCATGGCACCTCCCTGTGCCGCCCGGCCGCTCGCCGACGCCAGCCAAGCATTTGTTCCGTTGTTTTTAAGGCGTTTATGCCATTCGGTCCACAAACGGTAAACCGCGCGGCCCGCGCCGTCCATACACTTTCACGGGAGGGACGCCGAGGCCATCAACGTTGAGACCGTGGGGCCAAGCATTGCGCCGGTCCGCCTCCAAGCGGTTGCGGAGCGTTCTCGATCGAACGCAGATTCCACGATGTCCGGCGCCGCACCCGGCCCATGGGCGTCTTCCAGGACCGAACCTCCATGGACCGAATTCCTCTTCGCCGTCTTCACCCACGAAAACTCAACCCAGGGAGTGCCTACCCTCTTCTCCCTGACACAAACCTTTTGAGGTTACCCCGCGTTGCCAGCGCCTTGACCGGTCGCTCCGGCGGGGCGTAAGCTCCGCGTCATGACCACGCAACGCCTGCACGGCCGACTTAGCCGAATTAGCGACCCGGCGCTCGTTTGAGCGGCCGGGCCCGTCTGGTTCGTCTTCGTCGTTCCGCCGTGCAGGAGGTTGTGTGTCATGTCCTCGCCAAGTCTGGCTCTTTCCGACCCGTCGCGACCCCGACGCCGCCCGGCCGCCGCGCCGCGCGTGTTCTGCTTCTCGGTCCAGGCCGAGGCCGGGCCCGGCGTCATGCCGCGCGTGCTCGAGCTGTTCGCCAAGCGCAACCTCGTCCCCGCCCGCTGGGTGAGCGACGTCTGCACTCCGGCGACCGGCTCGAGGTTGGGCGACCTGTCCATCGACATCCAGGTCGAGGGCCTCACCCCGGAGCTCACCGACTACATCGCCCGCTGCCTGCGCCAGATCTGCGGGGTGACCACGGTGCTCACCTCCGAGAAGGGCCGGGGCGGGCGAGGCTCGGACGCGCTGCGGGCGTGACCGCCGTCCGGGCCGCCGCGCCGGCATGAGCTACCTCGAGCGCATCGCCGCGTGCCGGCGCTGGGACCCGGACGCCTACCGGCCCTTCATGATCGACGACCTGAGCGTCGGGCGCGTGGACCACGGCTTCGCCCGGCGCCTAGCCGATTTCGGCCACGTGTTCGAGGTGAGCGACCGGGCGGTGACGCTGACCCCGGAGCTCGCCGACTTCGAGACGCGGAGCGTCGCGGTCGCCGAGGTCCTGCTGCGCCTGAAGGAGGCCGGCGCGATTCCGCGCTGGCGCGGCGAGGACTATCCCGTGCTGCGCCGCTGGGGCGAGGCGCCGCTGATGAAGATGGAGCGCGCCGCGGTGCCGCTGTTCGGCGTGCGCGGCTTCGGCGTGCACGTCAACGGGATCGTGCGCGGGGACGAGGGGCTGTTCCTCTGGGTCGCGCGGCGCGCCAAGGACAAGCCCACCGCGCCCGGCAAGCTCGACCACATCGCGGCCGGCGGCCAGCCCCATGGCCTGGGCGTCAAGGAGAACGTGATCAAGGAGTGCGCGGAGGAGGCGGGCATCCCGCGGCCGCTCGCCGCCCGCGCCGTACCCGTTGGCGCGGTATCCTACCGCTGCGAGCGCGAGGAGGGCCTGCGCGACGACGTGCTGTTCTGCTTCGACCTCGAGCTGCCGCCCGACTTCACGCCGCACAACGCCGACGGCGAGGTGGAGGCCTTCTTCCTCTGGCCAATCGAGCGCGTCATGGAGACGGTGCGCGACAGCGACGAGTTCAAGTTCAACGTCAACCTGGTCATACTGGATTTGGCCATCCGGCGCGGCTTGCTCGGCCCCGACGACCCGGACTACCAGGCGATCTGGGAGGGCCTGCGGCTGGCCGAGTGAGTTTCACCGACAGGTTGCGCCACAAAGGCACGAACACACGAAGACGGAACGCGAAGAGGCGGGATATTTGACCGACCGATCCTTCGCGTAAATCCTTCGTGCCTTCGTGCCTCGGTGGTTCAGGTTTTCCCGAAGTTCGGTCGTTTCCAGACAATCAATCCACAAACCCGGCCATCGCGCGGACCTCGGCCGGGCTCTTGCCGGCCGCGCGCAGGGCGCGGATCGACAGGCCGTCGCCGCGCTTGGCCAGGCGCGCGCCGCCCGCGTCGGCGAGCAGGCGGTGGTGGTGCCATTCGGGCACGGGCAGGCCGAGCAGGGCCTGCAGCAGGCGGTGCACGTGCGTGGCGTGGAACAGGTCCGCCCCGCGCGTGACCAGAGTGACGCCCTGCACCGCGTCGTCCAGGGTCACCGCCAGGTGGTAGCTGGTCGCCACCTCCTTGCGCGCCAGCACCACGTCGCCGAGCCCCAGCGGGTCGGCCGCGACCTCGCCCGCGCCACGGTCGCGCCAGGTGAGCGGCCCGGCCCGAGCCGCCGCCCTGGCCATGTCGAGGCGCAGGGCATACGGCCGCCCTTCGGCCATGCGGGCCCGCCGTTCCGCCTCGCTCAGGGTCCGGCAGGTGCCCGGATAGAGCGCCCCGTCCGGGCCGTGCGGCGCCCGGGCCGCGCGCGCGACCTCGGCCCGGATCGCCTTGCGCGTGCAGAAGCACGGGTAGAGCAGGCCCAGGCCGCCGAGGCGGTCCAGCGCCGCGGCGTAGTCGGCCATGTGCTCGGACTGGCGGCGCGGCGGTCGCTCCCAGTCGAGGCCGAGCCAGGCGAGATCCTCGTCGATCGCGGCTTCGAACTGCGGCCTGCAGCGCGGGCCGTCGATGTCCTCGATGCGCAGCAGGAAGCGTCCGCCCGCGGCGCGCGCGGCGTGCCAGGCGAACAGCGCCGCGTGCGCGTGGCCCAGGTGCAGGTAGCCGCTAGGCGAGGGCGCGAATCGGGTCACCAGCGTCATCGGGGCTGGCACTAATCGAGGCGCGCGCTAAAGTCCAGCCATGACCGCGCAGGCCCGGCCCGACGAAACCTTGCGCCCGGCGCTCGAGGCGCTGGCCGCGCGCGATCCCGACATCGCGCGGCACTACGCGGCCTGCGGCCTGCCGCCGGTGCGCCGCCGTCCGCCGGGCTTCGCCGGGCTGCTGCACATCATCGTGGCGCAGCAGGTCTCGGCCCACGCCGCGGGCGCGATCATCGGCCGTCTGGACGCCGCCGCCCGGCCGCTGACGCCGCGGCGCTTCCTCGCCCTCGACGACGCCGCGCTCAAGGCCATCGGGCTGAGCCGCCAGAAGATGCGCTACGGCCAGACGCTCGCCGAGGACGTGCTGGCCGGCCGCCTCGAGCTCAAGGCGGTCGGCCGCATGGTCGACGAGGACGCCGTCGCGCACCTGGTGCGGGCCAAGGGAATCGGGCGCTGGACCGCGGAAATTTACCTGCTCTTCGCGCTCGGCCGGCCGGACGTGTGGCCCGCCGACGACTTGGCGGTGCAGGCCGCCGCGCAGCGCCTCAAACGCCTGCCCGAGCGCCCGGCGCGGGCCCGAATGCTCGAGCTGGCCGAGCCGTGGCGGCCGTACCGCAGCGCCGCCGCCCGCTTCCTCTGGCACATCTACCGCCACCCGGGCGTGCCGGACGGGCAGGCGTGACGGCGCGGCGGGAATCCTCTATCTAGGGGCCCGGCGGGCGAGGGGGCCGTGCGATGAGCTTGGCCATCGAACTGGACGGGCCGCGCTTCGGGCGCGCGGCGGGCGAGGCGCGTAAGCTGGTCGTCCTGCTGCACGGCCTGGGCGCTGACGGCAACGACCTGATCGCGCTTGCGCCGCTGTTCGCCCAGGTCCTGCCGGACGCCGCCTTCGTCTCCCCGCACGCGCCGTTTCCGTGCGACATGGCGCCCTTCGGCCGCCAGTGGTTCAGCTTCCAGGAGCGCGACGCGGCCGCGGTCCTCGGCGGCGTGCGCGCGGCCGCGCCGCATCTGGACGCCTTCATCGACCGGGAGTTGGCCCGCCACGGCCTGTCCGACGGGCGGCTCGCGCTGGTGGGGTTCTCGCAGGGCGCCATGATGGCCCTGTATGTCGGCCTGCGCCGGGCGCGGCCGTGCGCCGCGATCGTCGGCTACTCGGGCATGCTGATCGCGCCCGAACTCCTGCCCGCGGAGATCCGCAGCCGCCCGCCCGTGCTGCTCGTTCACGGCGACGCCGACGAGATCGTCGCGTTTCCGGCCATGGCCGCCGCCGAGACCGCGCTGGCGGCCAACGGGGTCGCGGTGCGCGCCGAGGCCCGGCCGGGCCTCGGCCACGGCATTGACGAGGTCGGCATCGGGCTCGGTGCCGCGCTGCTGGAGAAATGCCTCTATCCGGAACGGCGCGGCGCCACGGCGGGGGTCAAGCCGTAGCGGCCGGCCCGGTCCCGTTGTCCCGGAACGCCCAGGCGCCGTAGCCGACCACGCGCCGCGTGAACCCGCTGACGTCGCCGGAGGTGCGCAGATCGAGGCGCTCGACGCGCAGGCGCCGCGCCTTGGCCTCGGCCAGGAACCCGGCCACGGCCAGGAAGCCGCAGGCGTCCTCCGGGCCGAGCCGCGCGCCCTCGAGCGCCTCGATGGCCGTCGCGGTGGCGTCGTCCATGCGCCGGGCGACGTCTTCGGGATGGTAGTGGGACAGGTCCGAGCTGACCACGATCAGGGTCTCGGCGCCGCCCCACAGCCGGGCCAGCACCTCGGCCACCTCGGCCGGCCGGGCATCGCCGACGGCGAGCGGCACGACCGCGACCGCGCCCAGGACAACCTGCAGGAACGGCAACTGCACTTCCAGCGCGTGCTCCTCGCCGTGCGGCCCGTCGGCGATCGTGACCTGCGGCAGGTCGCGGATCGCCTCGACGGCGGCGGAATCGACCGGCACCTCGCCGAGCGGCGTGGTGAAGGCCTCCGCACGCGGCGCGGCGACGCCGCGGAACGGCACGAAGTGCGACGGGCCGACCAGGACGACGCGCTCGACGTGACCGGCCGCCGGCGTGAGGGTCGCATAGGCGCTCGCCGCCACGGGACCGGAATAGATGTAGCCCGCGTGCGGCGCGATGATCGCCTTCGGCCATTGCGCGCAGGGCGCGGGCCGCGCGCCTTCCAGGAAGTCGTCCACCACGGCGCGCAGCATGGCCGGATCGTCCGGATAGAAGCTGCCCGCCACGGCGGGCGGCCTGACCGCCTTCATCGTTTCGCCTCCCCTGTTCCCGTGGTTCGGGTGCGTTTCTTCGGCGCCAAGGGCCCTTCGTTATCTGGGATGCGCCGCCATCGGATTGAAGGGTCGGCGGCACGCGCGCCGGGAATCCAAGCGTCCGCGGGATCTATCGCTCCTTAACCCTCCTGTGCCAGTATGTCGGAATATGTCGGGATCGAGGCCCGGGTTCCGGGAAGGGCCCGGCGTGTCGCGAACATGTAAATTGAACGCAATCAGGCCACTAAGCCTTGTGTGTCAAGGCCCGGTCGAGTATCAAGATCCAAGCCGCTGATCCGCCTGCGTGGCGATCGGCGGACCTAGAGGGGTGAACGGTTCGGAGAGACCTGAACGGTGAACGCCGCGGCAACCAACTTTCCCGCTCTCGTGCTGAACGCGGATTTCCGGCCGCTGAGCTACTTCCCGCTGTCGCTCTGGTCCTGGCAGGACACGGTCAAGGCCGTGTTTCTCGGACGTGTCAACATCGTCTCCGAGTACGATCGCCTGGTCCACTCGCCGTCCATGGAGATGCGCCTGCCCAGCGTGATCGCGCTCAAGGACTACGTGCACCTGGACCGGCGCCCGGCGTTCACGCGCTTCAACGTGTTCCTGCGCGACCGCTTCCGTTGCCAGTACTGCGGCGGCGCGTTCCCGTCCGAGGAGTTGACCTTCGATCACCTGCTGCCGCGCTCGCGCGGCGGACGCACGACCTGGACCAACGTCGTGACCGCCTGCCAGGACTGCAACCTGCGGAAAGGCAACCGCGCGTCCGACGAATGCCGCATGTATCCGCTGCGCCCGGTGGTGCAGCCGACGACCTACCAGCTACAGCAGAACGGGCGCGCGTTCCCGCCCAACTTCCTGCACGGAAGCTGGCGCGACTTCCTGTACTGGGATTCCGAGCTGGAGTCCTGATCGGGCGCCGACGGACCAGCCGAACCTTCTACAGCCGTTCCGAGAGCCAGATGGCCAGGCGCGATCCGGACTTGATCGCGGCGCTGAGCAGCTCGTAGCCCGGCGCCTCCTCGGCGCCGTGGGCGAGCCCGATGTCGCGGTGCTCCTGCTCGTCCTTGCGGAAATCCTCGATGGTCGCCTTGAGCTTGGCCTCGTCCGCGCCGAGCCTGCCCGCCTGCCCCAGGTAGTGCGCGTCGATTACCTCCTCGACCGCCACGGTGCAGGCCATGGCCGCCCGCTCGCCGAGCAGCGCGGTCGCCGCGCCGAGGGCGAAGCCGGCCACGTGCCACAAGGGCTGGAGCGCGGTCGGGCGCACGTGGCGCTCGACCATCAGCTTTTCGAAGTGCTCCAGGTGGCGCAGCTCCTGCTCGTGCATCCGGCGCACGGCGCCGCCGCCGGCGCGGCGGCCGAGGACGGCGAGCTGGCCCTCGTAGATGCGCCGGGCGCCGTATTCGCCCGCGTGGTCGACGCGCAGCATGCGGGCGACCAGCGCCGCGGGGTCCGGATCGCCGGGCAGACGCGGCGTGCCGGTGCGGCGAGCGCCGCCGGTCGCGGTCGTGGACCCGACGTGGCCGGTTGCCTTCGCGGTCATGGGCGCCGCCCCACCGTGACGTGCCGCGCCGCCCACATGCCGGCCGCGGCCAAGCCGAGCGACGCCAGGAAATTGTACCCGGCCATGGAGATCCCGAACAAGGACCACGGGACCTCGTCGCAGGGCACGAAGCGCGCCTCCAGGAGCCGCTTGCGCAGCTCCTCGATCGAGACGTTGGGGTCGAACGCCGGGGCGTGGCATTCCGCGGTGCCGCGCCACCAGTGCTGCTCGACGCCGACGTGGAAGAAGGCGATCGCGGCGCCGGTCAGAAAGGCAAGCCCGGCCAGGGCGACCGCGAGGCGGCGGGCGTGCGGCCAGGGGCCGAGCGCGAGCCCGGCCAATCCGAACACGAGTGCGCCGCCATAGGCGTAGCGCTGGTAGACGCACAGCACGCACGGCTGGAGCCCGCCCCAGACCTGGGAGATCCAGGCGGTGCCGAGGGCGCCGAGGCAGACCGCGACGATCAGCGCCGGGACCAGACGCGGATGATCGACGGCCCGTTGCAGGAATCCCGCGGGCATGGCCATTGCCTCCGTCATAACAGATAGCGCGCCGCCAGGAACCCGGCGAGCAGCAGGACGAAGAAAAGCGCGGTCAGAAGCGGCAGGTGCTTCTCGATGAACTCGCGGATCGGCGGGCCGAACCACCAGAGCAGGCCCGCTTCGAGGAAGAACCGCGCGCCCCGCGACGCCAACGTGGCCAGGATGAAGACCGTGAGGTCAAGGTGCACCACGCCGCTGGCGATGGTGATCACCTTGTAGGGAAAGGGCGTGAAGCCGGCGCCAGCGACGATCCAGGCGCCCCATTCGTTGTACTTCGCCTGGAAGGCCTCGAAACTTTGGGTCTGACCATAGAATTCGAGCAGGGGCCGGCCGACGGCCTCGAACAGCCCGGCCCCGATCGCGTAGCCCAACAGGCCGCCCAGGGCCGAGGCGGCGGTGGCCACGACCGCGACCTGCAAGGCCCGCTCGCGCGCCGCCAAGACCATGGGCAGGATGAGCACGTCTGGCGGGATCGGAAAGACCGAGCTTTCGACAAAGGCGACGACGGCCAGCGCCCACAGCGCGTGCCGATGTCCGGCTAGCGCCATGGTCCGCTCGTAGAGGGCTTGGAGCACGGCTTTCAGGTCCCCCGTGGTCGCGCGGCGGGTCCGTGTAGCAAGCGCCGGACGGCGGGGCAACCGGCGGCGAAATCTGCTACGATGGTTCCGGGCGGGGCACCGCGCGCCGCGCCGCGGATCCCAACTCGAGGACCGAGCCGGTGAGCCAGCGGGCCGAACTGTTGTTCGCCAACGAGGCCTTCTACCACGCGTTCCGCAACCGCGACGTGGACGGTATGGAGGCCCTCTGGGCGGCCCGGCAATCGGTTGCGTGCATCCATCCCGGCTGGCAGGCGCTCACCTCGCGCGAGGAGGTCATGGAATCCTGGCGCGGAATCCTTTCCAACCCGGAGTCGCCCAAGATCGCCTGCCGCGGCGCGCGCGGCTTCCTCACCGGCGAGGCGGGCTTCGTCGTCTGTTACGAACAGATCGGCGATACCGTGCTCGTCGCCACCAACGTGTTCGTCCGCGAGGACGGCGCCTGGAAGCTGGTGCATCACCAGGCCGGTCCGTGCAACGTGCCGCTCGCCGACCTCGGGGACGAGCCGGAGGCCGCGCCGCTGCAATAATTCCGACAGTCGATAATATCGGGTCTCTTCACAGAGGCGATTCTTGCCACCGAACAGGAGCGAGCCGCGCCGCGGTGCGGGCCGCCGCAAGCAGTAAGCGGCGCCTCCGGCGGCGAACGGCGCCCGGCCCTCGACGGGCCGATTTGCTCCCATGAAACGACCCAAACTTATCGGCCATCGGTATCGGCCGGCGTCACGGCGCGCGGGCGGGCCGCCGGGAGGCCCCGGCGCGTCCCGGGTTCAGGATCTCCGGGCAACTGGCCTCAGATGATTTCGATGCTATCGGCCATGGGCCCCTTGTGGCCCATGCGGGTCAGCATGCGCACCCGTTGGTCGGGCCCCAGGTTCTGCATACCGGCGCGTTCCAGCACCCGGGCGGAGACGAACACGTCCTTGCCGCCGTCGTCCGGCACGACGAACCCGAAGCCCTTTTCGCGGTTGTAGAACTTCACCGTGCCCTCGATCTCGGCGGTCTCGCCCTCGTGCGGCCCGACAGGCATTTCGGGCAGGGCTTCGACCCGGTGCACGGCCGCGACCTGCGGCCCTTTCGGCCCGGCGCACAGGTCGCAGACGATGGTCGCGCCCTGCGGTAGATGGCGGTGGCCGGACCTCGCGACGACGGAGACGTGCATGAAGGCGTCCGGGGAACCGTCGCTCGGCTGGACGAAACCGAACCCCTTGGCCGGGTTGAACCACTTGACCACCGCCGTGATCTCCCGATGGGTGATCTCCGACTGCTCTGAACTCTCGTTGTCCATCATACTCCGGGTACTCCGATTGATCGCAGGCCGCGCCCTGAAACGCCCGTTACGAGAAAAGGCGGCCCGTCTCTGCCGCAAATCGCAGACCCGGCCAAGACCCCGGGGTCTTATCCCATCGTCGGCGATCGCTTTTGGGGGGGACTGGTCGCTCTTTGCCGTCGCGAGCCGGGTTACTCGACAAGCTGGCGGGTCAAACCTTTCCGCGCCGCCTCTACGCCATCCAATAGTCCTCAAGCACTATGCAGGGATATTGAATCGAAAGCGTTACTTTTTACCCAAAATCGCGAGGTGGTGCCATAGGAATCACAGGTTTTCAAATGCTTCGGCCGATGCCCTGGGCGTTTGCGGCGTTTTGCGGCCGTTTGCGGCCCTCAAGGGGCCGGCTTGCCAAGCCGGCCCGCTCGACTATCATGCGTGCCGGTCAAGCCCCTGTGGCGGAACAGGTAGACGCGGCAGACTCAAAATCTGCTGGGCGCAAGCCCGTGCTGGTTCGAGTCCGGCCAGGGGCACCACTTGCCTAAATCGAGGGCGCGCTCCGCGGACGCGGATCAACCCCGGGCCTGCGGCGGCTGATTGACGCCCAGGCTAGAGGGGGCGCCGGCCTGCGAGGGCTCGCAGGGGTTGCAGCCGGCGAAGGGCCTGTCGCCCCGCGTCGCCAGGTGCGCCCGATCCATGGCCTGCACCCGGGATTCCTTGATCTCCTGTTCGAGAAGCGCCTTGAGCCTGCGCACGTTGGCGCGAACGGACGCCGGGAGCCTTGTCATCGATCCAGCCCTCCCTACCGTCACCGAATATACGTAATATTATTTCGCGAACCCAAACGATTGCATTGATGCACGTCAATCGCGCGCCGCCCAGGTTTGGCGACGCCGGCGCGACCCGACCTCAATCCGGCCGTCAATTCAATAAAGATACCGCACACCGATCGGATAGCCCTTGTCTCGGTCCCGCGTGTAATAGCTCGCGTGCAGGACCGTGCGGTTGTCCAGGATCGAGATCTCGCCGGTGCCCTCCGGCGCGCGCCAGGGCAGCTCGAGGACAACCTCGTCGATCAGCGGCGAGATGTCTTCCTCCTCGAACAGCCGATAGAGCGACCTGAACTCGTGCGCCCCATGCCCTACCCTCAACGCCTGCAGGTAGGCGACGACATTGGCGAGAACCAGCGTCGAGGAGGTGCGCGGCGCCTGCTGCACCGGGTCGAACGGGTCGCGGGTGAAAAGCGAGTAGCGGTCCCTCTGGGTCGAGCCGCGATCCAGGTGAAAACGCAGGCTCGGAAAGATGTTCCGCTGCCCTTGGGCGCGCTGGCGCTCGGGCAGAAAGCGTTGCGGAAGACCACGGGGCCGAAGCACGCCATGACCTCGCGCACCCCCCGGTCCAGGGCGCGCCCCGAGTCATAGACCGCCAGCTCGACCGGCGCCGCGAACTCGAAGACCACGCCGAAGTGGCGGAAATCGAGTGGAATTCCAATCTTGTCCAACGCCACGCCGTAGTGCCTCGCCACCCGCTGCGCATAGGCCGGGATGGCGATCCGGGCCGTGTAGCCGACGCCGCACGAATCGCCCGCTACGGGCCGGAGCGGCTGCCCGTGGAATTCGGCAAGGTGCGACATGCCGATGGAGAGAGTACCGGCCATGAACGTCTACTTTATCGCCGCCGATAATTTCTCGACCTCGCGGAAGACCAGATCGCGCAGATGTTCGGCGATCGCCTCGATGTCCGTTTGCAGGGCGGTGAGGTTCGGGCGCCGCCCTTCGAGACGGGGCTCGAGGGAGAACGTCGTGTCCGCGTTGTCGTGCTCGGAGAAGGTGATGACGATGTGCCACGGGGCGTTCAGTTTCTTGTGCAGGTGAAGCTCCTGGATGCTCTCCGCCAGGACCCGCACGTGGACCACCGACCGGCAGTAGAACCAGACGCGGGGAACCTTCCAGAGGGCGCCGTCTGCGCCATTGTGCCCCGCGCAGGACCAGCACGGCTCGAACACCCCGAGGCGCTTCAGTTCGAACACGAGCGGCGCGATGCGGGTCTCCAACGGGTGGTTGTCCGGGTCGCTCGACAGGGCGCGCGGGATATCGGGGCAGGCGCGCGAACACGCCCGCGAGTCCGGCCGCGCGCAGCCGGGCCCGCAGACCGGCCCGTCGCTTCGACCGGAGCGAAGGATCTCCTGGAGTTCGGCGCGCAGGCTTTCCTTTTTCGCGCCGCCGCTACGCCGTCCAATCTTCATGGTCGATTGCGGTCTCGGCGAATTCCCTTGGTGCCCGGAACCGGCACGGCCGAGGGTAGATCAGCCCGATTGCGGCCGGGTTAACCCGCAGGCGGTCGATCGAGGCGTCGAATCACGGGAAATTTCCAGCCGCGGCGAGGCCTTGCGGGCCGTGGCGCCGGCGCGAGGGGGGCGTCGCATGCCCCCGGCCGAGCACCCGGCGCCTGCGGTCGCGGTCGCGACGCCGTCGAGCGGCAAGGCCGGCGGCTGCCCGGAGTGGAGTGCGATCGGAGGTTTCATAAATGTTCGATCCACCGCCGGAGATTGTGGAAACATAGTGGATAAACCTGTGGAAATAATAGCTAAGCTGTTGGAAGATAAAACAACCACTTATTAGGTAATATGTCCTGATCGGATTCCGAGATTTGTTGCCGTGCGACCGGGCATCTGCGATAATACATGCTCCAGGGGATAAGTATGCGCGGAGTCTGGATCATGATCTCCGACCTGCTGACCGTGGTCATCATCTGCCTCATGGGGGTGCTGGTGCTCTATCCGGCGTCCCGGGCCCTTTGGCAAACGTGGGACGCGCGGCAAAGGCGCCAAGCGCGGCAGGACGACCTGCTGCACCGCCGCTAGGCGCGGCCCTCAATCCATCCCGCCTCGAGACGCCCCGCACCTGCACCGGCGCGGCAGCGCCGGTCCGGAGCGCGGGCTCAGCGGCAGGTCTTGCGGACGTGCGCCGCGATCACCGAGCGGATCAACGCCGTAAGGGGCGCAACCTGATCGCCCATCGGCGAGGAAAAGGTCTCCGGACGATCGGGCGGGCCGGCGTGGCCGACTGTCAGGCAATTACTCGATCAGGACACACGGATCAATGATCGGGTCGGCCAACTGCCGATGCGATGTAGAACCTCAGTTGCCGGCCCCCGCCGGTTGGAACCCGGCACGAGCGGCATTGGCCTTTTCCATCGCCGCCTTGGCCTCTTGCGTCGTCAGCGCCTGGACGGTTTTCAGGTTGGTGACACCACCGGTCGATCCGGCGATCATCAATCCGGCCACGAGGTCCGTCAAATTGTCGCCTTCGGAAATGACCAGGAAATCGTACTCGCCGGTCGTCACATAGATTTGAAGGAGTTTCGCTCCGACCGATTCCATGAGACCGGCAACCGCGATCGCCCGGTCCTCCGGGTTGTCGATCATACCCTTCATCGCTTGTTCGGTGTAGTTGCCTTGCGTGATGAAAATCGCCACCTGCGCCTCCCCGTTCCAATAGGCGTTGAGCTAGAAATGCGTGTCGCCAGGACGCTCTTCCCGACTACCGAACATCATAACATGGCTAGCCGTCGCAAGCGAATGCAGCGTGGGCTTTTGGATTGCATAGGAATTTGCGAACGTCTGGTTGTGTTGAGGGTTCTCGGACGCCTGGCGCTGAGGGACGGCGTCACTTGCTCGGGCGGCAGGCGTCGGAGAAGCCTCAGGGGGAGGAAACCGCGGGGGAATTTCGGCTCGGCCGAGCGGCGCGCGCGGTCCATGGGGATTTGACGGCCGCGTGCTGAGCGTCGAGCGTCGGCGGGATTGAGTGATCGTGAGGGTTTGGACGACCGTACCGCCGGCGGGGTGGACATTCACCGGTTGGCCGTGCCGTGCGACGGCGAGTGGTGCCCGCTGTGCGGCCTCGAAGCGGCATTGAGCACAGCGGCGCGGTGGCGGGGCCCCTTTAATCAGCGCGCGACCTACAGCTGCCCGAACGCCGTGTCGTAGAACGCGTTCAGCTCGGCCAGTGCCTCGGGCGGCAGCGGGCCCATCCCGGCGGCGGCCAGCGCCTCCTCGAGGTGGGCCGGCTCGGCCAGACCGACGATCGCGCACGAGATGTCCGGGTTGGCGAGCGCGAAGCGGATCGCGCTCTGCGCGCGCGTCCCATAGCGCGCGCCGATCGCCTCGAACACGGCCCGGGCGCGCCGTTCCTCGGCCAGGATCCCGCTGCCCCTGGTGACCACGATCTCGCGCCCGTGACGCTCGTCGGTGGCGAGAACTCCGGCCGCCAGCACCCGAATGACCATGATCGCGAGGCCCTGGGTCAGGCAGGAATGGATCACCCCGGAGAAGTCGTGGCCCGACCAGCCCGCCGGCAGCGGCCGGGCGGCGGTGGGATTGATCAGATTGTAGTAGACCTGGGCCGAATCGAAGCGGCCGCTGGCGATCGCCTGCCGGATCGCCCCGGCCTCGCCCAGCGCGGTGAGCCCGAGGAAACGGGTCAGCCCCTGCTCGCGCATGCGCTCCAGGCCGTCGGCCGCGCCGCCGGCGCCGAGCACGTGCGCGATCCCGATCGCCCCGCCGCCGGTCTCGGTCTCTATGGGGTTGTGAAGCTGCAGCAGGTCGACCCGCTCGCGGCGCAGACGGACGAGGCTCGCGTGCACGCTTGCCTCGATCTGGCCGGGGATGTCGTCAAGCCGCGTGAGGTCGATCCCGACCTTGGTGGAGACGTAGGGCTCCGGCTCGAGCTCCTCGAGCAGCCAGCCCAGCGCCTCCTCGGACCTGCCCTGGCCGTAGGCGGGCGCGGTGTCAATCCAGTTGATCCCGGCCTCGAGCGCGCGGCGCAGCGTGTTGAGCTTGGTCTCGTCGTCGGCGCGCAGCAGCAGGCCGCCCACGTAACCGCCGCCGAAGACGATCTCGGACACCTCGATCCCGGTCCGTCCGAAGTTCCGGTATTTCATGGTGGTCGCTCCACGATGTGCGCCATGCGTGACCCTATGGCGCGATGCCTTGCCGTGACTGGAACCCGACGAGCTGCACCAGCCGGCCGTCCTCCAGCGAGCCGCCGAAGGCCGCGCCGGCCGAGTGCCACAGCCAGGGCCGATAGAGGATCAGGCGGTTGAAGCGCATGGGCACGGTCATCAGGTGCTCCCACTTGTCCGGGTCGTTGCCCTCCCGCTGGAGCAGCTCGGCGATGCTGGCCGGGCCGTAGGCCCTGAGTTCCTGCTCGCTGAGCGGGGTGCGGTCCGAGCCGAGGCCCTTGTGCCGGAAGAACGCGGTGCCGCCGCGGCATCGCTCGGGCGGGTTCAGGTAGACGACGCCGACCCACGCGAGCATGCTCGGGTCGGCGTGCACGAGGTAGCGGCCTTCCTCGCCGGCGAGCGTGATGCGGAACTTGCCGTGCGAGGCGCGCGGGTCGGCAGTCCCGGAGACCGGCTCGCCGACCAGGCGCGACACCGCCGCGTCGAGGCCCGGCGGGACGAACTTCTGGCGCGAGTTGCGCCCGGGGAAGGTGCGCGGGCCGGTCACCTCGGGGTACTCGAAGCCGAGCGCGACCTTCCGCACCTCGCGCGGGTCCGGATAAAACTCGTCGACCACGATCAGGGACTGGTACACGCGCGCCTCCCCCTCCCGCTTGCCGCCCGGGATTTTGACCCCGGGGCCGCGCCGGCACAACCCGGCGAGCCGAGGCGCGACAAGCCGCGCGTCCCGCGCTACAAGGAGGGCCGCGGGCACACCAGCCAACCCGGGAGGACGGCGCGCCATGAACGAGTCCGGCAACCTGCGCACGGGCGGGCAGATCCTGGTCGATCAACTGCGCATCCACGGCGCCGAGTTCGCCTTCGGCGTTCCGGGCGAGAGTTACCTCGCGGTGCTGGACGCGCTCTACGACGCGCCGCAGATCCGCTACGTGATCTGCCGCCAGGAGGGGGGCGCCGCCATGATGGCCGAGGCGTACGGCAAGCTGACCGGCCGCCCGGGCATCTGCATGGTCACGCGCGGACCCGGCGCGACCAACGCCAGCGCCGGGCTCCACATCGCCGCGCAGGATTCGACGCCGATGATCCTGCTGGTCGGCCAGGTCGCGCGCCCCGCCCTGGAACGCGAGGCGTTCCAGGAGATCGACTACCGGCGCATGTTCGGCCAGATGGCCAAGTGGGTGGCGCAGATCGACGACCCCGGGCGCATCCCCGAGTTCCTGGCCCGCGCCTTCGCGACCGCCACTTCGGGCCGGCCGGGGCCCGTCGTGCTCGCCCTGCCGGAGGACATGCTGAGCGAGCGCGCGGCCGCCGCCGACGCCGCGCCCTACCGGCCGGTCCAGGCGCACCCGGGCGCGGCCGACATGACGCGGCTGCAAGAGCTGCTCGCGCGCGCCGAGCGCCCCTTCGTGATCCTGGGCGGCGGCGGCTGGACGGCCCGGGCCGTGGCCGACATCCGGGCCTTCGCCGAGGCCAACGCCCTGCCGGTGGGCGTGTCCTTCCGGCGCCAGGACCGGCTCGACAACACCCACGCCAGCTACGCCGGCGACATCGGCATCGGCATCAACCCGAAGCTCGCACGGCGCATTAGGGACGCCGACCTGCTGCTCGTCGTCGGCGCGCGGCTGGGCGAGATCGCGACCGGCGGCTATACCCTGATCGACATCCCGCGCCCGAGGCAGACGCTGGTCCACGTCCACGCCGACGCGCAGGAGCTGGGCCGGGTCTATCAGCCGGACCTGGCGATCAACGCCGGGATGGAGGCGTTCGCCGCCGCCGCCCGGGCCAGCGAGCCGGTGGACTCCGCGCGCTGGGTCGCGTGGAGCGCGGCGGCGCGCCGCGACTACGTGGAGAACATCGAGCCGCCGGCGATCCCCGGGGCGCTGCAGATGGGCGAGGTCATGGCCACCCTGCGCCAGACGCTGCCGCCCGAGACCATCGTCGCCA
Organism: Kiloniellaceae bacterium; assembly: GCA_046758005.1. Lineage (GTDB taxonomy): Bacteria > Pseudomonadota > Alphaproteobacteria > Kiloniellales > J153 > JBHHZJ01. Next base: position 29,597 of record JBHHZJ010000021.1, read on the forward strand.
ACGGCGCCGGCAACTACTCGGCCTGGCCCAACCGCTTCTACCAATACCGTTCCTTCCCCAGCCAGCTCGGGCCGACCAGCGGCTCCATGGGCTACGCCACGCCGGCCGCGGTCGCGGCCAAGCTGGTCTATCCCGAGCGCCCCGTGGTCTGCTTCACCGGCGACGGCTGCTTCCTCATGACCGGGCAGGAACTGGCCACGGCCGTGCAGTACGACCTCGGCATCGTCGTCCTGCTGGTCAACAACGGCATGTACGGCACGATCCGCATGCACCAGGAGCGCGCGTACCCCGGCCGGGTCCTCGGCACCGTATTGGTCAACCCGGACTTCGCGGCGCTGGCGCGCGCCTACGGCGCCCACGGCGAGACGGTCGAGCGCACCGAGGACTTCGCGCCCGCCTTCGAGCGGGCGCGCGCCGCGGGCGGGCCCGCGCTCCTCGACCTGCGCATCGACCCGGAGGCGATCACCCCGCGCGCGAGCCTGAGCCGGATCCGCGAGGCCGCGCTCGCGTCCGCCGGCCCGTGAAAGCCGGATTTCGGGAATCCGCGGCTGCGAATTCCTCGCAACCCATCTCGGGTGGATGACCGCTCCCGTTTCGGATAAATCTAGGCGATGCCCGTTCGGGCATGGTCCGGCAAACGTCGGACAGAGTCAGCGATGACAGGGAGGAGAGTGTTATGAAACACATCGGATCCGCTTCTGCCGCGATCGCATTGGTCGTGGCCGCCGGCCTGTCGGCGCCGGCGATGGCGGTCAATGACGAGCCGCTCACGGGCAACTGGGCGCCCACAGAATGGGGGCCGGACGACAAGGCCGGCGCCGTCAATCGGACCACTGCCGCCATGGTTTTGAAGGCCGTCAAGCTGGTCAAGCAGGGCAAGGTCGCGACGCTCGGCAAGGTCTATCAGCAGGATGCGCCGGCTTTCGGCACCCGCGGGTGGCGGATGGTCATCCCGGGCCTGCCCACGGGCGGGCCGTTCGGTCCGCAAGAACTCGTCTACAACGACGAGTATCTGGCGACGGAGATCGGCCAGATCGGCACTCAGTTCGACGGGCCGGGCCACATCGGAGTCATCACCTCGAAGGGGATGTTCTTCTACAATGGGCGCTTCCTGACCGACAAAGGCATCGGCTCCTACGGCGTGGGTCCGCTCGGCGTCGAGCATGTCGCCAAGATCGGGTTCGTCTGCCGCGGCGTGCTGCTCGACGCCGCCGCACTGCGCGGCGGGCAACTGCCCATCCCAAAGGAAAACAGCAAGAGCGACCCCGGGATCGTCACCGACGAAGACGTCCGGGAGATGGTCCGCAGGCAAGGCATCGATCCGATCGGGGCAGGCGACTGCGTGTTCCTCTACACCGGCCACGGGGACATCTGGGACCCGTCCAAGTGGGATACGTTCGACGCCGCCGAGAAGGCCAAGCGGATCGCGGCGTTCAACGCCGGCGAGCCCGGTTTCGGCCTCTCGGCCTGCGAATACTTGGCCTCGCGCAAGGTCATTCTCTGGGGCTCGGACACGTGGGCCTCGGAAGCGGTCGGCCCCGGTTTTGCGGGTGAGGGCGACCAGCCGTTCGAATGCCACATCAAGATGATGACGAAACGCGGCATCTGGAACCTGGAGAACCTGGATTTCTCCCAGCTGGTGGCCGACAAGGCCTATGAGTTCCTGTTCGTCTGGTCGCCGCTCAAGATCAAGGGCGGGACCGGCTCGCCCGGAAACCCGGTGGCGATCTACTGAGTTCGGTTTATCGCCTCCTTGGACCGGACGGCGTACCGGTCGAGGACCGGTGCCGGCCCGGTTTCGATCCGGTGAGGGCTAAGTCGTATGTCGGGGCGGCCGTTCGCGCGGCCGCCCTTCCTTGCGCACGCGCCCCGGACGACGCCCTCATGCGAACCACCTCCGATATCAGGCGGCTATCAGGCGGCGATGCGGTGCGGGCGGGTCAGGATGTAGGCGGCGACGGCGGCCAGCACCGCGGCGAGCGCCGCCGGCAGGACCCACCCCTCGGCGACGAACAGAGTGACGTAGACCAAGGTGGCGCCCATCATGACCACGGCCAGCACCTTGGCCGGCAGCGGGACCAGCCGGTGGGTGTGCCAGTCGCGCAGCGGTTGGCCGATCCGCGGGTGACTGTACAACCAGTCGTGGAAGCGGGCCGAGGACCTGGAGAAGGCCCACAGCGCGAGCAGAAAGAACACCGTGCTGGGCACCAACGGCAGCAGCAGGCCGGCGAGCCCGAGCGCCATGCTGAGCCAGCCGAAGGCAAGCAGCCCGAAACGGGCTCCGGGGTGGGCCAGAACGCGGCTTTCGGGGGCTTCGAAGGGTACCTCCTGCGGGCGCAGCAGCTCCATGCCCGCAGCATGCCGGCCGCGGGTGAACGCCAGGTAAACGGGGTCGGACAGGCCCTTGCAGAGCCCCGCGGCCGGGCCCAGGCCGCCTTCGGTTCAGTCCAGCTTCTTGCCGTCCAGGGCCTTGTCCGCCTTGTCCCGCTGCGCGGCCTGGCGGCGCTTCTCGGCCTTGGGGCGGCCGAAGCGGGTGCGGTTTTCCGCCGCCCCGGCCTCCGCCTCGGCCCGGCGCTTGCGCTTGCGCGCCCGGCGCAGATTCACGATCTCGGCCATCTTCCCGACCGCCCGGTTTCTGCCGCCCCGCCCCGTCGGTTGCCCGGCGGGGCGTAGTGAGAGGATGCCGGCCCGGCCAACGATAAGCAACCGCACCGGGGCCCGGCGGCCGGCGCATTCATTTCTAACCGATGCGGTCCACGGCCTATGGCAATCCTCGCGCCGGTTAACCATCTTCTCTATGCGGTGATCGTCGGCCGCACCGTCCCGCTCGACGAGCGGTAAATGAAAGGAAAGGGAGCGCGCCATGATCGAGGGCCTTCGCGTTTCGTCGCGTCCGCAACCCCTTTCCTCCGCGCCGGGAGGCGCCGTCCCATGATCGAGTACACCGCCCCCATCGCCGACATGCGCTTCGTCCTCGACGAGCTGGCGGGGCTGGACGAAATCGCCCGCCTGCCCGGTTACGAGGAAGCCACGCCCGATCTCGTCGAGGCGGTGCTGAGCGAGGCCGGCCGCCTGGCCTCGGAGGTGCTGGCGCCGCTGAACCGGTCCGGCGACCGCGAGGGCTCGGTCTACGAGAACGGCGTCGTGCGCACACCGCGCGGGTTCCCCGAGGCCTACGCGCGCTTCGTGGAAGGCGGCTGGGGCTCCCTGCCCTTCGACCCGGACTACGGCGGCCAGGGGCTGCCGTGGGCGCTCGCCACGGCGGTCCAGGAAATGTGGAACGCCGCCAACCTCAGCTTCGCGCTGGCGCCGTTGCTCACGCAAGGCGCGGTCGAGCTGCTCCAGGCGCACGGCTCGCCGGCGCAGAAGCGGACCTACCTGCCCAAGTTGATCGCGGGCGAATGGACCGGGACGATGAACCTGACCGAGCCGCAGGCGGGCTCCGACGTCGGCGCGATCCAGACGCGGGCGGTGCGCGACGGCGACCGTTACCTGATCACGGGGCAGAAGATCTTCATCACCTGGGGCGAGCACGACTGCGCCCGGAACATCGTCCACATGGTGTTGGCGCGCACGCCCGACGCCCCGGCGGGGACCAAGGGGCTCAGCCTGTTCATCGTGCCCAAGGTCCTGGTCAAGGAGGACGGCGGCCTGGGGCACAGGAACGACCTGCGCTGCGTCTCGCTCGAGCACAAGCTGGGCATCCATGCCTCGCCCACCTGCGTCATGGCCTACGGCGATTCCGGCGGCGCCGTCGGGCTGCTGGTCGGCGAGGAGAACCGGGGCATGGAGTACATGTTCACGATGATGAACAACGCGCGCCTTTCGGTCGGCGTCCAGGGCCTGGCGGTCGCCGAGCGGGCCTATCAGAAGGCGCTCGGCTACGCCAGGGAGCGGGTGCAGAGCCGCCCGGTCGAGGCGCGCGAGGGCCGGGCCGTGCCGATCATCCGCCATCCGGACGTGCGCCGCATGCTCATGACCATGAAGGCCGCGAACGAGGCCATGCGGGCGCTCGCCTACACCGCGGCGGCGGCGTTGGACCGGGCCAAGCGCCATCCCGACGCCGGCGTGCGCGCGCAAGCCCAGGCCCGGGCCGACCTGCTGATCCCGGTGGTCAAGGCCTGGCTCACGGACTGCGGCTGCGAGGTCGCCTCGCTCGGCGTGCAGGTCCACGGCGGCATGGGCTTCATCGAGGAGGCGGGCGCCGCGCAGTACTACCGCGACGCGCGGATCACGCCGATCTACGAGGGCACGAACGGGATCCAGGCGCTCGACCTGCTGTCGCGCAAGCTGCTGCGCGACAAGGGCGCCGCGGCCAAGGCCTTGTTCGCCGAGATGCGGGCCACGCTCGGCGCCCCGGAGGCGGCCGGCGCGAACGACCTGAACCCGATTCGCGAGGCCGCGGCGCAGGGCGTGCGCAGCCTCGCGGCGGCGACCGAGTGGCTGCTTGAGGCCGGGGCCGGCGACCTGCGCCGCGCCGCGGCGGGCGCGAGCCCGTATCTGCGCCTGTTCGGCACCGTGGCCGGAGGCTGGCTGCTCGCGCGCGGCGCCGCGGCCGCACGCCGGCGCCTGGCCGAGGCGGACACGGGCGGGGCCGCCGAGCGCGCCTTCCTCGAGGCGAAGATCGGCACCGCCCGCTTCTACGCCGACAACATCCTGCCGCGCGCCGCGGCCGAGGCCGCCGCCGTCATGCGCGGGGCGGACAGCACGCTGGCCCTCGACGAGGCGCAGTTCTGACCGGAGAGCTTCGGGCTCACGGAATCACGCCGGCGCCCCCGGAATCGGTCTGCGTCGGCAAACGCAACGCGGCCGGCAAACGGCCCAGGCTCAGCCCCTGGAGATCGAAATCCTCTTTTTCTTGGACCTGGCCTCGGGGCGCTTGGGCAGGGTCACGGTGAGCACGCCCTTGTCGAAGCGCGCCGTGATCTTGTCCCGGTCGACCGATTCCGGCACGCGCATCGAGCGGGCGAAGGAGCCGTAGCGGCGCTCGGACAGATAGTAGTCCCGCTCCCTGGTCTCCGTCTCGGCCTTCTTTTCGCCCTTCATGGTCAGAATACCGTCGGAGAGCCTCAGCTCGACGTCCTTCTCGTCGATGCCCGGCAGCTCGGCCGTAATCTCGATGGCGTCGTCGGTCTCGCTCACGTCGAACTTCACATCGACCACGCCCCGGCTCCACAGCGGAACGGGGAATGGTTCGAACTCGAACAGCTCGCGCGGCGGCGACGGCAGCCGCCAGTCGCCCAGGAACTCGTCGAACAGGCGATCCATCTGCTGGCGCAGCGCCAGCAGCGGGTGAGCGGGAACGTCCCGCGCGGCCAAGGTGCCTTTGCCCTTGTCGCCCTTGGTGACTTCGATTTTCTTCGCCATCGTCCTCCTCCTCCAAGCTCGCACTCCCTCGCGGTTGAAGTTCGACCGATACCGATACACGGATGAAATCCTCCGGGCCTTGATTCACATCAACGCTCGCCGCGCGAGCGCGCGCCATGCCTTGATCTTTGCCGCCCGCCAACCCACGATGGCGCCGTCGAGCACCGCGCCCTGGAACAGCCACGGAGGAGACGCCGCCCATGACCGCGCCCCACGCGATTCTGGCGATCGACCAGGGGACGACCAGCAGCCGCGCCATGCTGTTCGACGACCGGGGACGGCCGCTCGGCCAGGCGCAGCGCGAGCTGAAACAACATTTCCCCCGGCCCGGCTGGGTCGAGCACGACCCCGAGGACATATGGCGCGACACGGTGGAGGTGGTGAAGGCGGCGTTCGCCGCCGCCGGCGTGGAGGCCGGCCAGGTCGCCGCCATCGGCATCACCAACCAGCGCGAGACCGCGGTCTTGTGGGACCGCACGACCGGCGCGCCGGTGCACCGGGCGATCGTCTGGCAGGACCGGCGCACCGCGCCGCTGTGCGAGCGTTTGAGGGACGAGGGGCACGAGCCGCGCGTCCAGGAGACGACCGGCCTGCTGATCGACGCCTATTTCTCGGCGAGCAAGGTCGCCTGGATGCTTGAGAACGTTCCCGGGGCGCGCGAGAAGGCCAGGCGCGGGGAGCTCGCCTTCGGCACGGTCGACTCCTTCCTGCTGTGGCGCCTGACCGGCGGCCGGGCGCACGCCACCGACGCGACCAACGCCGCGCGCACCATGCTGTTCGACATCACGCGCCAGGCCTGGGACGACGACCTGCTCGCGCTGTTCGGCATCCCCGCCGCGATGCTGCCGGAGGTGCGCGACAACGACGCCGATTTCGGCACCGCCTTGCCCGACCTGTTCGGCGCGCCGATCCCGGTGCGCGGCATGGCCGGGGACCAGCAGGCCGCGACCGTCGGCCAAGCCTGCTTCCACGAGGGCATGACCAAGTCCACCTACGGCACCGGGTGCTTCGCCCTGATGAACACCGGCGCCCGGGCCGTGCCGTCCAGGAACCGGCTGCTGACTACCGTCGCCTACCGGATCGGGGGTGAGACCACCTACGCGCTCGAGGGCAGCATCTTCATCGCCGGCGCCGCGGTGCAGTGGCTGCGCGACGGCCTCGGGATCATCGCCTCGGCCGCCGAGACGGAGGCGCTGGCCCAGGCCGCGGACCCGGCACAAGAGATCTACCTGGTTCCCGCCTTCACCGGACTGGGCGCGCCCTACTGGGACCCGCACGCCCGCGGCGCGATCTTCGGCCTCACGCGCGCGAGCGGCCCGGCCGAGATCGCCAAAGCGGCGCTGGAGGCGGTCTGCTACCAGACCCGCGACCTGCTCGAAGCGATGGCGGCCGACGGCGCGGCCGGCCTCGAGGCCCTGCGCGTGGACGGCGGCATGGTCGCCAACGACTGGCTGCTGCAGACGCTGGCCGACGTGCTCGGCGTCACCGTGGAGCGCCCGGTGGTGACCGAGACGACGGCGCTCGGCGCGGCGTGCCTGGCCGGCCTGCGCAACGGTTTCTTCGACGGGCTGGAGGGCATCGCGGCCACCTGGCGGGGCTCCGGACGCTTCGCGTCCCGGGTGGGCGCCGAGGAGCGCGACGCGCGCTACGCCGGCTGGCTGGACGCGGTCAAGCGCGTGCGCGGCGGCGGCTGAGCAGCGGCGCGCCGCACAAATCCGTCCACTTCGCCGCCCTGCCGCCGCCGCTCTTCGACCTGAGGATCCGGACGAATTCCACAACCTGGCCGGCGACCCGGCTACGCCAAGGCCGCGAAGCCGAGCACGGCGAGCCCGAAGCCGAGGATCACCGCGCCGGCGATCCGATTGACCCAGCGCAGCGACGGTGCGCTCATCCGCCCGCGCAGCAATCCGACCGCGCCGCTCAGGGCGAACCACCACAGCGCGGAGCCGGCGAATACGCCGGCCACGAGGCTGAGCGCGGCGGCGTAACCGGCAAGGTGCTCGACCAGGCCGAGCCCGGCGAAGACGGCCACAAACGACAGAATCGTCGCTGGATTCGTCAGCGTGAGCAGGAAACAGGACCCGAACGCCCCGGCCAAGCGAGCCTGTGCGGGCGCCGCCGCGGGTTCGTCGCCGGCGGCCGGGCGCGCCAGGATCCGCACCCCCAGGACGGCGAGGAACGCCCCGCCCAGCAGCCGCAGCGTGCCTTGAAACGCAAGCAGGAAGGAGGCCACCGACGTCAGGCCGAACCCGGCCACCGCGCCGTACAGCGCATCGGCGCACGCCGCGCCCAGGCCCGAGGCCAACCCGACCGGGGCCCCTTGATGCAGGGTCCGGCGGATGCACAGGATTCCGACCGGCCCGACCGGGGCCGCAATGGCCAGGCCCACGGCCACGCCCTTCAGGAAAATCAGCAGCTGATGCATGGCGGAGCGGCCTATCACACGGCGGTCCAGAATCGTACCGCATTGTTTCCCGCCGAACGACCTTCGATCGAAGGATATCGGGGCTCAAGTGCGATCGCGAAACAGGTCAATTTTCCTAGCTCCCGAGGGTCGGGGCCGCCGACACGGCGGCGTCGGAGGTCCCGATCGGCGAGCGCCCGGAGGGGAGGCCCGGCGCGGTCCGAGGCCGGACCATGACCGTGCCGTTCCCGGCCAAGGAGCGCCTCTTGCGCCGAATGCGCGCCCAAGACAAATCTGTGACCCGCCGGCTCTCGTCCCGATTGTAAAGCCTTCGTTAACGCTCCACGGCGCAGAATGGCTCTGCGGGGGCGCCTGCGCCTCCGTATGCTCCGGATCGAAAGGCCATGTCGGCATCGCAAGCGTTTCAGGGCCCGCACAGCACCGAACGGCGAAACGCCAACCGCGTCGCCGTCGGCGACCGGACGCCCCTGACCGCGACCGCGGGCGGCCGGATCTATACCTGCTATATCGAGGACATATCGGCCACCGGCCTGAAGCTGCGCTTCGAGGGGCGAATGCCGGAGGGCAAGGTCATCGCCGTCGATCACTCCGTCGCGGGCACGCTGTGCGGGCGCTGCGCCTGGCGCGAGGACGACACCATGGGGGTGGAGCTGCAGGTGCCCAGCAGCGATCTGGAGCGGGTGCTGCGCTGCATCTGCCTGGTGCTCTAGCACGGATTCCGTAACATCGGCCGAACGCCGCCGCGACGCCGCGCCGACCGAGCGGTGCGGGTGAAATCGGCGCGGCTCCGCCTTAACATCGGGCGGAGTTCGCTCGCACGCCGACCGCCGGCCGAGGACATCCGGACCACCAGACGAGCATGCCCGACCCGCCCTACCCGATCGAATTGCAGGGCCCCGACATCACGCCGTACCGCGCCGGCAATACCGGCATCGACTACGTCACGACGATGGACAGCGGCGCGCCCGGCCCGCACGTCATGATCAGCGCGCTCGTCCACGGCAACGAGCTGTGCGGGGCGGTTGCGCTCGATTTCCTCTTGCGCGAAGGCGTCCGCCCGGTGCGCGGCGAGCTGACGCTCGCCTTCGTCAATCCCGCCGCCTACGAAAGCTTCGACCCGGCCAATCCGGGGGCGTCCCGCTACGTGGACGAGGACTTCAATCGGCTTTGGAGCGCGGACGTGCTGGACGGACCGCGCGACAGCGTGGAGCTGCGCCGGGCGCGCGAGCTGAGACCCTTGGTCGACACCGTCGACCTGCTGCTCGACATCCACTCCATGCAGCACGCGACCGCGCCCCTGATGATGGCGGGCCCCGCGCCGAAGGGGCGCCGGATCGCGCGCGAGGTGGGCGTGCCCCGGGTCGTGGTCGGCGATGGCGGCCACGCCGCCGGCACGCGCCTGCGCGACTACGCCGGCTTCGCCCGCGCCGACAGCCGGAAGAACGCGCTGCTCGTCGAGTGCGGCCAGCACTGGGCGAAGCCCAGCGCCGCGGTGGCGATCGAGACGACGCTGCGGTTCCTGGTTTGCGCCGGGGTCATCGACCCCGCGTTCGCGGCGCCGCACCTGGCCGGCAGGGAGACACCCGAACAGCGCTTCATCGAGGTCACCGGGCCGGTCACGATCAAGACCGACGACTTCCGCTTCACCGAGCCCTTCCGCGGCCTCGAGGTCATCGAACGCGCCGGGACCGTGATCGGGTACGACGGCGAACAGCCGATCGCGACGCCCTACGACGACTGCGTGCTGGTCATGCCCTCGCGCCGCCTGCGCCGCGGCGAATCCGCCGTCCGCTTCGGCCGCTACGTGGACGCGCCGTGAGGCGCCGCCGGCGCGCGTCCCGGCTGAAGCAGATCCGGGTCGATGAGGATCGCCCGAAGGCGATTCATCGACCCGGATCTGCTCCAACTGTAATGTATAGAGC